>NZ_CP085154.1:0-302987 GCF_022788695.1 Pseudosulfitobacter sp. DSM 107133
ATGACACAAGAAAAATGGGGACAGCTGAGACAACGGCTGCTCAAAACCGTCGGACAGAACAACTTTACAACCTGGATTGAACCGCTGGAATTCCATCAGTTGGAAGACGGAATTGCCACATTCAATGTGCCCACCAACTTTATGGGCAACTATGTCAGCCAGAATTTTGCCGATCTGATTCTGCATGAGCTGCGCAATGAAAATTCCAGCATCAACCGGCTGAATTTCACCGTTGCCGCCAATATGTCGGAAAAGCCGCGTTCGATGCCCGCCAAACCTGCTGCCGCGCCCAGACCCGCCCCGTCTTCGGCCCTGAACACCGCGCCGCTGGACCGTCGCTTTACCTTTGACAGTTTTGTCGTGGGCAAACCCAACGAACTGGCCCACGCCGCTGCCAAGCGCGTGGCCGAAGGTGGCCCCGTCACGTTCAACCCGCTGTTTCTGTATGGTGGCGTCGGTCTGGGCAAAACCCACCTGATGCATGCCATCGCGTGGGAACTGCAACAGACGCGCCCCGACCTGTCCGTGCTGTATCTGTCCGCCGAACAGTTCATGTACCGGTTCGTGCAGGCGCTGCGCGACCGCAAGATGATGGATTTCAAGGAAATCTTCCGCAACGTCGACGTGCTGATGGTGGATGACGTGCAATTCATCGCCGGCAAGGATTCGACCCAGGAAGAATTCTTTCACACCTTCAACGCGCTGGTCGACCAGAATCGCCAGATCATCATTTCGGCAGACCGTGCCCCCGGCGAGATCAAGGATCTTGAGGATCGTGTGAAATCGCGCCTGCAATGTGGCCTGGTCGTCGATTTGCACCCCACAGATTACGAACTGCGGCTGGGCATCCTGCAAAGCAAGGTCGAACAGCAAAGCAAGAACTACCCCGACCTGTCCATCGCCCCCGGCGTGCTGGAATTCCTGGCCCACCGCATTTCGACCAACGTGCGTGTGCTTGAAGGGGCGCTGACCCGTCTGTTCGCCTTTGCCTCGCTCGTGGGCCGCGAGATCGACATGGACCTGACGCAGGACTGTCTGGCCGACGTGCTGCGTGCGTCCGAACGCAAGATCACCATCGAAGAGATCCAGCGCCGCGTGTCCGAGCATTACAACATCCGCCTGTCGGACATGATCGGCCCCAAACGCCTGCGCAGCTATGCGCGTCCGCGTCAGGTGGCCATGTACCTGTCCAAACATCTGACCAGCCGGTCGCTGCCCGAGATCGGGCGCCGGTTCGGGGGGCGCGACCACACCACCGTCATGCACGGCGTGCGCCGCATCGAAGAGCTGAAAGTGCAGGATGGTCAGATCGCCGAGGATCTGGAACTGCTGCGCCGCGCGCTCGAAGCGTAAACCTGCGTCACCTGTACCACACGGCACCCTTTTCGGGTGCCGTTTGCGTTTGTAGGGCGCGCAATTCACCTGCCGCGCTTGACCCTTCTGTCAATCCGGTCGACAACAAACAAAAAGGTTGAGAATACGCCGGTATAGGGTAGTTTGCCCCTCCCGGTGGTCCGATTGGAGAGGGACAGATGAAAATCAGTATTGAACGGGCCGCGTTGCTCAAAGCCGTGAGCCAGGCCCAGTCGGTTGTCGAACGCCGCAACACCATTCCGATCCTTGCCAATGTGCTGATCGAGGCCGAAGGCGCTGACGTGATGTTCCGCGCCACCGATCTGGATATCGAAGTCGTGGACAAGGCCCCCGCACAAGTCGAGCGCGCTGGCGCCACCACCGTGTCGGCCACCACCTTGCATGAAATCGTGCGCAAACTGCCCGATGGCGCGCTGGTCACCCTGACCGCCGATGCCGCCGCAGGCCGCCTGACGGTTGAAGCGGGCCGGTCGAACTTTTCGCTGGCGACCCTGCCCAAGGAAGACTTCCCGGTCATGGCCTCGTCTGAGTATGCGTCGAATTTCTCGATTGACGCGGCCAAGCTGCGCCGTCTGTTCGACAAATCCAAATTCGCCATTTCGACCGAAGAGACGCGGTATTACCTGAACGGTGTCTACATGCACGTCGCCACCGGCGAAGACGGCAAAGTGCTGCGCTGTGTGGCCACAGACGGTCACCGCCTGGCACGGATCGACACCGACCTGCCCGCAGGGGCCGACGAGATGCCGGGCGTGATCGTGCCCCGCAAGACCGTGGGCGAACTGCGCAAGCTGCTGGACGATGACGAGATGAAAATTGCCGTTTCGGTCTCGGAAACCAAGGTGCGCTTTGCCACGCCGGAGATCACACTGACATCCAAGGTGATCGACGGGACCTTCCCCGACTACACCCGCGTTATTCCACAGGGCAATACCCGCAAACTGGAAGTGGACGCCAGCGACTTTGCCCGCGCCGTGGACCGTGTGGCGACCGTGTCGTCCGAGCGTTCGCGCGCGGTCAAGCTGCAACTGGACGAAGACCGGCTGATCCTTTCGGTCAACGCGCCCGACAGCGGTGCCGCCGAAGAAGAACTGGCCGTGTCGTACAATGACGAGCGGCTGGAAATCGGGTTCAACGCCAAATACCTGCTGGAGATTGCCAGTCAGGTGGACCGCGAAAACGCCGTGTTCATGTTCAACTCGTCGGGCGATCCGACCTTGATGCGTGAAGGCAATGACATGTCGGCGGTCTACGTCGTCATGCCGATGCGCGTTTAAGAGTTTTCTTGCCTCCGGCGGGGATATTTAAGGCCAAAAGAAAGGGACAGTTGTGAAGCTGTCCCTTTCTGCATTGACGATTTCGCATTTCAGATCGCACCGGATGGCGCGGATCGCTGTGGATCCGCGCCCCGTGGCGCTGTTTGGCCCCAATGGCGCGGGCAAGACCAACATTCTTGAGGCGGTGTCGCTGTTTTCGCCCGGTCGCGGTTTGCGCCGGTCCAGCGCCGAGGACATGACCCGCAGGCCCGAGGCGCTGGGGTGGAAGATCAGCGGCG
This sequence comes from Pseudosulfitobacter sp. DSM 107133, assembly GCF_022788695.1. Lineage (NCBI taxonomy): Bacteria > Pseudomonadati > Pseudomonadota > Alphaproteobacteria > Rhodobacterales > Roseobacteraceae > Pseudosulfitobacter > Pseudosulfitobacter sp. DSM 107133. The sequence continues at coordinate 2,930 of NZ_CP085154.1, forward strand.
TGCTGACCTCGCTGCGGCAGGTGCACGAGATCGACATCGTCTCCGAGGCCGGCGGCGCGCGTCAGGTGCGGATTGACGGTAAGGCAGCCGCGCAAGTGGCGCTGGGACGGGTGGCACGGGTGCTGTGGCTGATCCCCGCGATGGACCGGCTGTGGATCGAGGGCGCGGAAGGGCGTCGGCGGTTCCTGGACCGGATGACGCTGAGTTTCGAACCCGGCCATGCCGATCTGTCACTGGCCTATGAAAAGGCGATGCGCGAACGCAACCGGCTGTTGAAAGACATGGTGCGTGATCCGGCGTGGTACGGCGCGCTTGAGGCACAGATGGCGCAGGCTGGGGCGGCGATCCATGCCAACCGGCTGACCACGCTGGCCCAGCTGCACAGCGCCCAGCAGGATGCGCAGACGGCCTTTCCCACCGCCGACCTTGAGCTGGTACATGCGGATGCGCCCCTGCCCCCCTCCGAGGATGATCTGCGCACGGCGCTGGCCGAGGGGCGCAAACGCGATCTGGCTGCAGGGCGCACGCTGATCGGGCCGCACCGCGCCGATCTGATCGGCACCTATGCGGCCAAGGATGTGCCCGCCCGCGACTGTTCCACCGGAGAGCAAAAGGCGCTGTTGGTGTCGCTGATCCTTGCCAATGCACGGGCGCTGGCCCAAAGCTTTGGCGCGCCGCCGCTGTTGCTGCTGGACGAGGTTGCGGCCCATCTGGACGCGGACAGGCGCGCGGCGCTGTACGACGAAATTGTTGCCCTGGGCGCACAGGCCTGGATGACAGGCACCGACCGCAACCTGTTCGACGCATTGGGCGCACGGGCGCAGTATTTGCATGTGACCGAGGCAGAGGGCGCTTCAAAAGTAGAGGCCGTGACATGACGCTGAACTGGTCTGATCTGTTGCTGTATTGCGGCGCTTTGCTGATCCTGTTCCTGACGCCGGGGCCGGTCTGGCTGGCGTTGATGGCGCGCGGTTTGTCGGGCGGCTTTCGCGCGGCCTGGCCGCTGGCACTGGGCGTGGCGATTGGCGACATCGTCTGGCCGCTGGTCGCGGTGCTGGGGATTGCGTGGATCCTGTCCGTGTTCGACACCTTCATGCTGGTGTTGCGCTGGGTGGCCTGCGGTGTGTTCATCGTGATGGGCGCGATGCTGATCCGCCACGCAGGCGCCGCCATCAGCGCAGACAACCGCCTGACCCGCCCCGGCATGATGGCCGGATTTCTGGCCGGAATCCTTGCCATTCTGGGCAACCCCAAGGCGGTGTTGTTCTATATGGGCGTGCTGCCCGGCTTTTTCGATCTGCGTGCAATAACCTGGATCGACGTCGCGCTGATCATCGGCGCTTCGGTTTTGATACCGCTTGTTGGCAACCTGACGATGGCTGCATTTGTGGGACGTGTGCGCAGCTTTGTCACGACTTCGGGGGCGCTGCGGCGGATCAATATCGGGGCCGGTGTGCTGCTGATTCTCGTGGGCCTTGTACTCCCCTTTGTGTGACCCAGAAACTTGTCTCGATCGCGTGACATCCCCGTACAAAAACCCTATAAAATAACAAAAAATATAGGGTGAAACGGCATGTCCGAAAACGAGCAGGCGCCACAAGAGTATGGCGCGGATTCCATCAAGGTTCTCAAAGGCTTGGATGCTGTCCGCAAACGGCCTGGCATGTACATCGGTGACACCGACGACGGGTCGGGTCTGCACCACATGGTCTACGAGGTCGTGGACAACGGCATTGACGAGGCGCTGGCAGGTCATGCCGATGCTGTCAGCGTCACGATCCACGAGGATTCCTCGGTTTCGGTCAGCGACAACGGGCGCGGCATTCCGGTCGGCATCCACGAAGAAGAAGGCGTATCCGCCGCCGAGGTCATCATGACCCAGCTGCACGCGGGCGGCAAATTCGACAGCAACAGCTACAAGGTTTCGGGCGGCTTGCACGGCGTGGGCGTTTCTGTTGTAAACGCGCTGAGCGACTGGCTGGAGCTGCGCATCTGGCGCGAGGGCAAAGAGCACATCGCGCGGTTCGAGCGCGGCGACACGGTCAAGCATCTTGAGGTTGTCGGCCCCTCGGACGGCAAGACCGGCACCGAGGTGCGGTTCCTGGCATCAACCACCACCTTTTCGAACCTCGAATACCATTTTGACACACTGGAAAAGCGGCTGCGCGAACTGGCGTTCCTGAATTCGGGCGTCCGTATCATTCTGACCGACGAACGGCCCGCAGAGCACCTGCGCTCGGAACTGTTCTACGAAGGCGGCGTGCGCGAGTTCGTGAAATATCTCGACCGGTCGAAATCCTCGATCATGGCCGAGCCGATCTTTATCAGCGGCGAACGCGACGACATCGGTGTCGAGGTCGCGATGTGGTGGAACGACAGCTATCACGAAAACGTCCTGCCCTTTACCAACAACATCCCCCAGCGCGATGGCGGCACCCACATGGCGGGCTTTCGTGGCGCACTGACGCGGACGATCAACAACTATGCGCAGTCCAGCGGGATTGCGAAAAAGGAAAAGGTGTCGTTCACCGGCGACGACGCACGCGAAGGTCTGACCTGTGTGCTGTCGGTCAAGGTGCCCGATCCGAAATTCTCCTCGCAAACCAAGGACAAGCTGGTCAGCTCGGAAGTGCGCCCCGCTGTCGAGGGTCTGGTGAACGAAAAACTGGCCGAATGGTTCGAAGAAAACCCGCTGCAAGCCAAGGTGATTGTCGGCAAGATCATCGAAGCCGCCGTCGCCCGCGAGGCCGCCCGCAAGGCGCGTGACCTGACACGGCGCAAAAGCGCGATGGACGTGAACTTTTTGGCTGGCAAACTTAAGGATTGTTCGGAAAAAGACCCGTCCAAGACCGAAGTTTTCCTGGTCGAGGGTGACAGCGCCGGAGGTTCGGCCCAGACAGGCCGTGACCGCCAGACACAGGCGATTTTGCCGCTAAAGGGTAAAATCCTGAACGTGGAACGCGCACGCTTTGACCGGATGCTGGGCAGTCAGGAAATCGGCAACCTTGTGATGGCTCTGGGCACCGGCATTGGCCGCGACGAATTCAACATCGACAAGCTGCGCTACCACAAGATCGTCATCATGACCGATGCGGACGTGGACGGGGCGCACATTCGTACCCTGTTGCTGACGTTCTTCTATCGCCAGATGCCCGAGCTGATCGAACGCGGATATCTGTATATCGCGCAACCGCCGCTGTACAAAGTGTCGCGCGGCAAATCGGAAGTGTACCTGAAAGATCAGGCCGCGATGGAAGACTATCTGATCAATCAGGGCATTGACGGTGCCATGCTGCGACAGGGCAACGGCGAGGAAATCAGCGGCGCCGATCTGGCCCGTGTGGTCGACCACGCCCGCCAGATGCGCCGCGTTCTGGAAGCCTTTCCAACGCATTACCCGCGTCACATTCTGGAACAGGCTGCGATTGCCGGTGCCTTTGCCGAGGGCGCGGTTGAACGCGACCTGCAAGGTGTGGCCGACAAGGTGGCCGACCGGCTGAACCTGATCGCGCTGGAATACGAAAAAGGCTGGCAGGGGCGCATCACGCAGGACCACGGCGTGCGGCTGGCCCGCATTCTGCGCGGCGTCGAAGAGGTGCGCACGCTGGATGGCCGCATCCTGCGCGGTGGCGAAGCCCGCAAGACCGGCACGTTCACCCAGCATTTGCAGGATGTCTACAACCTGCCCGCACAGCTGGTGCGCAAGGACCGCAGCCAGATGATCTATGGGCCGATGAACCTGCTGGATGCCATTCTGACAGAAGGTGAAAAGGGCCTGTCGCTGCAACGCTACAAAGGTCTGGGCGAAATGAACCCCGACCAGCTGTGGGAAACCACGCTGGACCCCGATGCACGCACCCTGCTGCAAGTGCGCGTCGAGGATATGGCCGAGGCAGACAACCTGTTCACCAAGCTGATGGGCGACGTGGTCGAACCGCGCCGCGAATTCATCCAGCAAAACGCGCTGAATGTGGAAAATCTGGACTTCTGATTGAACCTGTAGGGGCCGATTTGGCCCCTACTTCCCCACAATCCCCCGCGCCGAGCCTGCGATCAGGCGGGCAGCGTCGGTCAGGGGGCCGACGGGCGGCAGGGCCGAGCGGCAGCAGAAGTAGCGTGGCTGCCAGACCGGATCGAACTTGGATTTGAACCTGCGCAAACCCTCGAAGCTATAGAAGCGGTCGCCGTGGCTGTAGACCAGGCTGCCGAACCGCGCCCACAGGGTTGCGCCCCGTCGCCCGGACAGGCCGGCAAAGGGCACCATGCCAAGGCTGAAGCTTTCGCGACCCTCAGCCTTCAGTTGCAGCATCAGCTCGGTAAACAGAAACTCCATCGTGGCAGATGGCGCGTCGGCACGGTGGCGCATCATGTCAACGGCGCTGCTGCGGGGGGCTTCCATCAGGTTGCCAAAGGCGCAAATCTCGCCGTTCAGACGCACCAGCGCAATGCGGGTGCGGTTCAGCCAGGCCTCATCAAAGCGCCCCACCGAGAACCGTTTTTCGCGCGCGGCATGCTGGGCCATCCAGTCGTCAGATATGCTTTGCAGCGTGGCGATCAGTTCGGGCGCGTGCGGGGGCGAAACGATTTCCACACTCAGCCCGTCGCGTTGCGCGCGGTTCCAGCTGGCGCGCAGCTTCTTGCGTTCGGGGCCTTCCAGCGAGAAATCGGGCAAGGGCACCACGGCCTCCTCACCCATTTTGTGCAGGGTCAGGCCCATGTCGATGGCCTGTTCGGTAAAGGCGGCCGAAGTTTCATAAAACACAGGTCGCGCGCCGGCAGCGCGGGCCGCATCGTGAAACGCCCATGACAGGTCTTCGACATCCTCTTGCGCGCCAACCGGTCCCCCCATGACAATCCACGAACCGCCCTTGATCCCGTAGGACAGCACGGATTGCTGTGCGGGGCCAAACATCAACATCTTGTCCCCGGTCAGCGCGATTACATCCGATCCGGTGCCATAGGTGTTGATGATCCTCTGCGCGGCCTCGAATGCAGCGGCATCGGGCAGCGGTGCCTTGACCCGCGCCACGCGAAAACCGGAATACAGCAAAGCCGCGCTCAGGATCACACCGGCGGTCAGAGCCGCCCGCCATGCGGCCACCGCCGGGCCATCGCCTGCAACCTGCCACCACATCAAATCTCGCGCCGCGTCGTCTGTATGAACCAGATACCAAAGCAGGCCCAGCGAAGTCAGCGTAGACAGGGTGAACACCAGCCAGCGCACCGACAGCACCCCCTGCGTCAGCCGTGCACGCCGGTAGAATTCGCGTCGGCAGGGCCACAGGATCAACGCCATCATCGCAAGAACCATCACCCGGTCCAGATCCTGCGTTTTGAGTGCGGCAACCACAACTCCGACCAGCAACGCCACCAGAACCGCCCAATAGGCCAGCCTGGAGCGGCGAAACACCGACACAGACAGCACCGCCAGCAACGACCCGATAATCGAAGACACCAGCGGCCCGCCTTCGACCATGGTCAGGGGCAGCAGGGTTTCCAGCTCTTCGGCGCGGCCTGTGGGGTTGGGGATCAGTCCCGCAAACATCATGAACAATCCCGAGGCCAGCACCAGAAACCCCGTCGCCATGGGAATCAGCGACCGGCCCGCCAACACCATCGGCGCAAGTCCCGGAATGGTCGGCAGCCGCGAACCTGCGGCGCTCCAGACCTCGGTCAGTGACAACAACAGCAGCGCCAGAACAAAGGGCAGCAGGAAATAGATCAGCCGGAACAACAACAGTGCGGTCACCGCATCGTTCACCGGAACCGTCGCGGGCAGGGCCGCGATGACCACGCTTTCAAACACCCCGATTCCGCCGGGCACATGGCTGGCCACGCCCACCATCGTCGCCACGGCAAAGACCGCCAGCATGTTGGCAAAGGGCAGCGCACCCGTGGGCAGCAACAGGTGCAGAACCAGCGCGGCCATGACCATATCAACGCCGGTGATCGCCAGTTGGCGCAGCAGGTCCCTGCCCCGCGGCGCCGATAGCTTGAACCCCCCCCAGCTGAACGTTCCGCCCCATTGCGAAATGACGCCCAGCGCGATCACCGACACCACAAGCAAACCGATGGCAATCAGCCGCAGCGTTTCGGGGGCAATGTTCACCAGCACCTGCAACGCTGCGGGATGCACCGCCACCGCGCCCAGACCGATCAGTGTCGACCCGATCCCGAAAGACATCGCCGCAAAGGTGGAAATCGCAGCCACATCATAGGCATCCAACCCCAAAGCCGAATATATGCGATAGCGCACGGCACCACCCGACACGAGGCTGAGCCCGATGGTGTTGCCCAGCGCATACCCCAGAAACCCGCCCAGCGCGATGGAACTGGCAGGCGCGGTTTTCCCGATATAGCGCAACGCGGACCAGTCATAGCCGATCAGCGCGATATACCCCACCGCCGTTGCCGCCAGCGCACCGGCTATCAGATGTGGCGGTGTTGCACGCAGTTGCGCCAGCACCACGCGCATGTCGAGCGGTGCCAGCAAATGATACAGCGCATAAACACCGCCAATGAACAGCACGCCGGTCAGGATCAGCGGAGCATGCTGGCGCAACAGCCTGCGCGCGCGGCTGCCCGTCTCGCGATCCGTCATATCGGTGCCTTTGTTATCCTGGCTCATATCTCGATCTGCTTTTCTGATCCGGGGTCGATTGCACGCTATATAGCCGGACACACAGCCGTTCGCAGGTCCTAAATGCGCAGTTTGTAATTGCGGGATGTCGGCACGCTCCCGCTTTGGGGGAAAATTGTAAAAATTTTTCCTTTGTAGCGGCACCGATAGACCGTAGGATTCCCACCAAGGCCGGAATTTGCGGCCAAGTCCAAGGTGGGAGATTGAATATGGGCAAACGTGACGACCTGATCGCGCAATACGCGGATGATCTGAAAAACAAATGCGGTATGACGCCGGATATGGACCTGTTGACCAAGGTCACCATCGGCTGTGGACCGGCGATTTACAACGCCGATGCCTCTACGGTCGCTGCAACACAGCCAGCCGAGCTGGAAACCGTCAAAGAGAATTTCCTGATCAAAAAGCTGGGGCTGGCAGATGGTCCGCAGCTGATGGAAGCGATCAACAGCGTGCTTGCCACCTATGGCCAGTCCGAGCGCAACAAATACCGCGCCGTGGTCTATTACATGCTGACCAAACATTTTGGCAAAGACAGCGTTTACGGCTGATTGCCCTTGTCAGAGACTGTTTCAGGCCCGCATCACGCGGGCCTTTTGTATTCAGGTGAACAGGGTCAACACGACGCCGATGATGGCGCAACCAAAGGTGGCATAGCCGCCGTCAATCAGCGTCAACTTGAACGGTCGCCCCGGATAGGCGTTGTTGATCATGATCCACGGGCTGATGAAAAACAGTCCCACACCCAGACCGGACACCAGCCCCTTGGCCAGCGTATCAATGCCCGACAGGGCGAAGATATGGCGCATCATGCCCGCGACCAAGACCATCGCAATGGCCGACAGGATGAACGGCAAGGCCGAGCCGTTGCCCTCGGGTTTGCCATCCGGCCCCGCTTTGATGCCAACGGCGGCCATCCACGGTTTGGAAAGCGCCATGTACCACACCGCACCAAAAATCCACGCCGCAGCGCCCGCGACAATTACAGAAAGAACACCCATCCAGAACTCCTTTGTTCCCTGCCGGTCATCTCGCAGAAAGCATAGCCCTCAGGGATCAATTCCGGCAAGCCCGCAGACGATCTGCCATTCTTCATCCGTGACCGGCTGTACCGACAGCCGCGAATTGCGCACCAGCATCATGTCGTCCAGACGGCCATCGGCCTTGATCATATCCAGCGTTACCGGCGTTTTCACGGATTTAACCGCCTTAATGTCCACGCATTCCCAACGGGCGTCGTCGGTGCTGCTGTCGGGGTGTGCTTCGGCAATCACTTCGACCACGCCCACCACAGCCTTTTCGGTTCGCGAGTGATAAAAGAACCCCAGATCGCCCAACCTCATCTCGCGCATGAAATTGCGCGCCTGATAGTTGCGCACGCCGTCCCATTCCTCGCCCGCAGCGCCCTTGGCCTGCTGGTCGTCCCAGCCCCAGGTGGATGGCTCCGATTTGAAAAGCCAGTAGGCCATCAACCGATAACCTTTTTCCATTCGATCAGCTTGACGTCGGCGAACAGACCGGCCTGCGCATAAGGATCGTTGTCGGCCCAAAGCTGCGCATCTGCCATGCTGTCCACGGACAGGATCACCAGCGATCCGGCCATCTCGCCATTGCCGTCCAAAAGCGGGCCGGCCTGCGCAACCACACCGGTTTTCTCGATATAGGCCAGGTGGTTGTCCCGATTGGCCTTGCGCACATCCAGCGCACCGGGTTTGTCTGTGGCAATCAAAGCGATCAACATGTCATTCTTCCTTCAGTGGGCGCGACAACAGGGTCGCCATAGATGTGGGAACGTCGGCCGCGCCATCCAGCAGGCGGGCGACAGTCTGCGTGATAGGCATATCAACACCGCTGGCCTGCGTCATCTGTACAATCGCACGCGCTGTGGCGGCACCTTCGACCGTGGTAGACGCATCAAAGCTGTTTCCGGCCCCCAGCGACAGGCCCAGCCGGTAGTTGCGCGACTGTTCAGACGTACAGGTCAGCACCAGGTCGCCAAAGCCGGACAGACCGGCCAGTGTGGCAGTTTCCGCGCCCAAATGCTGTGCAAGGCGTGTCATTTCCGAAAATCCCCGTGTCATCAGTGCGGCGCGCGCGCTTTGGCCCAGTCCCGCACCAATGGCGACGCCACAGGCGATGGCGATGACGTTCTTCAGCGCCCCGCCCAGCTCGGCCCCTTTGGTGTCCGTGGTGCGATAAAGCCGCATATTTTTCGTTGTTAGAGCCTGTTGTAGTGTCTTTCCGGCACCGTCATCCGCACAGGCAAGTGTCAAGGCAGTGGGCAGACCACGGGCAATATCGGCGGCAAAGCTGGGCCCGGTCAGGATCGCGGCGGTGGCCTTCGGAATGGTGTCACGGATCACCGTGACCGGTCCGCGCCCCGTCGACACCTCGAAGCCCTTGCAGCAGGCGACCAGATTGGCGGTGCTGTTGGCGGGAATGTGGTCCGCCAGAAACCCCGCCAACCGCTGCATCGGGACCGCAAGCAAGATCACATCTGCGGCCAAAGCCTGCTTGATATCCCATGTTAGAGACAGGTTTTGAGGAAATTCAACATCCGGCAACCGCGCCGAGTTGGTGCGGCTGGCCTGCATGTCAGCCACATGATCGGGGTTGCGCGCCCACAGTGTGACCTGACCCTTTTGCGCGAGCGAAATCGCCAGCGCAGTGCCAAAGGCACCTGCCCCAAGAACCGAAACACTCATGCCTTGGCCCCTTTCTTGCCGCTGCCCAACATCGCCTGACTGGTGGTGTCCAGCGGCATTCTGGGCCGCGGCGACAAGTCCATGCCATCGGGTGCGCGGTTTTGCATCTGTTCGATGGCGGCATAGGCGATCATCGCCGCATTGTCGGTACACAAGGCCAGCGGCGGCGCGACAAACGGGATCCCGTTTGCGCTTGAAACAGTCTCTAACGCTGCCCGAACGGTCTGGTTTGCGGCCACTCCGCCGGCAACACACAACGCTTTGACCGGACCACTGGCCACCAAGGCACGTCGGCACTTTTCTTCCAGAACATCTGCCACGGCAGACTGAAATCCGGCGGACAGGTCGGCCTGATCCTGCTCGGTCAGCCCACCTTTTTGGGCAATCACCTTGTCACGGGTGCGCAGTGTTGCGGTTTTCAGGCCAGAGAACGACATATCGCAGCCGTCGCGATCCAGCAGCGGACGCGGCAAGGCAAAGCGTTTTGCATCGCCGCCCATCGCTGCGCGTTCAATCGACGGCCCGCCGGGTTGTGGCAGGCCGATCAGGCGGGCCACCTTGTCGAACGCCTCGCCCGGCGCATCGTCGATTGTGCCGCCCAGACGGCGAAATTCATCCGGTCCCGACACCAGCAGAAACTGGCAGTGCCCGCCCGACACCAACAGCATCAGGTAAGGATAGGCCACCGCGTCCGTCAGGCGCGGTGTCAGCGCGTGGCCCGCAAGATGATTCACACCATACATCGGAACATCCAGCGCCGCCGCCAACCCCTTGGCCAGCATCACACCAGAGACCACGCCACCAATCAGACCCGGCCCGGCCGTCACCGCGATTGCGTCAATATCCTCTATGTTAGTCTCTGCTTCGGCCAATGCCTGCCGCACCACGCCATCCAGCTTCTCCGCATGGGCGCGCGCCGCGATCTCGGGCACCACCCCGCCGAAATCCGCGTGCAGGCTGGTTTGCCCCAGCACCACCGACGACAGCACCTGCCGCCCCCGCAACACAGCCGCCGCCGTGTCGTCGCAGCTGCTTTCGATGCCCAGCACCGTCAGATCGTTGTTCATGATGCGTGTCCGTTGCGCATTGTTCCGCTCCGAGGTAACACCTGAACATCCTTCAAACAACCAGAGCGCAGCATGTCACGGCACCGGATCACGCTTTTGATGACCCGCCCCGACGCCGGATCGCGCGCCTTTGTCGCGGCCCTGCCCGATGTGGTCACGCAATGCTGCGAGGTGATCATCTCTCCGCTGATGGATATTGCCCCGCTGGCTACAGACATGCCCGTTTGCGACGTGGCGATTTTCACCTCGGCGCATGGTGTCGCCCATGGACCGCAAGCGCTGGGTCGGCGCGCTTATTGTCTGGGCCATGCAACAACCCAGGCCGCGCGTCAGGCCGGCTGGCGGGCGCAGCAAGCCGGACAAGATGCCGCAACCCTGATCGCCGCCCTGATCGCGCAGCACCCCAAAGGGCGGCTGGTGCATTTTTCAGGCACGCACACACGCGGCAATGTGGCGGACCAATTGCGCGCCGCCGCACTGAATGCCGACAGCGTCGCGGTTTATGACCAGCGGCTGTTACCGCTGAGCGATATTGCAAAAAACAGGCTGGGTGGGGAGAATCCTGTCATTGTGCCTCTTTTTTCTCCACGCAGCGCGCTACATTTCAGTCGATGTGCGGTGGTCTCTGCCCCGCTGTATCTGGGGGCAATCAGCACGGCGACCGCTGCAAACTGTGCTGCATTGAACCATTTGGCCGTGCAAATCGCACAAAGGCCGGACAGGGAAGCGATGGTTGAGGTGGTGCAAAATCTGCTGAGGCGGGTGCTATCGGCTTGAAGCCTTGCAACGGTGACGGCTAAGTTTGAACCGGCGCGTGCAGACGCGTCTGAGAATCGGAAGGTAATATTGTGGCGAAATCCAAGTCTCCCAAGAGCGGTGATCCAACGGAAGACACAGACAAGGTCACCGTTGATCTGAACCCAGACGATGAAATCGCTCCGTCTTCCGAGGCACCAAAAGAGGAAGGGCCGGAAGAAGACGCCAAAGCCGAAGACGCGCCCGCCGAAGACACTCCGGATGAAGAGATTGTTCTGTCCGAACCGGAAAGTGCAGAGGCCGGGATTGCCGACGCGCCGCAGCCCGACGCGACAGACACGCCAGAGATTTCCGACACAGAGACACCAACCGACCGGCCAGAACCGGAAACAGACGCAGACGCGCCTGCGCAGACCCCCACGCAGACCATCGTGCCGACAGCCGAACCCAAGCAGAGCGGCAGCCGCTTTTGGCCGCTGGTGCTGGGCGGTGTCGTGGCCGCCGGCCTTGGGTTTGTTGCGGGCAAGGCGCCGATACTTGACCCGATGCTGCCACAAAGCTGGCGCAGCGCGGGTGAAGATACGCAAGCCACTGCCGACCTCGCGGCTATGGAGCAGACCATCAGCCAGTTGCGCGGCGAAATCGAAGACCTGCGTGGCCAGATTTCCGCCGCACCCGAAGACAGCTCTGACGCGGTGAACGCCCTGGCCGCATCGGTCGAACAGCTGGCCAGCCGGGTCGAGGGTCTTGAGCGGCTGCCGCAGCCGTCCGCAGATGCAACTGGAAACGCGGATGTCACAGCGCTGACCGACCAGATGGCCCAGCAACAGGCGCAGATCGACAAGCTGTTGCAGGACGCGCAGTTGATGCAGAATACGGCGGCAACGGCTGCGGGCAACACGTTGGCCCGTGCCGCCGTAACGCGCGTGCTTGCTGCCGTGGACAGTGGTGCACCCTTTGACAGCGCGCTGGCCGATGTGGCCGCCAACAGCGACATTGAAATTCCGCCAGCATTGCAAAGCGTTGCCGAAACCGGCGTTGTGCCCTTGTCCGAGTTGCAACAAACCCTGCCCGATGCTGCCCGCGCGGCACTCGCGGCGGCACGCACCAATGCAACCGACGCGGCCGGCGGGTTTAGCGGTTTTCTAAAACGTCAGTTGGGCGCAAGGTCGGTACAGCCACGCGAGGGCAATGATCCCGACGCGATTCTGTCGCGGGTCGAAGCGGCCACACGTCAGGGGCACCTTGGCGATGCTTTGGCAGAAGCCGAAACCCTGCCCGATCCGGCCAAGGCCGAACTGCAATCCTGGATGGACGCCGCAACCGCCCGTCTTGAGGCCATGAATGCCGCCGAAACGCTGATGCAGCGTTTGGCCGCGAACTGAGGGGACCCGCATGATCTGGTCACTGGTAAAAATCGTACTGTTCGTCTGCGCCGTTGCCGCCATCGCGTTGGGCGCGGGGTATCTGCTGGAAAGCCAAGGGGGCGTGCAGGTGGTCGTCGCGGGCACCGAATTCACGCTGGGGCCACTTGAATCGGTCATGGCACTGACCCTGCTGGTTCTGGCCGTCTGGCTGCTGATCAAGATCATCGGCGCGCTGATTGCTGTCTGGCACTTTCTGAATGGCGACGAGACAGCGATAACCCGTTATTTCGCGCGCAACCGTCAGGCCAAGGGATTCAACGCACTGGCCGAGGGTATGATGGCGCTGGCCTCGGGCGAGGGCCGACTTGCAATGACCAAAGCCGCCAAGGCCGAAAAGTACCTCAAGCGACCGGAACTGACCGACCTGCTGACTGCACAGGCGGCCGAGATGTCAGGCGACTGGCGCAAGGCGGAACAGACCTATCGCAAGCTGGTGCAAAACGAACAGACCCGTTTTGTCGGTGTGCGCGGGATCATGAAGCAGAAGCTGGCCGAAGGTGACACAGCGACGGCGCTGGAGCTGGCCAAAAAGGCCTTCGCGTTGAAACCGCGCCATACGGAAACCGGCGATGTATTGCTGAAACTGCAAGCCCAGTCGTCGGATTGGGCCGGTGCGCGCACCACGCTGCACACCAAGTTGAAAACCGGAGCGCTGCCCCGCGACGTGCACAAACGCCGCGACGCGGTGCTGGCCCTGTCCGAAGCGAAACAGGTGTTCGAGGCCGACCAGACCATCGAAGCCCGTGAAGCCGCGATTGAGGCGAACCGGCTGTCGCCCGATCTAATCCCCGCAGCGGTTATGGCCGCGCAAAGCTATATCCAGCAGGGCAACAAGAAATACGCCAGCCGCGTGATCAAGAAGGCCTGGGAGGCAATGCCGCATCCCGATCTGGCCGCGACCTTTGCCGCGATCGAACCCGAAGAAACGGCCGCCGCGCGGATGAAACGGTTTCAGACCCTGACCAAGCTGCACCGCGATCATTCGGAAACGCGGATGTTGCTGGCCGAACTGCACATCGCGAACGAGGATTTCCCGCAGGCGCGGCGCGATCTGGGCGATCTGTTTGAAACCGATCCCACCGCGCGTGTCGCAACGCTGCTGGCCGCCATCGAACGTGGTGAAGGGGCGCCCGACAATGTGGTCAAGGGCTGGCTGACCCGCGCCCTGACCGTGCCGCGCGGGCCGCAGTGGGTTTGCGAAAACTGCCTGCACATTCACGCCAACTGGCAGCCCGTTTGCGAAAACTGCCAAAGCTTTGACACGCTCGCATGGATCAAACCGCCGATGGCCGAAGTTGCGATGCCCGGCAGCATCGGCATGTTGCCAATGATTGTCGGCAACCCCGAGCCACAACCGGAACCCGATCTGACGATGATCGAGGATGCCGAATTGCTGGACACGGACGCCCCCGACACGACCGAGGACCTGAGCGAGGAACCATCGCGCAACTAGGGGCGCTATGAAGGCCGCAGAAATCGAACTCTGCGGCCTTTTATGACAACGATACGTGGTTCTGGTTTTTTCGAAAGCGCTCTGACATCCGCAAAATCAGACCATTCCTGCCCTAATCCTGTCGCAGTCTGCCGTCACATTTGTGTTGAACATTGGCCAATGCCATCTTTGACACTTGCAGCGGACGAACAAAATGACATCTTCGATCAGTTTTCAGGAGCGTCTTAAACGGCTTGAAGCGAAACACGGACAACCTGCGTTTGCTGGGCATCCCAAGGCACCGGAGCGGATCGACGCAAGCGATCAATCCGGCGCGCTGACCTCTCCCAAAATGCTGATTCTGGGTTTTGCAGGTCTGGTTTCGCTGGTGGTCATTGGATCTGTTCTGACTGTTCTGATGACTGTCACCTGACAGAGCACTTTCGAAGAAACCGGATGCACAAAAAGCCGCCCCTTTCGGAGCGGCTTTTTGCAAATTTCGGACCATCAGCGCCGATCAGTAACGGTAGTGTTCCGGCTTGAACGGACCTTCGGGCGTGACACCGATATAGGCGGCCTGCTCGGCGTTCAGTTCGGTCAGCTTGACGCCAATTTTTGCCAGATGCAGACGGGCGACTTTTTCATCCAGATGCTTGGGCAGGATGTAGACATCGTTTTCGTAGTTGTCGCCACGGGTCCACAGTTCGATCTGCGCCAGAACCTGATTGGTAAAGCTGGCGGACATCACGAACGACGGGTGACCGGTGGCGTTGCCGAGGTTCAACAGGCGGCCCTCGGACAGCAGGATCAGACGGTGCCCGTTGGGCATCTCGATCATGTCCACCTGTTCCTTGATGTTGGTCCACTTGTGGTTCTTCAGGGCAGCAACCTGAATTTCATTGTCAAAGTGGCCGATGTTGCCAACGATAGCCATGTCCTTCATCTCGCGCATGTGCTCGATGCGGATCACGTCCTTGTTGCCTGTAGTGGTGATAAAGATGTCGGCGTCGGCCACAACGTCTTCGAGCAGCACAACCTCGAAACCGTCCATCGCCGCTTGCAGGGCGCAGATCGGATCAACCTCGGTGACTTTCACGCGGGCACCGGCACCGCGCAGCGATGCGGCCGAACCTTTGCCAACGTCGCCGTAACCCATGACGACCGCAACCTTGCCGGCCATCATGGTGTCGGTGGCGCGGCGGATGCCGTCAACCAGCGATTCCTTGCAGCCGTATTTGTTGTCGAACTTCGACTTGGTGACCGAGTCGTTCACGTTGATCGCGGGGAAGGGCAGTTGACCCTGTTTTTTCAAGTCGTACAGACGGTGCACACCCGTGGTGGTTTCTTCGGAAACGCCCACGATCTGCGTGCGCATCTTGGTGAACCAGCCGGGGCTGGCGGCCATGCGTTTCTTGATCTGGGCGAAAATCGCCTCTTCCTCTTCCGATTTCGGAATGGCGATCAGCTCGTCCTCACCCTGTTCAACGCGCGCGCCCAGCAGGATGTACAGCGTGGCGTCGCCGCCATCGTCCAGGATCAGGTTGGGGCCGTCTTCGAACATGAACGACTTGTCCAGATAATCCCAATGCTCGACCAGCGACTGGCCCTTGATCGCAAAGACAGGCACGCCGCTGGCTGCGATGGCTGCGGCCGCGTGGTCCTGGGTCGAGAAGATGTTGCACGATGCCCAACGCACGTCCGCGCCCAGCGCGACCAGCGTTTCGATCAGAACAGCGGTCTGGATCGTCATGTGCAGGGACCCGACAATGCGCGACCCTTTCAATGGTTTGCTTTCGCCATATTCCTCGCGCAGGGCCATCAGCCCCGGCATTTCGGTTTCGGCGATGTCCAGTTCCTTGCGGCCATATTCGGCCAGCGCGATGTCCTTGACGATATAGTCGTTTGCCATGAGGGCCCTCGTGGGTGTTGTGAAATTTGGTCAGCGCATATCAGTCTGACTCTTTCTAAACAATGGATAACCCCATTCAAGTAACGCACAGACGACGACGCCACAGGCCCAGACACGACAAAACCGGCCGGGCAGGGGCCGGGCCGGTCGGAAGTGCCTGACGGAATACGGTATTATTCGGTCAGCATGGCCACCAATTCGTCAGCATCCTGACCGCCGTTCCAGTCTTCTCCGGTTTCCAGAACACAGCTGTTGCCATCGGGCAGATACTGAACCAGCGACCATGTCCCGTTCCGCTCGGACGCCCACAGCTGGGTGTCCTTGGCTTCCTGACCGGCAACAGGTGTTTCCCCGTACCAATCCACCAGCGAAGCTTCCATTTCAGCGCTGGACATACATGTGCCTGCCGCCATTGCAGTCGAGGCAGAGAAAATCAGTGCGGCGATGGTCAAAACGGGTTTCATGATGTGCTCCTTCAGGGATAGAACACGTTAAGGCGAAAATGGTTCCGTTCTTTTGCAAGAGGTTACATGGCACGCGCATCGAAATCAGCCCCCAGAGCCTGGCAAAGGATGCTGTCGGGACGGCGTCTGGACCTGCTGGACCCGACCCCCGTGGACATCGAGATCGAGGATATTGCTCACGGTCTGGCCTTTGTTGCGCGGTGGAACGGGCAGACGCGGGGCGACTTTGCCTATTCGGTGGCGGAACACTCGTTGCTGGTGGAAACCATCTTTGGCCGCATCGCACCGAATGCCCCTGCAAAGTGGCGACTTGCGGCGCTTTTGCACGACGCGCCCGAATATGTGATCGGCGACATGATCTCGCCGGTAAAGGCGGCCATCGGGCCAAGTTACGGCGTTCTGGATGAACGGTTGGAGGCGGCCGTGCATCTGCGTTTTGGTCTGCCAGCCAAAGTGCCCGTAGCGGTCAAGAAACAGATCAAGCGGGCCGACACCGTCAGCGCGTGGATGGAAGCGACCGAGATTGCCGGATTCTCGAACGCCGAAGCTGACAAGATTTTCGGGAAGCCGGACCCCGACCTGATAGATGGCCTTTCAATCATCCTGCGCCCACCCGTCGAGACCCGCGCAGATTTCACCGCACGCCATGCGGAATTGCTGAGGAGTTTACCATGATTCATGTTCGCCAAGCCACGACGCTGGATGCGTCATCCATGGCAGATCTACTGAACGCCATTATTGAAAAGGGCGGCACAACGGCCTTGACCCGCACCGTGACGGCCGCAGACATCAAGGAACGGATGGCGGCGCAAGGTGACCGTGCGGTGTGGCAGGTGGCGGTGGATGAAACCGAAGCGGTTGTGGGATTTCAATGGATTGCGCCCAACGCAAAACTGCCGCCCGAAGCCTGCGACATCGCCAGCTTCGTGCAGATCGGACGCACGGGACTGGGCATCGGGTCCGCTCTGTTTGATGCGACGCGCAAGGCCGCCGCGCGGCTGGGCTATGACTGGATCAACGCCACCATCCGCGCCGACAACGAGGGCGGGCTGACCTATTACCAAAGCCGGGGCTTTCGCGACTGGGCTTTTGACGAGGGTGTGACGCTGGACAGCGGTCAGGTGGTCAACAAGATCAGCAAACGGTTTGATCTGAAATAATCAGCGCGGCGACCGTTTCGCCAGAATGCGCTGCAAGGTCCGGCGGTGCATGTTCAACCGCCGCGCGGTTTCGCTGACGTTGCGGTCGCACAGCTCGTACACCCGCTGGATATGTTCCCAGCGCACGCGGTCCGCGCTCATCGGGTTTTCCGGGGGCGGGGGCAGATCATCGCCCCGCGCCAGCAACGCGTTGGTGATGTCGGTGGCATCCGCCGGCTTCGACAGATAGTCGGTGGCCCCGATTTTGACGGCGGCGACGGCAGTGGCAATCGCACCATAACCCGTCAGCACCACAACCCGTGCCTCCGGGCGGCGTTCGCGCAGCACCTCGACGATGTCCAGACCATTGCCATCCTCAAGCCGCAGATCAACGACCGCATAGGCAGGCGGACGGGCCGTGGCGATGGCGCGCCCTGCGGCCACGGAATCTGCGGTTTCAATCTCGAAACCACGTTTTTCCATCGCCTTGGCCAGACGGCGCAGAAACGGCTCGTCGTCGTCTACCAGCAGCAGCGACTTGTCTTCACCGATATCCTCGGGGCTAACCTCGGCCATGCCGTTTCTCCTGCATGAAATTCACTGTCCGCGACTATGAAGTGCGGCGCACCCCGCGTCAAACCTCACCTATGAATGTTCAACAAAGCACTGTACCCGGTCTGCCATCTGATCCGGGGTGACTTCGCGCCGGAAGAAATCGACAACGCCCTGTTCGGGCAGCACGAGATAGGTAAAAGTCGAGTGATCCACCAGGTACAGTTCATCTTCCGACGGATGGGCCTTGTAATAGGTCTTGTAGGCCTGACTTGCCGCTTTGACCTGTTCGGGTGAACCGGTCAGGCCGATCATTTTTTCATGCATGGCTTCGGCATATTCGCCCACAACTTCGGGTGTGTCCCGTTGCGGGTCGATGGAGATAAACGCGCCCGAGGCCGAAATGCCCCGATCCGCCAGCACATCCAGCGCATCGGAATTGCGCGCCACATCAAAGGGACAGACATCGGGGCAGAACGTATAGCCGAAATAGACCAGCGTGGGTTCGGTAATCACATCCTTGTCGGTCACGGTCTGCCCCTTGCCATTCACCAGCTCGAACGGGCCGCCGATCTGACCTGTGCCACCGGCAACAGCACTGCCGCGACATTGAGCGAACGCGTCGTCGCTGTTCATGCGCGTAAACAGAAATGTTCCGGTTACAACAGCGATGGCAGCAATAGCGGCAAGAATGGCAACAAGTCGGGTCATGGAGGGCCTCCGGCAAAGGATTGCGCCGAATGGCGCTGCGTGGAACACTGGTATGCAGCCCTAATGCGAATTTCAATGAACAGCATCGTGACATAATGGCCCAGCCCGATCTTGACCTGATGACCCGCGCCCAGCGGTCCAGCTGGATACGCCTGCGCACGCTGATCTTGCTGCGCTGGGTGGCCATTATCGGGCAGTTAACAGCCATCACAGTCGCCCAGCGGCTGTACGGGCTGCAACTGGAGCTGGGACTTTGCTATCTGGCAATCGGCGTGTCGGTGATCGGCAACCTGATCGCGATTTTTGTCTTTCCCGAAAACAAGCGCCTGACCGAGGTCGAGAACCTGATGATGGTGATGTTCGACCTGTTGCAGCTGGCGTTCCTGTTGTTTTTGACGGGCGGGCTGCACAACCCCTTTGCGCTGTTGATGCTAGGGCCGGTGACGATTTCTGCGGCTGTCCTGACCACACGGTCGGCCATCATGACAGGCGGCACTGCCATCATTCTGGTCACGTTGCTGTCGCAATATCATTTCCCGCTGCGCACCGATCATGGGCTTATTCTGCGCATCCCCGATATTTTTGTGTTCGGCGAATGGACAGCTCTGGTGATCGCCATTGTGTTCATCGGGGTCTATTCACGGCGCGTCACTTCGGAAATGGATTCGATGTCTGATGCGCTTTCTGCCACGCAGATGGCACTGGCGCGCGAGCAGAAGCTTACCGATCTGGGCGGCGTCGTGGCCGCCGCAGCGCATGAACTGGGCACGCCACTGGCCACCATCAAACTGACCAGCGCCGAATTGATCGAAGAACTGGACGATCCCGAATTGCGCGAAGATGCCGAACTGATCCGGGATCAGGCCGACCGCTGCCGTGATATCCTGCGGGACATGGGCCGCGCCGGCAAAGACGATCTGCACCTGCGGCAGGCGCCGCTGATGGCGGTGATTTCCGAGGCCGCCGAACCGCACAGCCATCGCGGCAAGCATATCCACTATACCCATGATCCCGACTCGGGCGATGAAATTGACCAACCGTCGATTCTGCGCAAACCCGAGATCATCCACGGCCTGCGCAACCTGATACAGAACGCTGTGGACTTCGCCGTGGCAAATGTCTGGGTCGAGGCACATTGGACCCAGACCACCATTTCACTGAGGATCATGGATGACGGACCCGGATATCCGCCACAGATGCTTGGCCGGATTGGCGATCCCTTTGTGACCCGGCGCCGGTCGGTTGGCGACAAGCAAGCACGCCCCGCATATGACGGCATGGGGTTGGGTTTGTTTATTGCCAAAACTCTGCTTGAACGATCGGGAGCGGAGCTGAATTTTGAAAACGGGTCAGACCCTTACACGTCGCCACGCCACCCGCGTCAGGCCCGGCTGGGCGCTATTGTCGAGGTGGTCTGGGTCCGGCGCGAAATCGAATCCAGCGCCGCAGAATTGGGACCTAACCAACGGTTTTCGCTGTGATTGCCTGCGATAGTTAATGCTCTGTTAACCTATTTTTGTTTTGGTTGCCTCTGCTTGTACAGACCCCGGGGCCCCCATGCCACTGATCGACATCATCATTATCGCAGCGACCGCACTTGTTTCTGCGGTTGCCGTGCTGGGGGCAATTTTCTGGCTGGGTGTCCGTGGTAGCAAGCCTAAAATTCATTTATTCAATGATATCAGTATTTTATTTGACCGTGATCTTGCAACCCACGCCAGCCCCTCGGCCCTTGTTGCGCTGGATTGCGAACTTGAAACGCTGACCTGGAGCCTGATGTATGACCAGCTGCGTCACCGGTTCAAGGATCTTCCACCCGATCCCGCGCTGTTGCCAGATGGGGTGCATTACATTCAGGCCTTGATGCGCGGCGATAACGGCTTGCTGACGATGGAAAAACGCGGGGCCGTTGTCGAACTCAGCTTGTCCGCAGCGGTCGAGTACAGCATCGGCCACAACGAACGAATGCAGCTGCTGCAAGCCAAGATTGACACACTTGAACGTTCCAGCACCTCGGCGCCCTATCCGATGTGGCAAAAGGATGGACAGGGGCACATTCTTTGGAAAAACGAAGCCTACGACCAATTGGCCCGTAGTGTTGATTACGGCGAAGATACGCTTCCTGCGTTGTTTGACGATGTTCTGGGGTCTTCGCCGGCACCGATCCACCGCCGTGCGGCGGTGACCACGCAACCTGACGGCAAGACCCACTGGTTCGACGCTTCGCAGCAGGACATCGACGGGGTGACTGTTGCACATGCCATCAACATAGACGCTGTCATTGACGCTGAAGTCGCCCAGCGCAATTTTGTACAGACACTTGCCAAAACCTTTGCGCAGCTGCCCATCGGTCTGGCGATTTTCGACCGCAAGGGGCAACTGGCCCTGTTCAATCCCGCACTTGTAGAACTGACACGTCTGCCCGCAGAGTTTCTAAGCGCGCAGCCCGACTTGCTGTCCTTTTTCGACCGCTTGCGCGAAAACAGAATGATGCCAGAACCCAAGAACTATCGCACTTGGCGACAGGACATTGCCGACCTGATCCGCGCGGCAGCAGATGGGCGTTACCACGAAATATGGACTTTGGAATCCGGTCAGACTTATCGCGTTAACGGTAAACCCCATCCCGACCACGCCGTCGCCTTTCTGATCGAAGACATCAGCGCCGAAGTCTCGGTGACCCGTAACTTCCGCGCCGAACTGGATATGAGCCAGTCGATGATGGACGCCCTGTCCGAGGGGCTGGCGCTGTTCTCTCCTGCGGGGGTTCTGACCCTGTGCAACCGATCCTATTCCGACATGTGGGGGTTTGATCCCGAGCACAGTTTTTCTGATATCACCATCGGAGATTCGGTGAAGGCGTGGCGGGATAAATGCCAGCCGAACGCGGCATGGGCTGCGATCAGTGATTTCGTCAGATCCTCAGGTCCGCGTTCTGAATGGAGCGTCGAAGTTCTGGCAACAGATGGGAAGAAAATCCTGTGCACTGTCACCCCGGTTGCCGGCGGCGCGACAATGATTCAATTCGACCTGCTACGGGGCGACGTTTCAAATCGCTCGAAACATCTGAAAATTGCCGTTTTAGGCCAGACCCGAAATGCCATTTAGCTTGCGGCTGCCGACGCGCACGGTAGGTTGCTGCCATGGCGGCAGACCACTTTGAAACCCTCTTTGCAAACTCCAACGAAACCGCCACATTCGCGGCGACGTTGGGCCTGCGCCTGTTGCCGGGCGACGTCATATTGTTGGACGGGCCGGTGGGTGCCGGAAAAACCCATCTGGCACGCGCCCTGATCCGCGCGATCCTGCTTGTGGACGAAGATGTGCCATCCCCCACATTTACGCTGGTTCAAACCTATGACACCCAAAACGGTACGCTTTGGCACAGCGATCTGTACCGTCTGACCTCGACCTTCGAAATCGAGGAGCTGGGCCTGATCGACGCCTTTGAGGATGCGATCTGTTTGATCGAATGGCCCGACCGTTTGGGCACGCTCGCCCCCAAAACAGCGTTGCATTTGACACTGGCGAATACAGCGGACACCAACGCACGCATATTGCACGCCCAGTGGAGCGATCCAAAGTGGCGTGACCGACTTGCAGGGCTAGACTCATGAGCGACCGCGCAACCCGAATGGCGCAGTTCATTGCCGATGCCGGATGGCAGGACGCCATCCGCACAACCGTCGCAGGGGACGCCTCAAACCGTCGCTATGACCGGCTAAGCCGACCGAATGGCGAGACCACAATCTTGATGGACGCCCCCCCCGACAAAGGCGAGGATGTACGCCCCTTCGTGCATATCGCAAACTTTCTACGCGCCCAAAACCTCAGCGCTCCGACCATTCTGGCGCGCGATGACACCCACGGGTTTCTGCTGCTGGAAGATCTGGGCGACGATCTGTTTGCCCGCGTGGTAAAACGCGATCCCGCGCTGGAATTGCCCCTGTATCAAGCTGCCACAGATGTGCTGATCGCGCTGCACAGCGCCATACCGCCCGCGCTGGGGGCTTATGATTCCGATACGATGACACCATTGGCCGCGCTGGCCTTTGACTGGTATCAAACGGGTGCAACGGGTGCCGTAGATGCACAGGAAAAGGCGCGGTTCAGCACGGCCTTTCGCGCAGCGCTTGCGCCACTGGACGCTGTGCCGCCCGTTCTGATCCAGCGCGACTATCACGCCGAAAACCTGCTTTGGCTGCCCGGCCGCGACGGCATCGCCCGCGTCGGACTGCTGGATTTTCAGGACGCAATGGCGGGGCACCCAGCCTATGATCTGGTGTCGGTCCTGCAAGACGCGCGGCGCGATGTTCCCGCTGAAATCGAAACACAGATGATCGCGCGCTATATCGCCGCCAGCCCGCAGGACGCGACCGAATTTGCCCGCGCCTATGCGCTGCTGGGCCTGCAACGCAACCTGCGTATTCTGGGCGTTTTTGCCCGCCTGTGCATCCGCGACGGCAAGGCGCATTACGTCGACCTGATCCCCCGCGTCTGGGGCCATATCCAGACCAACCTGAAACACCCCGACGTGGCCCCGCTGGCCGGTCTGCTAACCGGGCTGCCTGCACCCGACGCCACAACCCTGAACCGGATCAAAGCCCAATGCGCGACCCCGCAGTGATGATTTTTGCGGCGGGGTTCGGGACGCGGATGCGCCACCTGACCCAGGACCGCCCCAAGCCGATGGTGCCCGTGGCCGGCCGGCCACTGATCGACCATGCGCTGGACATGGTGCAGGCCATCACGCCCGACCGGATCGTTGCAAACCTGCATTATCTGCCTGAGATACTGGAGACCCATCTGGCCGGCACCGGCGTGCAGACCGTGACCGAGACGGGCGCTATTCTGGAAACCGGCGGCGGGTTGCGAAATGCGCTGCCGTTGCTGGGCGACGGGCCGGTGTTTACCGTAAACCCCGACGCGATATGGACCGGATCGAACCCGCTGCAAGCGCTGTGTGCGGCATGGGAGCCTGCGCGCATGGACGCGCTGTTGATGTGTGTGCCGGTGGCCCAAGCAGTCGGCTATAGCGGGCAGGGCGACTTTGCCATTGGTCCTGACGGGCGGTTGCAACGGGGGCAGGGCGCTGTCTATGGCGGGGTGCAGATTATCAAAACCGACATGCTGGCCGGGATCACGCAAGACAGTTTTTCACTGAACGTTCTGTGGGACATGATGCTGCGAGACAACCGTCTGTTCGGGATCACCCACACGGGCCGTTGGTGCGACGTGGGCCACCCCGAAGGGATCGCATTGGCCGAAGCCATGTTGGCCGCCGATGTTTGAGCCCACTGACACCCCGCGCCTGTTCGGCCTGCCACCCGGCGTGGATTTCCCCGCAGCGTTGATTGACGGGCTGCGCGACCGATTGCCCGAAACCGATCCTGCGGCCATCGCACGTGTCGATCTGATCGTGAACACCACGCGGATGCAGCGCCGCCTGCGCACGCTGTTTGATGCCGGTCCCGCCGGCCTTCTGCCACGCGTGCATCTGGTGACGGGGCTGGACGGGCTGCTGACCGGCCCCGTGCCACCGCCCGCCGTGCCTGCGCTGCGCAGGCGGCTGGAGCTGATCCAGCTGGTGTCGGGCTTGCTGGATCGTCAGACCGAACTGGCCCCCCGCGCGTCGTTGTTCGATCTGTCGGACAGTCTGGCCGCGTTGCTGGACGAAATGCAGGGCGAGGGTGTTCCGATTGACAAGGTCACCGGGCTGGATGTGTCCGACCAGTCGGGCCATTGGGAACGGGCCAAGACCTTTATCAAGATCGCCGAAACCTATCTGGGGCCGCGCACCGATCAGATGGACGGGCAGGCGCGGCACCGTGCGGTTGTGACTGCACTGATCGACCAATGGGAGCGCGAACCGCCGCAGCATCCGGTGATTGTTGCAGGCTCGACCGGATCGCGCGGCACGGTTCAGATGTTGATGCAGGCCGTGGCGCGGCTGCCGCAGGGGGCTGTGGTGTTGCCCGGCTTTGATTTCGACATGCCGCCCGAGGTGTGGTCGAACCTGTCCGACGGGCTGCTGGCCGAGGATCATCCGCAGTACCGCTTTCAAAGCATTGCGCGAGCGCTGGACATGCACGCCAACCAAGTCGCCGCATGGACGCAGACCCCGCCGCCCGATCCGGTGCGCAACAAGCTGGTGTCGCTGGCGCTGCGCCCTGCGCCTGTCACCGATGCCTGGCTGATCGAAGGGCCAAAACTGGACGGGCTGGACCGTGCACTGGACGGGGTCACGATGGTCAACGCCGAAACCCCGCGCGCCGAGGCGCTGGCGATTGCCATGCGGCTGCGTATGGCCGTCGAGCAGGGCAAGACGGCGGCGCTGATCACCCCCGACCGGATGCTGGGGCGGCAGGTGACTGCGGCGCTGGACCGTTGGGACATCCTGCCCGACGACAGCGCGGGCGTGCCGCTGCACCTGTCGCCTCCGGGGCGGCTGTTGCGGCACACCGCATCGCTGCTGCGCGACACATTGGACGCCGAGGCGCTGCTGACCTTGCTGAAGCACCCGCTGGTGCACAGCACGCCCACGCGCAACCAGCACCAGCTGAACACGCAGCGGCTGGAGCTGCAGATCCGCAAGGACGGCTTGCCCTATCCGACGCCCGACACTCTGATCGCCACCGCAAGCCGTGCGGTAGGGGACGGGGACGAGCGTGCGCGCATCACCGCATGGGCCGAATGGCTGGCCGCGACGGTCTGCGACAGGGACACCGCCGAGGATCACGCATTGTCCGACTGGGTCACCCTGCACCGCGACCTGACCGAGGCGCTGGCCGGTGGAGAGGAAGGCGCGGGAAGCGGCGGTCTGTGGGAGAAAAAAGCAGGCGCCGAGGCGCGGCGGATCATGGATGCGCTGGCGGACGAGGCCGCGCTGGGTGGTGCCATGTCGGCGGCGGATTATGCTGACCTGATCGGCGCGCTGCTGGCAGGCGGCGAAGTGCGCGACCGCGATGCACCCTTTGCCGGTGTGATGATCTGGGGCACGCTCGAGGCACGGGTTCAGGGCGCCGATCTGGTCATTCTGGGCGGCATGAACGACGGCACATGGCCCGAAGCCCCCGCACCCGATCCCTGGCTAAACCGCGTCATGCGTCACAAGGCCGGGCTGCTTCTGCCCGAACGGCGCATCGGGCTGGCCGCCCATGATTTCCAACAGGCCGTCGCCGCCCCAGAAGTCTGGATCACGCGCGCGGTGCGGTCGGACGACGCCGAAACGATTCCGTCGCGCTGGATCAACCGGATGCAGAACCTGCTGCTGGGTCTGCCGTCGCAGGGCGGACCCGATGCGTTGAAAGCCGCGCAGGCCCGCGGCGACGTCTGGCTGGCCAAGGCGCGAGCATTGGAAGAGGCGACTCTCGTGGACCCTGCGCCGCGCCCGTCACCACGCCCGCCCGTCGCGGCGCGACCCCGCACGCTGTACGTTACCGACATCCAGCGGCTGATCCGCGATCCCTATGCCGTCTATGCCAAGCATTGCCTGCGCCTGCGCCCGCTGAATCCGCTGGTTCAGGACGCCGATGCGCGGCTGCGCGGGATTGTTCTTCACGAGATCATGGAACGGTTCCTGCCGATGACGCTGACCGATCCATCGACGCTGACCGCAGCCCACCTGGTGCGGACCGCTGACGAAGTGCTGGCCGATGTGGTGCCGTGGCCCACGTTCCGCACCCTGTGGCAGGCGCGCATCGCCCGCGTGGCCGACTGGTTTGTCGCACAAGAAGCGGAACGGCGCAAAACCGCGACGCCGCTCGCGCTGGAAAAGGACGCGCAGGGCACTCTGCTGCTGGACGACATCGGCATGACCATCGCCTGCCGCGCCGACCGGATCGACGAAACGGGGGACGGCTCCGCGATCCTCTATGACTACAAGACCGGATCGGCCCCCAAGCCGGCCGTGCAACAGCATTTCGACAAACAGTTGCTGATCGAGGCCGCGATCCTCGAAGAGGGCGGGTTCAAATCCGTTGGTATGCGCCCGGTCGCCGGCGCGATCTACATCGGCCTTGGCTCAACCCCCGAAGAGGTTGCAGCGCCCTTGCTGGACGAGCCGCCCGAGAAAACGCTGGAGGATCTGCGCGCCTTGCTGGGTGCCTATCTGGACCCGGAAAAGGGGTTCACCGCCCGTCGTGCCCCGCGTTCGGAACTGAACGAAGAAGACTATGACCAGCTGGCCCGCTACGGCGAATGGGACACCGGCACCAAGCCCACGCCCGAGGATGTGACATGACCGCGTTGGACGAAGCCACCCGCCGCCAGCTTGAGGCGGCGCGCCCCGATGCATCGACCTGGCTGTCGGCCAATGCGGGGTCGGGCAAGACGCGGGTGCTGACCGACCGCGTGGCGCGGCTGTTGCTGGACGGGGTCGAGCCGCAGCACATCCTGTGCCTGACCTACACCAAGGCTGCGGCATCCGAGATGCAGAACCGGCTGTTCAAGCGGCTGGGGGCCTGGGCGATGCTGCCCGACGCGGAACTGGCGCAATCGCTGGTCGACCTGGGTGCAAGCCACGCCACAGCACCCGAGGCCCTGCGCCGCGCGCGCACGCTGTTTGCCAGTGCCATCGAAACGCCCGGCGGGCTGAAGATCCAGACCATCCATTCCTTCTGCGCGGCCCTGCTGCGCCGCTTTCCGCTTGAGGCGCAGGTCAGCCCGCAGTTCACCGAGATCGAGGACCGCGCCGCCGACATGCTGCGCGCCGAGATCGTCGACCGTATGGCGCTGGGGTCCGAGGCCGCCATCGTGCGCGCGCTGGCCGCGCAATTCACCGGCGAGGATTTCGACAAGCTGACCCGCCAGATTGTCGGGCAACAGGCGGGCTTTGCCCCCGCGCTGGACTGGGCGGGCTGTCTGACCCTGTTCGACCTGCCGCCCGACCTGACCGCTGATACCGTCGCTGCGCGTGTTCTGATGGGCAACGAGGCGGAGATGCTGGCCGCGCTGGTCCCGCATCTGCTGGCCAAGGGCGGCAATGACGCCAAGGCGGGGCAAAAGCTGCAACAGATCGACCGGATGGACCTGTCGGCATTGGCCGTCATGGAAGACGTGTTCCTGACGGGTGCAGGTGCCAAGGAGCCGTTCACCGCCAAGCTGGGCAGTTTCCCCACCAAACCGACACAGGCCAAGGTTGCCGACATGATGCCCGCGCTGGAGGACCTGATGCGCCGGGTCGAGGACACGCGGGCGCTGCGGCTGGGCTTTGGTGCGGCGCGCAAGACGCACAGCCTGCACCAGTTTGCCGCCCCGTTTCTGGCGCATTACGAACAGGCCAAGCAATTGCGCGGCTGGCTGGACTTTGACGATCTGATCAACAAGGCGCGCAGCCTGCTTTATGACAAAAAGGTCGCGGCATGGGTGCTGTACCGGATCGACGGCGGCATTGACCACATTCTGGTGGACGAGGCGCAGGACACCAGTCCCGCGCAATGGGACGTGGTGCGCAAGCTGACCGAGGAATTCGCCAGCGGTGACGGCGCGCGCACGGATGTGCTGCGCACGGTGTTCGTGGTGGGGGATACCAAACAGTCGATCTATTCCTTTCAGGGGGCCGATCCGCGCGAATTCCACCGGATGCAGGCCGAGTTCCAGCAACGCATCGAGGGGGCAGGGCAGTTGTTTCAGGAACGCACGCTGGACTTCTCGTTTCGTTCGTCGCCTGCGGTTCTGCGGCTGGTCGATACGTGTTTCTCCGAAGACGCCCAGCCCGGTTTTGCCAAACAGGCGCAGCATATCGCATTCAAATCCGACCTGCCGGGGCGTGTGGACCTGTGGCCGTTCCGCGAAAAGGCCGAGAAAGAGCAGGAAAACGTCTGGTACGATCCGGTCGACCGGCTGAGCCCCACGCACCACGATCTGCTGCTGGCGCGCGATGTGGCCGCGCATATCAAGCATCTGATGGAAACCGAGACGATCCCCGACGATGGCGCCACCCCCGGCACCTATGTGCGACGGCGGGTGCGGGCGGGGGATTTCCTGATCCTCGTGCAGCGACGGTCCACCCTGTTTTCCGAGATCATCCGCGCCTGCAAGGCGCTGGACCTGCCGATTGCGGGGGCCGACCGGCTGAAGGTGGGCGGCGAACTGGCGGTCAAGGATCTGGCGGCGTTGCTGTCGTTTCTGGCCACCCCCGAGGACAGCCTGTCGCTGGCCACGGTGCTGCGGTCGCCGCTGTTCGGCTGGACCGAGCAACAGTTGTTCTCCCTGGCGCATGGGCGCACGCAATCCCATCTGTGGCCCGCGCTGCGGGATCAAGCAGAGGTCTATCCCGAAACCTACGCCGTTCTGCGCGACCTGCGCGACAACGTGGATTTCCTGCGCCCCTATGATCTGATCGAACGTGTGCTGACCCGCCACGACGGGCGGCGCAAACTGCTGGGGCGGCTGGGGGTCGAGGCCGAGGACGGCATCGACGCACTGCTGTCGCAGGCGCTGGCTTATGAGCGGACAGATGTGCCCAGCTTGACCGGATTTCTGGTGTGGATGCGCACCGACCAGTTGGAAATCAAACGCCAGATCGACAGTGCATCGGACCAGATCCGCGTGATGACGGTCCACGGCTCCAAGGGGTTGGAAGCGCCGATCGTGATCCTGCCCGACACCGGCAAACGCGACATCCGCATTCAGGACGAGGTGTTTGACGTGAGCGGCCATCCAGTGTGGCGGCCCAAGGCAACCGAGATGCCGCAGATGGTGGCCGACGCCATGGACCAGATGAAACTGGACATCGCCGAGGAACGCTTGCGGCTGCTTTATGTGGCTCTGACACGGGCAGAAAAGTGGTTGATCATCGCAGGCGCCAGCGATCCCGGCAAGAATGGCGACAGCTGGTACGAGATCGCGCAAACCGCGCTGGACCAGATGGGTGCGGTCGATACGCTGACAGATCAGGGCACGATCAAACGGTTCAGCCACGGCGACTGGACCGCGCCGCCGCTGGTCGAACAATCAGCGCCCGCCGCACTCAGGGCCGAGGTTGATCCGATGTTCCACACACCCGCCCAGCGCCCGCCCGAACCGCCCAAAACGCTGTCGCCCTCTGACCTTGGCGGGGCCAAGGCGCTGCCCGGGGATCTGGGCGCGGATGAGGATACGGCGATGTCCTTCGGCTCGGCGGTGCATCTGTTGCTGGAGCGTATGGCGGGGCGTGATGCCGCCCATTGGCCCACGATCATCGACGCGTGTCGCGGCAATTTCGCCGAAATGCCTGACGCGATGTGGGATATGGCGGTGCAAGACGCCCGCGCGGTCCTGCAAGCGCCACATCTGGCGCATCTGTTCCACGATCAGGCGTTGGCCGAGGTGCCTGTTACTGCTGCCTTTGGCGCCGCGCGGCTGCATGGCATCATTGACCGGCTGATCATCCACGACGATCACATCCTTGCGATAGATTACAAGACCAACCGCATCGTGCCGGACCGCCCCGAAACCTGTCCCGATGGGCTTTTGTTGCAGATGGGTGCCTATGCGCAGGCCCTGTCACAGGTGTTTGCGGGCAAGCGCATCGACGTGGCGATCCTGTGGACCACCGACCAAAGTTTCATGCCGTTGCCCGAACCTCTGGTCATAGCGGCCTTGCGGCGGGCGGAATACCTTGACGATCCGTCGGGCGCTACATAGGTTCACAGTCCACAATCATGCTGGCAGGAGACACCTATGGCCACCGTTGCAGTTACAGACGCTACCTTTGACGCCGAAGTCAAAAACTCGGACATCCCCGTTGTGGTGGATTTCTGGGCAGAATGGTGCGGCCCGTGTAAGCAGATCGGCCCGTCGCTGGAGGAACTGTCCGCCGAGATGGAAGGCAAAGTGAAGATCGTCAAAGTGAACGTTGACGAAAATCCGAATTCCCCCGCCCAGATGGGTGTGCGCGGTATTCCTGCCCTGTTCATATTCAAAAACGGTGAAGTCGTTTCGAACATGGCCGGCGCCAAGCCCAAGGCGGCGCTGCAAAACTGGATCAACGATTCGATCTAAGTCCACGCACCGCCAGTGAACGACAAGGGGCGCCCTGTTGGGGTGCCCTTTTTTATTTCGGAATGGGCCAGCCGAACCGCGCCAGACGCGCGGCGATTTTCGCTTGGGCCGAAGGGTGGCCCGCGTTGATCGACTGGTCCTGCCAGAACCACCAGATGTATTTCGCGTAGTCGGGGCGGTGGTCCGCGATACGCGCGAAACTGTCGGGATCGTCGCCGCGCAGGGCGATGTGATGAAAGTCGATCTTAGCAAACAGGATCGCCGGCTTGCCGAAGAAATAGCCGTTGAAGGCGGCGGATGAATTCTGTGTGACCACGCAATCGCAGGCCGGCAGCAGGCGCTCCATGTCGCCCATGCGCACGTCCAGCAGCGGGTCGCGGTCGGCAATGGCCTCAAGGGCTGCAATCTCGGCGTCGGAATAGACCTCTTTGGGGTGCAGCGTGGAGATGATGCGTTTGTCGGGCCATGCGGTACGGGTGCGGTGGATCATGTCCAGCGGCGTGCAGGTTTGGAACGACCGGTGTTCGCTCAGCCGCCCCTGAAGCGGGATGTAGACGAAACCGCCCTCACTGGCGGCGACATCCCCGAACAGCCGTTTCTTCCAGAAACCATGGAACCGCTGCGCCTCTTTGGGCTCGATATCGTCTGCGGGAAAACCGGCCCTTGCCACGTCCCAATCCCACCGCTGGTCGGTCTGGTCGATCTGCCAGAACGGATAGTGATAGACGCGCCGGAACGTCAGCCCCTGCGCCCCCACGGGCGGCTTCATATGGGTCAGCGTCGGCCCGCCCAGCGCCGCACCGGCCAGCCGCGCGGCCCGTGTGCCCTCAAGATAGGCGGGTTTCAGCCCTGCATCGTCCAGCACCGCCGCGATCTTGCCGATGAAATTATGCGCGCCCTTGGCCGCGCTGTCGCGCAGGCCTGCCTCTAGGTAAAACCGGACCGTGTTCGGGGTGCTCATGCGCAATAGCTAGCCGCCTCACGGGCTTGCGACAAGGTCCGACCCTTGTGTGCGGATGCCCCCGCCGCCATATAGGCCCTCAAGACACAGGAGAGCGACAATGGAAAAATCCGACTTTCCCGGCTGGCACGGGACCACGATCATAGGCGTCAAGAAGGGCGGCAAGGTGGTGATCGCAGGCGATGGCCAGGTGTCGCTGGGCCAGACGGTCATCAAGGGCACTGCGCGCAAGGTGCGCCGCCTGTCGCCCGGCGGGTTTGACGTGGTGGCAGGCTTTGCCGGATCAACCGCCGATGCCTTTGCCCTGCTGGAACGGCTTGAGGCAAAGCTGGAGGCGACACCCGGCCAGCTGGCGCGTGCCAGCGTCGAGCTGGCCAAGGACTGGCGCACCGACAAATACCTGCAAAAGCTGGAAGCGATGCTGATCGTGTCGGACGGGTCGGAAATGTATGTGATTACCGGCGCCGGCGACGTGCTGGAACCCGAACATGACGTGGCCGCCATCGGATCGGGCGGCAACTATGCGCTGGCCGCCGCGCGCGGCATGATGGACAGCGACCGCGACGCCGAAGCCGTGGCGCGTGCCGCGATGGCGATTGCATCAGACATTTGCGTTTACACCAATGGCAACCTGACGGTCGAAACCATCACAGCCAGCGGCGACGCAAAGCCATCCCATGACGGAATTTGACCGCAACGACCTGCGTGCCGCCGTTGGCGCGGGTCTGCTGACCGAGGCACAGGCCGCTTCGCTGCTGGCGCTGGCGCAAAGCCGGCGGGGCGCGCGCGAAAGCCTGCCTGCGGGCGATGAACCGTTCGAGCTGTTCAAAGGCTTTAACGAGATCTTCATCGTCATCGGCCTGATCATCCTGTCGGCGGGCTGGGGCGCTGTAACCGGGCTTTCGGTTGCGACGTCGCTGGGCGGTTTCCAGGGCAAGATCGTGCTGGCGGCCGTCGTCGGCGCGCTGGTCCTGTGGGGCATGTCGGAGTATTTCGTACGCCGCCGCCGCATGGTGGCCCCGGCAATTGCGCTGTCGATCCTGTGGGCGATGAACGCCATCGCGGGCCTCAGCGCACAGCTGGCCGAACCGTTCATGATAGCGCAGGCGGATTATTCCAGCCTGTTGCTGCCCGTCTGCCTGACCACGGCCGCCATTGCGCTGTACTGGCTGCGCTTCCGCGTGCCCTTTGCCATGGCGCTGATTGCGCTGGGTGTCTTTGCACAGTCGCTGATGATGGGGGCAATCCGAATGGGAACCCCTGCAAATGTCAGCGATTTCTTCTTGCTGTCGGCCAGCGGCCCCTTTGCCTGGATCACGCTTTTGGTGGGGCTGGCGGTGTTCGCCGTGGCGATGATGTTTGACATGAGCGACCCGCACCGCGTCACCCGCCGGTCGGCCCAGGGGTTCTGGCTGCATGTGGTGGCCGCCCCGGCGCTGGTCAACACAATCGCGCTGAGCCTGCTGGAAAGCGGCACCGGCGTTGCCTACCTGATGTTGCTGGCGGTTCTGTTGCTGTTCGCCTTTGTCGCCATCGTGATCGACCGGCGGTCGTTCCTGATCGCCGCAATCGCCTATAGCGTCACACTGGCCAGTACCGTGTTTGGCGGTGACGGCGCCGCGACGACCATTCTGGTTCTGGGCGTCTTTCTTGTCACCCTTGGCGCGTTCTGGACACCGATCCGCGCCGCGCTTCTTTCACCTATATCCAAGGTTCTGCCGCTTGACCGGCTGCCGCCCTCACACTGATACGGGAACTCTTATGACCGATCTTACCCCCCGCGAAATCGTCTCTGAACTCGACCGGTTCATCATCGGCCAGAACGACGCCAAGCGCGCCGTGGCTGTTGCCCTGCGCAACCGCTGGCGGCGCAAGCAGCTGGCGGACGATCTGCGCGATGAAGTCTATCCAAAGAACATCCTGATGATCGGGCCCACCGGCGTCGGCAAGACCGAGATCAGCCGCCGTCTGGCGAAACTGGCCCGCGCGCCGTTTCTCAAGGTCGAGGCGACCAAGTTCACCGAAGTCGGCTATGTCGGCCGCGACGTGGAGCAGATCATCCGCGATCTGGTCGATTCCGCCATCGTCATGACCCGCGAACACATGCGCGACGACGTCAAGGCCAAGGCCCGCGCCGCCGCCGAGGAACGTGTGATCGACGCCATCGCCGGCACCGACGCCCGCGACGGCACCCGCGAGATGTTCCGCAAAAAGCTGAAATCGGGCGAGCTGGACGACACCGTGATCGAGCTTGAGGTGGCCGACACGTCGAACCCCTTTGGCGGCATGGACATTCCCGGCCAGCCCGGCGGGGCCAGCATGATCAATCTGGGTGATATTTTCGGCAAGGCCATGGGCGGGCGCACCGTGCGCAAAAAGCTGACCGTCGCGCAAAGTTATGATGTGCTGATCGGTGAAGAGGCCGACAAGCTGCTGGACGACGAGACCGTGAACAAGGCGGCTGTCGCCTCGGTGGAAAACAGCGGCATCGTGTTCCTGGACGAGATCGACAAGGTTTGCGCCCGCTCGGACGCGCGCGGCGCCGACGTCAGCCGCGAAGGCGTGCAGCGCGACCTGTTGCCGTTGATCGAGGGCACCACCGTCAGCACCAAACACGGGCCGGTGAAAACCGACCATATCCTGTTTATCGCTTCGGGTGCGTTCCATGTGTCGAAACCGTCAGACCTGTTGCCGGAATTGCAGGGCCGTCTGCCGATCCGCGTGGAGTTGCGCGCGCTGACCGAAAACGACTTTGTCCGCATTCTGACCGAAACCGACAACGCGTTGACACGCCAGTACACCGCGCTGATGGGCACCGAGGACCTGACCGTCAGCTTTACCGAGGACGGCATCAAGGCGCTGGCCAAGATCGCCGCCGAGGTGAACGCGTCGGTCGAAAACATCGGTGCGCGTCGGCTGTACACCGTACTGGAGCGTGTGTTCGAGGAATTGTCGTTCACGGCCCCCGACCGTGCCGGCGAGCAGGTGGTCGTGAACGCTGAATTCGTGGACAAGAACCTGGGCGAGCTCATGGCCTCGCCCGACATCAGCCGTTACGTTTTGTAAGGCTGCAATCGCACGCCTTTTCACCTTTCGGGTTTCAGCTTAGGTTGGCCCGAAGGGTGGGCATCGGGTGCTGCGTTTTCTGATCATTTTTGCGATGCTGCTGTCTGCCTGTGCAGACCGCGTGGCGTCGCCCGTGCTGCCGGATGCTATCAATGTCGGCACCATCAAGTCCGTTTTCGTCGGCACCACCCGCAGGGAAACACCTCCCGGCACCTTCAGTGTCCAGCGGTCTTCGAAGCTCAAGCTGATGCAACTCAAAGTATCAATCCCGCCCGACCACAAATTCGGCCGCATTTCGGACGGAGAGGAAAACCCTAAGCCCGGCCGCGATTTCGTGATCGCCCAGCGCCGCGACTTTGCCCGGCCCGACGGGTTTCGTGATGCCCTCAACCTTGAAATCAAAAAAGAGGAAGCCACAGAACGTGACGTGACCGTGTTTGTACACGGCTATAACAACAGCTTTGCCGACGCGGTGTTTCGGGTGGCGCAGATGGCCAACGATCTGAAATTGCCCGGCTCTTTCGTGTCCTATGCCTGGCCCAGCCGCGGCAATCCGCTGGGATATCAATATGATGCCGACAGCGCCCTGTTTGCCCGCGACGGACTGCAAGAGCTGCTGTATAACATACAGGCTTCGGGCACCGAACGGATCATTGTGGTGGCCCATTCAATGGGCGGGGCGTTGTTGATGGAAACCCTGCGCCAGATCGAAATCGCGCGCCCGGGGTGGACCTCGCAGCACATCGCCGGTGTGGTCCTGATGTCCCCCGACCTGAACGTCGATGTCTTCCGCGCGCAGGCCCGCGCATTCAAGAAGCTGCCTGAACCGTTCCTGATCTTCGTATCAAAGCGCGACATCGTGTTGAAACTGTCGGCACGCCTGCGCGGAGAAGCCGTGCAGCTGGGCAATGTAAACTCTGCCGCGGATGTTGACGATCTGCCAGTTCAGGTAATCGACGTTTCCGCCTTTGATGACAAACAAAGCGGCGATCATTTTGTCCCGGCCGGATCACCTGCGCTGGGCGCACTTCTAAGCAATCTCGACCGGCTGGACAAAGGTTTCGTAGGCGGCGGCAGTGACCTGGGCTTTGCTCTGCCCGGCACACGTCGCATCTATGGGAAAGCATCCGAGTTGACCGTGCACGCGCCTGACAGATGATGCGTATCAACCCTTTGACGGGATCGCAGCCGTTGACCGCATTCATATCCGGCAACGCACGATGGCTGGGCGCGGGGGCGTTGCTGACGCTGTTGTCATCCTTCGGGCAGACGTTCTTTATCTCGATCTTTGCAGCAAAAATTCAGGGCGCATTTGACCTGAGCCATGGCGCATGGGGCGGGATCTATTCGCTGGGTACCACGGCATCGGCGGCGGTGATGATCTGGGCCGGCGGACTGACCGACAGGTTCCGTGCCGGGCATCTGGGGGCGGCTGTGCTTACGCTGCTGGCGGTGGCCTGTCTGATGATGGCGGCCAACCCTTTTGTCTGGGCCTTGCCCGTGGTCATCTTTGCGCTGCGGCTGACAGGGCAGGGCATGACGAGCCATATCGCTGTCGTGGCAATGGCACGCTGGTTCGTGGCCACGCGCGGCCGCGCGCTGGCACTCGCAAGTCTGGGCTTTTCCGTGGGCGAGGCGCTGTTGCCCTTGTCGTTCGTGGCGCTGATGACAGTGATGGACTGGCGGCTGTTGTGGGTCGGCGCGTCGCTGGTTGCGTTGATTGGTGTGCCGGTTCTGCTGACGCTGCTGCGCACCGAACGCACGCCGCAATCAATGGCCGGGGAAAACGCTAGCTTTGGTATGTGCGGGCAGCACTGGACGCGGGCGCAGGCGCTGCGCCATCCGTTGTTCTGGTTCATGGTGCCCGCATTGCTGGGACCGTCGGCTTTTAGCACTGCGTTCTTCTTCCATCAGGTACATTTTGCCCAGGTCAAAGGCATCACGCATCTGTCACTGGTGGCGTTGTTCCCGATTTATACGGTGTGTTCCATCGGCTTTATGATCGTGTCCGGCTGGGCGCTAGACCGCTTTGGCACCGCGCGGCTGCTGCCGTTTTACCAGCTGCCGATGGTGGTGGCATTCACGCTGTTCGGGCTGGGGCAGGGGATTGTGCCACTGGTTGCCGGGTTCTTGTTTCTGTCGATGACAACGGGGGCGAATTCGACCCTGCCAAACGCCTTTTGGGCCGAATTCTACGGCACGCGCTATATCGGATCTATCAAGGCGATGGCAGCGGCGGTTATGGTGCTGGGGTCTGCCTTAGGTCCGGGCATCACGGGCATAATGATCGACGCGGGCGTAACCCTGAATGTGCAATATCTGGGGATCGCCGCCTATTTCATCTTTACGTCCGTAATGGTCGGGCTGGGCATCGCCCGCACCCGTGCCGAGGTGCCCTAGGGTCCAGACCCTAGCGCCGCTTGCGCAGGTAAACGTAATAGGCCCCCGTGCCCCCGTGGCGTATGTTGGCCGGGGTAATCTGCAAAACCGCCTGTGCCAGGGGGGCCATGGACAGCCATTGCGGCACCTGATGGCGCAATACGCCAAAGCGCACAGGGATCGGCCCACCCTCGTCGCGGGCCTTGCCCTTGCCGGTGATTACCAGAACCAGCCGTTTGCCCGATGCCTGCGAAGACAGAATGAACCGTGTCAGCGCCGGATGCGCGTGATCCAGCGTCATACCATGCAGGTCGATGCGCCCCTCTGGCTTCAGCTTGCCCCGCTTCATCTGGTCAAAGGCTTTGCGGTCCATCCGCACCTGTGCCTGCGACAGACGTTCGGCCACCGGGCGCAACACATCGCGGGTGATGACGGGTTGGCTGTTGAATGCAGGTTTGGGCACCGTTTCAAACCTTGGCGCAACACGCGGCTGCGGCGGATCGACTCGCGTGACCTCAAGCGCCTGCTTCATCGCGGCACCTGTGTCCAGTCGCTCGGCTTTTTCGGTGACCTTGCGCCACAACTCAAGCTCGTCGGGTTTCAACCGTCGCCGTGTCATATCGCGCTTTCAGGCAGCATGGCATAGGCGCGCTGGATGGGCAGCAGCACATACATCCGTCCCGGATCACGCAGCTTGCCTGCCGCGCGCCCTGCCTTGTCACCGGTACCAAAGAACACATCGGCGCGCTGCGCGCCCTTGATCGCCGATCCGGTATCTTGCGCGATCATCAGGCGGCGCAGTGGAAGCGCACCATCCTTTTCAATCCACACCGGCGCACCCAACGGCACAAAGGACGGATCAACCGCGATCGACCGCATCGTGGTAATCGACCTGTTCATCGCACCCAGCGGGCCACGGTCGGCAGGCACTTCGCTGACTTCACGGAAAAACACATATGAATCATTGTGGTACAACAGTTCGCGCCCGTCATCGGGATTGCGGCGCACCCAGTTCTTGATCACATCTGCGCTGACCTGATGGGCGTTATAGGTGCCGCGTCGCACCAGTTCGGCCCCGATGGAACTGTAATCACGGCCATTCGAGCCTTCGTAGCCGACCCGCAGAAAAGAACCATCCGGCAGGCGGATACGGCCAGAGCCCTGAATTTGCAGAAAGAACAACTCGACCGGGTCATCAACCCAGGCGATCTCTAACCCGCGCCCTGACATTGTGTCGCCGTCCAGAATGTCGCGTCTGGTCAGCCATGGACGGTTCACGCGGGCTTCGGGTGGCATGGAATAGACAGGAAAGCGAAAGCGCGGCGTTTGATGGCGCGATCCATCCAGTTCCGGTTCGAAATAGCCGGTAAACAAGCCATCATTGCCATCTTCGATCAGCACGGGACGGAACAGCAGTTCGAAGAAAGCGCGCGGCTCGGGATTTTGAGAGGCAAAGGCGCACAGGGCGCGCCAGTCCGGGTCTTTCAAATCCTGACAGGTGTTTTTGAATACGGCCAAAGCCGTGGCGTGGTCATCGGTCGCCCAGCCTTGCAGCTGGTCAAAACCAACGACCTGCACCCGTGTTTCTGACTGAACCGGTTGTGTCATCGCCGCCCCCGTAAGGATGCTGGCGACAACCCACCGCCAGATCACGCGTCTGTGGAAACCAGCAGCCAATTTGGATCATCCGAACCCATGGTCCGCGCAAAAGACCATGTGTCTTTCTGGCGTTTGATTTCGGTTGTGCTGCCCTCAACGATATCGCCGCCCTTGTCACGCACGGCAGAGGTCAGTTCGGCGACGAAACGTATGGTCAATTCAGCCTCGTTTGTTGCAGAGTCAAAGGTGGCTTCGGTCAGCTTGACCTCGCTGATGCCGATAAAGTTGACATCGATGGTCAGCCCCTGATCTTCGCGCGCGGCCACGCCGTCGACAAAGCTTTCATAGATCTCTTCGGACAGGAACGGCTGGATCTGCGCCAGCTCGCCCTTTTCATAGCCCAGAACGATCATTTCATAGGCACCGCGCGCGCCGCCGAGGAAATCCGACACGTTGAACGACGGTTCGACCCGTTTCATACCGGCCAGCGCTTTGGCGTCGTCACTGTCTTCGGGAACGTGATCGGTGATGTCCAGATCGGGACCACCTTCGATCACGGCGAATTCCGGGCGCGTCGCATCTGTCGCCTGTTTGCTCACCGGCGGCTTTTCAAAGCCGTCACGGGTGCCCAGGACACTTTTCAGACGCAGAATCAGAAAAATGGCGATGCCAGCCAGAACCAACAATTGGATTAGGGGCGTTTGCATTGAAAATAACCTCTTTCAGGCGGAAAAGTGGTAACCCGCGTTGTTGAGCATTATGTAGGTGCTGAGGCGCACCAAGTCCACCGCGCCCACAGGAAAGGATCGTTTGTATGTGGTTGTTTTTGGCATTTCTCGCCGTGCCATTGATCGAGATTACGCTTTTTATTCAGATCGGTGGTGTCATCGGGCTGGGCTGGACCCTGTTTATTGTCATCGCCACCGCCATTCTGGGCACCTATCTGCTGCGTCAACAAGGTATGCGTACTCTTGAAAAACTGCGCACCTCGGTGAACGAGCTGAATGACCCGACCGAACCGCTGGTGCATGGGGCGATGATCCTGTTTGCAGGCGCATTGTTGCTGACACCGGGGTTCTTTACCGACGCCGTGGGCTTTTCGCTGATGATCCCGCAAGTGCGGTCGTGGATGTTTCAGGCCATGCGTAGCCGGATCACCGTTTCGGGGTTTGCCACCGGCCCGCAACATGCGCAGCGCCAAGCCCAGCGCCCCGATGTGATTGATGCCGATTATCAGGACGTTACCCCCGACCGGCAAGAACCCAAGGGGCCATCGGGCTGGACCAAGCCGTAAGGCATGGCATTGAGCACCGACCGGCAACCTGCTATTGCGGGAAAAAGTTATTCAACAGGAGAATTCAATGGCTGAAACAGACGGTCAGGCACCGCAGCAACCGGCGCAACCGCAGATGCGCATATTGGGCCAATTCATTCGGGATATCTCGTTTGAAAACATCATGGCGCAAAAAGGCGCACCACAGGATGTGCAACCCGACGTGCAGGTTCAAGTCAACCTTGATGCCAAAAAGCGTACCGCAGAGAACCAGTATGAATCTGCCATCAAGCTGAACGTCACATCCAAAGCCAAAGACGGTGACGCCACGCTGTTCGTTCTGGAAATCGACTATGTCGGTATTTTCCACATCGAAAACGTGCCCGAAGACCAGATGCATCCGTTTCTTCTGATCGAATGCCCGCGCATGATTTTCCCATTCCTGCGCCGCGTGGTCAGCGACATCACCCGCGACGGTGGTTTCCCGCCGCTGAACCTGGAAAACATTGATTTTATTGCCATGTATCGCAATGAAATCGCGCGTCGTCAGGCGGAAAACCCGCCCAAAGCCGACGCTTGATCTGATAAACGCTGAGGGCCGATTGCGGCCTTCAGCGTTTCGCCCATAAAGCTGCGTCACCCATTTTCTCGACAAATGTAGCGTGCGCCCGTGCTTCTTCCTCTGTAATCCGAGACGGCAGCGCGGCGGGGCGCGGCTTGGGTGTCCAGTCGGGCACATCGGTTTGCGTTTTTTGCGAACCGCTTGCGGACAGCCCGAAATCAGGTTGCCGCCCGCCGATCAGCTCCAGATAAACCTCGGCCAGAATTTCACTGTCCAGCAAGGCGCCGTGCAGGGTTCGCGCATCGTTGTTGATGCCAAAACGGCGACACAGCGCATCAAGCGACGCGGGCGAGCCGGGAAAGCGTTTGCGCGCGATTTCCAGCGTGTCGATGGCGCGGTCATAGGGGATTTGGGGCAGGTTCATCCATTGCAGCTCGGCGTTCAAAAACTTCATGTCAAAGGCCGCGTTGTGGATCACCAGCTTGGCATCGCCGATAAAGTCCAGGAATGCCTGACCGACGGCCGCAAACTTGGGCTTGTCACGCAGGAAATCATCCCCCAACCCGTGCACCTGAAATGCCTCGTCGGGCATCGAGCGTTCGGGGTTGATGTATTGGTGATAGGTCTTGCCTGTTGCCATATGTCCCATCAGCTCGACCGCGCCGATCTCGACGATGCGATCTCCGCTGAACGGATCAAAGCCGGTGGTTTCAGTGTCCAGAACGATCTCACGCATCTTGTAAACCTGCCTTGATTGTCTGCACGATGGCCTGCACCTGCGCGCGGGCGTGATCCATCGTATCGGTGATGACGACATAGTCGGCCCGCGCGACCTTGTCATCGTTGGGCATTTGTTTTGCCTTGATCTGCTCGAACTGGGACAAGGTCATAGTGCCACGGTCCAGAACCCGTTTTTGCTGTATTTCAGCTGGAACAGAGACACATACAACGGCATCCATCGCCTTGTTCCCGCCGGTTTCAAACAGCAGGGGGATGTCGAACACCAATATGTCGGATTGCGCCGCGTCGATGAATTCCTGCCGGTCTTTTCCCACCAGCGGATGCACGATTTTCTCGATCCGCACCAGCAATCCCGGATCCTCGGCGATCAACGCACGCAGTGACGGACGCGACACGGCATTGTCGATCACCGCGCGCGGTTCCAGCGCGCGCATCGGCTCAACCGCGCTGCCGCCTTTGGCATAGATCCGGTGCACGGCGGCATCGGCATCCCAAACGTCACAGCCTGCCTCGGCGAACAATTTCGCGGTGGTCGATTTGCCCATGCCAATCGACCCGGTCAGCCCCAAACGAAAGCTCATCGCAAGGCCGCCGCGCGCGCTGCGCTGTCGACAACCGGACGCTGTCCGAACCAGCGTTCGAAGCCCGGCACAGCCTGATGCAAGAGCATGCCCAAACCATCCACCACCACACAGCCCTGCTCTTCAGCAGTGACCAGCAGCCTGGTCTTGAGCGGTGTATAAACCAGATCAGTCACCACCGTGCCGCGCCGCAACCCGTCCAGCGGAACCCGCAGTTCCGATTTTCCGATCATGCCAAGCGAAGTGGTGTTCACCGTCAACACCGCATCGTCCAGCATATTACCGGCCTGCACCCAGTCATAAACCTGCACCCGGCTGCCAAAGTCGGACGCCAGCCGTTCCGCCCGCACACGGGTGCGGTTGGTCAGCATGATTTCAGGCACCCCTGCGTCCAGCAGCGACGCCACAACCGCGCGCGCAGCACCGCCCGCCCCCAGAACAGCGGCCGGGCCAGATTGCGGCACCCAACCCGGCGCGCCGGACTTCAGGTTTTCCAGAAACCCGTAACCGTCTGTATTGTCGGCCTGAATCTTACCGTCTTTGCGAAAGATAATCGTGTTCGCCGCGCCAATCAGCGTTGCGCGATCGGTCACCAGATCGGCAATCTGCATCACGGCTTCTTTGTGGGGAATGGTGATGTTTACCCCGACAAAGCCCATGCCGGGAAGGGTGCGCAAAACCTGTTCCAGATTTTCCGGCTCGACATGCAAGGGGATGTAATACCCCTTCAGCCCCAAAGTTTTCAGCCAGTGGTGCTGCAACTGTGGTGATTTGGAATGGGCAACAGGCGCGCCGATCACGCCTGCCAGTGGAATTTTCGTATCAGTCACGCCTGAAGAACTCCTCGGACTGTGAGAAAGGCCAGAAGCTGTAAAAGTGGCATACCCAGCACGCTAAAGTAATCCCCTTCGATGCTGGCCATCAACCGCACCCCTTCTTCTTCTATCTTATAGCCGCCGACGCTGTGGCGGATGCTGTCCCAGTTGCGGTCAACATAGTCATGTACATAGGCATCCGACGCTTCGCGCATACGCACGCGCACCTGTCCGATGTGGCGCCAAATCGGTTCGCCGTTCTCACAGATCACCGCAGCCGACAACAAGCTGTGTGTATCGCCGCGCAGGGTGGTCAACTGTGCCACGGCCTGTTCGGGCGTTTCCGGTTTCGACAGCAACGTGCCACGGTGGTCCAGCACCTGATCGCAGCCCAACACAAATGTACCCGGCATCTTGTCGCTGATCTTGCGTGCTTTGATCTCGGCCAGAGTATCCGCAATGTCGCGCGGCCTGGCCTGTTCGGCCAGCATTCCCGCCTTAACACTTTCTTCATCAACGCGTGGTTTCATGACCTCAAAGGCGACACCTGCCTGTGTCAGCATTTCCGCCCGAATGGACGACCCAGAGGCAAGGATGATGGACTGTGGCATGTGGATAACCTTGTGCGAAAACCATGTGCAGCGCGTTGGTCCTTTTGTGGGAATTCTGCGCAGCGGGTTCAATCCCGAATTTCGCCGGCTTTTTGCCCGGCTTCACCGCCGTTGTACCCCCATGCACAAGGATAAGACAGCACCTGTTGGCGAAGATGTTATTGTTACAGTCTCCACAAAGTTATCCACACACCGTAGTGAAATTATCAGGTTTAATCATTTGAAATTAAATGATTATTTTTCCATTCTGCTTTGGTGGCAAATTCAGGGTAAAGTTTTCCCACTGTGCATAACCCGGTGTACGAACCATTAATCCACAGATTTCAAAGCCCCTACTTAATCATCAACCTTTCTTTTCTCTTCTATTTATTATTAGTAAGAGACCAAGAGCAGGGGGCCCCATGATCGACATTCTGAGCAACTGGTATCCCTACATCAAAGCGTTGCACATCATGTCAGTGATCGCGTGGATGGCTGGGTTGTTCTATCTGCCGCGTCTGTTCGTGCATCACGTCGAAACAGCCGGCCTGAGCGGGCCCAGCCATGACCTGTTCCTGATGATGGAAGAAAAATTGCTGCGGGTGATCATGAACCCCGCAATGATCTCGACCTGGCTCTTTGGCCTGCTGCTGGTGATGACACCGGGGATCGTCGGCTGGGATATGGTCTGGCCGTGGACCAAAGGGCTGTCGGTTCTGGCAATGACAGGGTTTCACATGTGGCTGGCACGCCAACGCAAGAACTTTGTCGCGGGCGAGGGGCTGAAAACCGGCCGCACCTATCGCATGATGAACGAGCTGCCAACGCTGCTGATGATCGTTATTGTACTGTCTGTGGTCGTGAAGTTCTGATTTTATTGACTCCGGCACCGCTTTTGCCTATCTGAGCGTAAGCACCCCGTTCGGGGACCGCATCTAGCGATATATTTTTGATTTGGGACAGCCAGGTTTGCGCCGGCTGCGACGTGTTTGCATGACAACTGAAACAATCGAAGCAACTGAAACAGTTGAATGCCTGACGTTGGCCGAGTTGAAGGCCAACAGCCCCAAAGATCTGCTGGCGATGGCCGAAGAGCTTGAGATCGAGAACGCCTCGACCATGCGCAAGGGCGAAATGATGTTCCAGATCCTGCGCGAACGCGCCGATGAAGGCTGGGATGTCTCCGGCGACGGCGTGCTGGAAGTGCTGCAAGACGGTTTCGGTTTCCTGCGCTCGCCCGAGGCTAACTATCTGTCCGGTCCCGACGACATCTATGTGTCGCCCGAGATGATCCGCAAATATTCGCTGCGCACCGGCGACACCATCGACGGCGGTATTCGCGCGCCGGACAATGATGAACGCTATTTCGCGTTGACAGATGTGGCGAACATCAACTTCGAAGATCCCGAAAAGGC
This sequence comes from Pseudosulfitobacter sp. DSM 107133, assembly GCF_022788695.1. Taxonomy (NCBI): domain Bacteria; kingdom Pseudomonadati; phylum Pseudomonadota; class Alphaproteobacteria; order Rhodobacterales; family Roseobacteraceae; genus Pseudosulfitobacter; species Pseudosulfitobacter sp. DSM 107133. The sequence continues at coordinate 47,699 of NZ_CP085154.1, forward strand.
CCGTCACAAGATCGCCTTTGACAACCTGACGCCGCTGTACCCCGACGAGCGCCTGACCATGGAAACCGACGAACCCGCGACCAAGGACCGGTCGGCGCGGATCATCGACCTGGTGTCGCCCATCGGCAAAGGCCAGCGGTCGCTGATCGTGGCGCCGCCGCGCACCGGTAAAACGGTTCTGTTGCAAAACATCGCCAACAGCATCGAACGCAACCACCCTGAATGCTACCTGATTGTTCTGCTGATCGACGAGCGGCCTGAAGAGGTCACCGACATGCAGCGTTCGGTCAAGGGCGAGGTTATCAGCTCGACCTTTGACGAACCCGCAACGCGCCACGTCGCCGTGTCGGAAATGGTCATCGAAAAGGCCAAGCGTCTGGTCGAGCACAAACGCGACGTGGTGATCCTGCTGGATTCGATCACCCGTCTGGGCCGCGCGTTCAACACCGTCGTGCCGTCGTCGGGCAAGGTTCTGACCGGTGGTGTGGATGCAAATGCCCTGCAACGCCCGAAGCGTTTCTTCGGTGCTGCACGGAACATCGAAGAGGGCGGCAGCCTGACCATCATCGCGACTGCGCTGATCGACACCGGCAGCCGCATGGACGAGGTGATTTTTGAAGAGTTCAAAGGCACCGGTAACTCGGAAATTGTGCTGGATCGCAAGATCGCGGACAAACGCGTGTTCCCGGCCATCGACATCCTGAAATCCGGCACCCGGAAAGAAGAGCTGTTGGTCGACAAAATCGATCTGGCCAAAACCTTTGTCCTGCGCCGCATTCTGAATCCGATGGGCACCACCGACGCCATCGAATTCCTGATTTCGAAGTTGAAGCAGACCAAGACAAATTCGGATTTCTTCGATTCCATGAACACCTGACCCTTGGGGGCGTGACCGATGGATACGATTTTCGCCCTTGCGACGGCGCAGGGCCGCGCAGGCGTGGCCGTTGTGCGCGTGTCGGGACCGTCAGCGCATAACGTCGGCCGCTTGTTGTGCGAGAGCCTTCCCGATGCGGGAAGCTTTGCTGTTCGCGCTCTGCGATCCGGCGGCGAGCTGTTGGATCGTGCGCTGGTGCTGACTTTTGCTGCGCCACACAGTTTCACCGGCGAGGATGTGATCGAATTGCATCTGCACGGCAGCATTGCGATCATTCAAAGGGTGCTGACCGCCTTGGGTGATTTCGATGGTGTGCGTCTGGCCGAACCGGGTGAATTCACCCGCCGGGCTTTGGAAAACGGCAAGATGGATCTGGCGCAAGTCGAAGGTCTGGCCGATCTGATAGATGCCGAAACCGAATTCCAGCGCGCCCAGGCCATGCAAACGGTCGAAGGGGCGTTAAGCAATGTGGTCGAAGAGTGGCGCGCGCGATTGATACATGCGGCGTCATTGCTTGAGGTGACAATTGATTTCGCGGACGAGGATGTGCCTGTCGATGTTGCGCCCGAGGTTACCGGACTGTTGGCAGATGTGATTGCGCAGGTTTCTGACGAGGTGTCTCGATCTTATATAGGTGAACGTGTGCGCGTCGGGTTCGAGGTGGCGATTGTTGGGCTGCCGAATGCCGGAAAATCAACTCTTCTCAATGCGTTAGCTGGACGTGATGCAGCGATTACGTCAGAATATGCGGGCACCACCCGCGATGTTATCGAAGTGCGGATGGATCTGGATGGATTGCCGGTCACGTTCCTTGATACCGCAGGCCTGCGCGAAAGCGACGATCATGTGGAAGCAATCGGGATTGAACGGGCGATTGCACGTGCCAGTAAAGCGGACCTGCGCGTGTTCCTGACGGATGATGTAACCGAATTGCCTCTTACGCCCTCACCGCACGATATTGTCGTGGCGCCAAAAGCGGATTTGCGCAGCGATGGGACAGGTGTTTCCGGTATCACCGGCGCGGGTTTGACTGTTCTTGTTCAGGATGTGAAGGCAGTCTTTTCCGGAATGGTCGCACAGGCCGGCCTGACGTCGCGCGTGCGTCACCGCACCTCGCTGCAATCCGCCGTCGCGGCATTGGAGCATGCGTCGCGCCTCGTCAATCAGGGACCAGAGGTATATGATTTTGCAGCAGAGGAACTTCGCACAGCGATTCGAAGTCTTGAGTTTCTTGTTGGACGTATCGACGTAGAGAATCTACTGGATGAGATCTTTTCCAGTTTTTGTTTGGGCAAATGACAGGAGTGTTTCACGTGAAACATTTTGACGTTGTGGTTATTGGTGGCGGTCACGCGGGCGCGGAAGCTGCCCATGCGGCTGCACGCATGGGTGCCAATACGGCGCTCGTGACCATGAACCTGTCTGGAATTGGCGTAATGTCCTGCAATCCCGCGATTGGTGGCTTGGGCAAGGGGCATCTTGTGCGTGAAATCGACGCTATGGATGGCGTTATGGGCAAGGTTGCGGACAAAGCGGGTATCCAGTTTCGCTTGCTCAATCGGCGCAAGGGCCCGGCTGTTCAGGGCCCGCGTGCGCAAGCGGATCGGGAGATCTATCAACGCGAAATGCTGGCCGCTACAATGTTGCAGACGAATTTGACCATTGTTGAAGGCGAGGTTGTCGATCTCAAAATGTCCGGTCAGCGTGTCACCGGGGTGGAACTGGCAGACGGCACACTTGTAGAGTCCACCGTGGTAGTCTTGACGACGGGCACATTTTTGCGCGGTATCATCCATATTGGCGACGAAAGACGATCTGGCGGCCGAATGGGTGACAAAGCATCTGTCCGTTTGGCAGAGAGGATCGACGCTTTTGGACTTCCGTTGGGCCGATTGAAAACAGGTACACCGCCACGTCTGGATACACGCACGATCAACTGGGACATTCTGGAAGAACAACAGGGTGACGAAGACCCCGCATTTTTCTCGTTCGAAACAACAAGATTGTCCGCGCGTCAGGTGTCCTGCGGGATTACCCATACGAATGAGCAAACTCATGACATCATTACCAGGAATCTGTCGCGGTCTGCGATGTACGGCGGTCATATCGACGGAAAGGGGCCACGCTATTGCCCTTCTATCGAAGATAAAGTTGTCCGCTTTGCCGACAAAACATCTCATCAGGTGTTTCTGGAGCCAGAAAGTCTGAGCGGGAACACGGTTTACCCTAACGGGATTTCGACCTCATTGCCTGTCGATGTGCAAGAAGCATATATCCATTCCATACTTGGACTGGAACAGGCCGATATATTGCAGCCTGGCTACGCGATCGAATATGACTATGTCGATCCGCGCGCGCTTGATGCGACGTTGCAACTGCGCGCAACCACACATCTTTTCCTGGCAGGGCAGATCAACGGCACAACAGGCTACGAAGAGGCGGCGGCGCAGGGTTTGGTGGCCGGGCTTAACGCAGCATGTCTGGCGCAGGGGCGCGATCCGGTGCACTTCGGTCGCGCAAACAGCTATATTGGTGTCATGATCGATGATCTTACAACCCGAGGTGTGACCGAACCCTATCGTATGTTTACTTCGCGTGCCGAGTTTCGCCTTTCCTTGCGTGCTGACAACGCTGACCAACGTTTGACTCCGCTGGCGATAGACCTGGGTGTTGTTTCCGCGCGCCGTCGCGAGCAGTTTGAAATCAAACGGAATGCTCTTGAGGCCGGATATCAGGCTTTGCAACGAGATTCATATACGCCGAAGCAGATCAACAGCGCAGGAATCGCAGTGAAAGAGGACGGCGTGCGCAGAACGCCGTACCAGCTGTTGTCCTTTCCTGACGTTGGTTTTGATGACGTTGTGCGTTTGCAGGCTGATCTTGGTGTTATTGAGGGACCCATTCAAACGCAATTGTCGCGCGATGCGTTGTATGCGAACTATGTTGATCGCCAACAGAAAGACATTGATCGCCTTCAAAAGGATGAGGCTCAGAAAATTCCAGCGGACTTCAAATATGCCGGGATTAGCGGCCTTTCCAACGAGTTGGCGGCAAAGCTGGAAAAGATTCAACCGGGTAATCTGGCCCAGGCAGCACGCGTAGAAGGGATGACCCCGGCGGCTCTTGCGTTGTTGTTGGCCAAGCTTCGCCAGCATCAGAAAAGATCAGCATGACAATAGTACCGGATTGGCTTGATGAGATTGTTTCACGTGAAACATTGGAAGACCTCGAGAAGTTTCATGCACTGTTTCTAAGGTGGAATGCCAAGATCAATTTGGTTTCGCGCTCCAGCGCGCCAGAGCTGTGGAACAGGCACATTTGGGATTCAGCTCAAGTTTGGCAGATTGCACCGAAGGCGGCACATTGGGCAGACTTTGGCAGCGGGGGCGGATTCCCGGCAATTATTTGCGCAATATTTGCCAAAAATACCAACGCTGAAACACGCTTTACATTGGTTGAGAGCGATCAGCGTAAGGCGACCTTTCTGCGCACGGCTTTGCGGGAATTGGATCTGAATGCGACTGTGGTGGCCAAAAGGGTGGAATCGCTTGATTCCTTAGGCGCTGACATCATTTCCGCGCGGGCTTTGTCGCGCTTGACGGATTTATTCGAGTTCGTGGCACAACACATGACACCAGGCGGGCAAGCGTTGTTTCCCAAGGGTGAAATTTGGCAGACAGAACTTGAAGAAGCGCAGAAAACGTGGACATTCGACTATAAAGCGCACACAAGTCATACGGACGCTCAAGCGGCTGTTTTGCAGGTCAAGGAGTTGAAGCGTGGTTGACCCAACACGTCCCATAGGACCCAAAATCGTGGCGATCGCCAACCAGAAGGGTGGGGTTGGCAAAACGACCACCTCGATCAATTTGGCTGCTGCTCTGGCTGAACTGGGCCGGAAGGTGTTGCTTGTCGACCTTGATCCGCAAGGGAACGCATCAACCGGGCTGGGGATTGAAGTTGATGACCGGGTTTTGACGACATATGAATTGCTGCTGGAAGATGTTGATCTGGAAGCAACGATTCTGGCTACCGCATTCGAAAACCTGTCGATTATTCCGGCAACAGTTGATCTGAGTTCCGCGGATCTTGAGTTGATTTCAAATGAGAAGCGCAGTTTCCTTTTGCATGACGCCTTGCGTCAGATTCAGATGGACGCTTTTGCCTTTGATTATGTCCTAATTGACTGTCCACCGTCGTTGAACCTGTTGACCGTAAACGCAATGATAGCATCGCATTCGGTGCTTGTGCCGTTGCAGTCAGAATTTTTTGCCCTCGAAGGATTGTCGCAATTGATGCTGACAATTCGCGAAGTTCGGCAGTCCGGGAACAAGGATTTGCGGATCGAGGGGGTCGTTCTGACAATGTACGACCAGCGGAATAACCTGAGTTTGCAGGTCGAACAGGATGCGCGCGACAATTTGGGCGATCTCGTCTTCAAGACGGTGATTCCCCGCAATGTCAGAGTTTCCGAAGCGCCGTCGTTTGCCATGCCGGTTTTGAACTACGATCCTGCATCGCGCGGTGCGAAGGCATATCGCCAGCTGGCTAAGGAATTCCTACACAACAATGCACAAACGAAAGTAGAGGCCTGATATGGTACCCAAGGATAAAAAACGTGGTCTGGGCCGTGGGCTTTCGGCGTTGATGGCAGATGTGAACGAGGCCGAGCAGGTGACACAAGAGAGTGTTGCGTCGGGGGTTCGTACAGTTCCGATTGAGCAAGTAAAGCCCAATCCGGACCAGCCGCGCAAACGTTTTACCCAGGATGATCTGGATGACCTGGCCGCGTCGATTGCGGAAAAGGGTGTGATTCAGCCGTTGATTGTGCGCGAAAAGGACGGCGGTTTCGAAATTGTCGCGGGCGAACGCCGCTGGCGCGCTGCGCAGATGGCCAAGCTGCATGAGCTTCCGGTGATTGTGCGCGACTTTGACGACACCGAAGTTTTGGAAGTCGCCATTATCGAGAACATCCAGCGGGCGGATCTGAACGCCATCGAAGAGGCGGCAGGTTATCGTCAGTTGATGGACAAGTTTGGCCATACGCAGGAAAAAATGGCCGAGGCCTTGGGGAAAAGCCGCAGCCACATTGCCAACCTTTTGCGTTTGCTACAGTTGCCAGATGATGTTGTTGAAATGGTGCGCAAGGGTGATTTGTCGTCAGGTCACGCGCGCGCTTTGATTACAGCTGATGATCCTTCGACTTTGGCGTTGAAAGTGATTGCCGAGGGATTGAGCGTTCGCGCGACCGAAGCGCTGGTTAAATCCACGCAAGGACGGGGCGATGACGCTGCCCCCAAGGACAAAACCAAAAAATCAAATCCGGCAAAGGATGCGGACACCAAAGCGCTTGAAGGTGACTTGTCGGCTGCGTTGGGAATGCCGGTTCAACTGTCACACAAACCGGGCGCCGAGTCCGGCCAGCTTTCGATTTCATACAAAACGCTGGATGACTTGGACGAATTGTGTCGGCTGCTAAGCGGAAGCTAATCTGCCAGCAATTCGCGTAAAACACCGTTCAAAACGCTAACACCTTGTTCTGTAACGGAAATATTTCGGCCTCTCTGATTGAGCAAACCAAGCTCTGAGAGGTTTTTCAGGGTATCAGGGGCCACAGAGCGCCCGGAAAGTGCCTCAAAACGCGCCAAATCCACGCCATCGGTCAGGCGCAGGCCCATCAAAAGAAATTCGTTGGCCTGATCTTCACCGGTCAGGGCGACGTTTGGCAATTGCCGCAGCTTTTCCAGCCAGCGTTTTGGATTGCTGGGGGCTTCGGTGGCAAAGCGTTGACCGTCGGTGGTGATGCGGCCGTGCGCGCCGGGACCGATGCCGACATAATCACCATAACGCCAATAGATCAGATTGTGACGCGATTGCGCACCGTCGCGGGCATGATTGCTGACCTCATAGGCAGGCATGCCAAAGTCGGCACAAATATCGCGGGTCAGGGTGAACATATCGGCAGCGCGGTCTTCGTCCGGTAGTCCGGCGAGTTTGCCCGCATTGTAGCGGTCGCCGAAAGCCGTGCCTTGTTCGATGGTCAACTGATATAAAGACAAATGGTCGATCGCCATGTTCAGAGCCTGCTTCAGCTCGGCTTCCCATTCGTTCAGTGTCTGCTTTTGCCGTCCATAGATCAGATCAAAACTGACCCGATCAAAAGTCTTGCGCGCGATGTCAAAGGCGGCGCGGGCTTCGTCAGCGGAATGGATACGACCCAGGCGCCGCAAGTCTTCGTCGTTCAATGCCTGAATGCCCATCGAAATCCGGTTCACGCCCCCCGCCCGGAAATTGGCAAACCGCTGCGCCTCGACCGAACCGGGGTTGGCTTCCAGCGTGATTTCCATGTCGTTTGCGGTAGGCCAGTGTTTGCGAATGGCGTCGATGATGTCGGCGACGACCCAGGGCTCCATCAGGCTGGGGGTGCCGCCGCCAAAAAACACGGTATGCACGATGCGTCCGGGTGTTTGATCGGCGGCTTTGCGGATTTCTTCCAGATAGGCATCGCGCCACGCGGCGTGGTCGATGGTGCGGGCTACATGGCTGTTAAAGTCGCAATAGGGGCATTTGGCTGCGCAAAACGGCCAGTGGATATAAATTCCAAAGCCGCCGTTTTGCCAGTCTTCAGTCAAAGCAGCCGTCGATCAATTTTTTGAACGCATTGGCGCGATGGCTGATCTCGTTCTTTGCGTCGGCGGTCATTTCTGCAAAGGTGACGTCGTGACCAACCGGTTGGAACATCGGGTCATATCCGTGACCATGTTCACCGCGAATGGGCCAGACCAATGTGCCCTCAACTGTGCCCTCGAAGACCTCGTCATGGCCGTCCGGCCAAGCCATCACCAGCGTCGAGCAAAACCGCGCGGTGCGCGGTTCGGGCGCGTTGCGTTCCTCCAGCAGGTTACGGGTTTTGGTCATGGCCATCAGGAAGTCGCGACCATCGGGGGTTTCGGCCCAATCCGCGGTGTAAACGCCCGGGGCGCCGTCCAATGCGTCGACCTGAATACCGGAATCATCCGACAAAGCAGGCAGGCCGGTGGCCTGCGCCGCGGCGTGCGCCTTGATCCGGGCGTTTCCGACAAAGGTGGTTTCGGTTTCTTCCGGTTCGTCCAGCTTCATCTCGGCGGCACCGATGACCTGCACGCCGAATGGCTGGAACAAGGCTGTCATTTCTTCCAGCTTGCCCGCGTTATGCGTCGCCACCAACAACCGGTCACCGGTGAATTTGCGTGTCATGCCGTGGCTGCCTTTTGTGCGGCGACCAGTTCGGACACGCCTTTCTCTGCCAGATCCATCAGCTGGTTCATCTGATCGCGCGAAAAGGTTTGGCCCTCGGCGCTCATCTGGATTTCGATCAAACGCCCGGTGCCTGTCAGGATAAAGTTGCCGTCGACACCGGCTTCGCTGTCTTCAGGATAGTCCAGATCCAAAACCGGCTGGCCCGCGTAAATCCCGCAGCTGACGGCCGCAACAGGGTCTACCAAGGGGTCAGAGACGATATCACCCGCTTTCATCAGCTTGTTCACCGCCAGTTTCAGCGCGACCCAACCGCCGGTGATCGACGCACAGCGGGTACCGCCATCGGCTTGCAGTACGTCACAGTCAATGGTGATCTGGCGTTCGCCCAAGGCAGAGCGGTCTACGCCCGCGCGCAGCGAGCGGCCGATCAGACGCTGGATTTCAACGGTGCGGCCACCCTGTTTGCCCATCGCAGCCTCGCGGCGCATGCGGGTGTTGGTGGCGCGGGGCAACATGCCGTATTCGGCGGTGACCCAGCCCAGACCTGACCCCTTGATAAACGGCGGCACGCGGTCTTCAATGGTGGCGGTACACAGCACATGTGTGTGACCAATCTTGATCAAGGCGGACCCTTCGGCGTGTTTGGTAAAGCCTGTTTCAATGGAAACAGCGCGCATTTCGTCCAGTTTTCTTCCCGAGGGTCGCATGATACATCCTTTTCTCTGTTGGGGCCGAGATAACGCCCCGCGGGGTTGCGGCGCAAGTGCGATTGACCTTTTGTTATCCAGCCCGTCTAGTGGCGACGCCGAGGCAAAATATGACAGATACACCGAATATTCTTGAAGAGCTGAATGACAGATCGCGCGAGGTGTTTCGCCGCGTTGTCGAAGGCTATCTTGCGAATGGCGATCCGGTGGGGTCGCGCACGCTGACCCGTGATTTCAGCGAAAAGGTCAGTGCGGCGACAATCCGCAATGTGATGCAGGATCTTGAGTTCATGGGGCTGCTGGACAGTCCGCATGTCAGCGCAGGGCGCATTCCGACCCAGCGTGGATTGCGGATGTTCGTGGATGGGCTGATGGAAGTTGGCATTCCTGATTCCGCAGACCGCGAAAAGATCGACGCGACGCGCGGTGGCAACGAACGTGATGTTGCGGGGTTGCTGGATCGTGTGGGCTCGGCCCTTTCCGGCGTCACGCAGGGGGCGTCGCTGGTGTTGGCCCCCAAACACGAGGCGCCGATCAAACATATCGAATTCGTGTCGCTCGGGCATGACCGGGCGTTGGGCGTGCTGGTGCTGGCTGACGGGCATGTCGAAAACCGACTGTTCACGCCTTCGCCCGGCCAAACGCCAAGTTCGATGCGCGAGGCGGCGAACTTTCTGAACGCGCTGATCGAGGGCAAGACCCTGAGCGAAGTGCAGTCGGTAATTCAAAGTGAAATCAAGAAACGCCGTCGCGAGATTGACAGTCTGGCCGCAGAACTGGTGCAACAGGGCCTGGCCGTTTGGGATGGTGACGACGACAGCAATCAGCGTCTGATCGTGCGGGGCCGGTCGAATCTGTTGGGCGCTGCAGGTGAGGGTGAGGATCTTGACCGAATCCGCACGCTGTTTGACGACCTTGAACGCAAGCGTGATATCGCCGAATTCCTCGAATTGACCGACGAAGGCCACGGTGTGCGCATTTTTATTGGTTCAGAGAACAAACTTTTCTCACTTTCGGGTTCCTCTCTGGTGGTTTCCCCATATATGAACGCAGATCGAAAGATCATCGGAGCGGTGGGGGTCATCGGACCCACGCGATTGAATTACGGGCGCATCGTTCCGATTGTGGATTATACGGCGCAATTGGTGGGCAAATTGCTGACCGATAAAAGTTAGAGGTGAAGAATGGCGGAGCCGAAAGAGAACGATTTTCTGGACGACATCGACGCGGCCGAAGCGGACGAATACGCGGACGAAATGGCCGAGATTGATGACGAAGCGTTGGAGCTGGACCAGTTGCGTGCCGAACGGGATCAACTGAAAGACCGCTTTATGCGGGCGCTGGCAGATGCGGAAAACGCGCGCAAGCGGTCCGAGAAAGACCGGCGCGAGGCCGAGAATTATGGCGGGTCAAAGTTGGCGCGCGATATGTTGCCGGTGTATGACAATATGAAACGTGCGCTTGAGGCCGTGACCGAGGACCAGCGCAGTGTCGCGGGTCCGTTGCTGGAAGGCATCGAGCTGACCATGCGCGAATTGCTGAGCGTGTTCAAAAAACACGGCATCGACATGATCTCGCCCGAGGTGGGAGACAGGTTCGACCCGCAGCACCATCAGGCGATGTTCGAGGCCCCGGTGCCCGGCACCAAAGCCGGCGACATCATTCAGGTTGCCGCCGAAGGATTCATGCTGCACGACCGTTTGTTGCGCCCGGCGCAGGTGGGCGTGTCGTCGATGCCTGCATCGTAAGTCTGGTAAAATTCATGTTTGTAAGGGGCGGTCAGATTTTGGCCGCCTCTTTCAGTTTATACAGCGCCTCAAGCGCCTGTTTCGGTGTCATCTCGTCAGGATGCAGATCGCCTATCATCTCTAACACGGGGCTTTTCGCAATTTTTGGCGCGGGTGGGGCTGCCTGCATGCTGAATAGTGGCAGATCGTCGATAATCGCCTTTTGCGTGGCGCCGCCCTCGCGCTCGCCTTTTTCCAATGCTTCCAGCACCGTGCGGGCGCGGGCGATGACCGACGAGGGCAGGCCGGCCAGTTGCGCGACCTGCACACCATAAGACCGGTCAGCCGCGCCTTTTTGCACCTCGTGCAGGAACACGACTTCGCCATCAAATTCCTTGACCGCGACAGTGGCATTGTCGACATGGTCCAGCTTGCCGGCCAGTGCGGTCAGCTCGTGGTAGTGCGTGGCGAACAGCGCGCGGCTTTTGTTGCCATCGTGCAGATGTTCCAGCGTGGCCCAGGCAATCGACAGGCCGTCATAGGTGGCAGTGCCGCGGCCAATCTCGTCCAGGATCACCAGCGCCCGGTCGTCTGCCTGATTCAGGATCGCGGCGGTTTCGACCATTTCCACCATGAACGTCGATCGCCCGCGCGCCAGATCGTCGGCAGCGCCCACACGGCTGAACAGTTGGCTGATCACACCGATTCGCGCCGAGGTTGCCGGCACATAGCTGCCCATTTGCGCCAGCAGCGCGATCAGCGCGTTTTGCCGCAGGAATGTTGATTTACCAGCCATGTTCGGACCGGTCAGCAGCCAGATGTTCGACCCGTCTTCGGCGGTCAGGTTGCAGTCGTTGGCGATGAACGGCGCACCCGATCCATCGCGCAGGGATTTTTCCACGACAGGATGTCGCCCGCCGACGATGTCAAACGCGCGGCTGTCGTCCACCTGCGGACGGCACCAATCTTCGGACCGCGCCAGACGGGCAAGGGCACAGGACACATCCAGTTCGGCCAGCGCGGTGGCGGTCTGAAAAATCTCGGCCGCCTTTGCCAAAACCGTGTCGGAAAGCATTTGATAGAGCCGCTTTTCCGTCTCAATCGCCCGATTGCCCGCGTTCAGGATCTTGGTCTCCATCTCGGACAACTCAACGGTGGTGAACCGCACCTGATTGGCTGTGGTCTGACGGTGGATAAAGGTTTCGGACAGCGGCGGCGAAAGCATCTTTTCGGCATGGGTGGCCGTGGTTTCGATGAAATAGCCCAGCACGTTGTTGTGCTTGATCTTCAGCGACGAAATGCCCGTAACCTTGGCGAACTCCTGTTGCATCGCAGCGATCACAGACCGGCCCTCGTCGCGCAGCGTGCGGGCCTCGTCCAGCTCGGCGTTATACCCCGGCGCGATGAAACCTCCGTCTCGGGCCAGCAGGGGCGGTTCAGCCACCAGCGCGTCGTCCAGCAGGTCAATCAGATCATCCATGCCGCCCATACGGGTCAGCGCATCGGCCACGGCCTGTGGCGCATCCGGTCCCAGCCCGTCCTGCGCGATGGATGCGGCTTGGGTCAGGCCGTCGCGGATGGCGGTCAGGTCCCGCGGACCGCCGCGGTCCAGCGACAGACGCGACAGGGCGCGGTCCAGATCTGGCACATGGCGCAACCGCTCGGTCAACCCGAGTAAGAGACTGTTATCAAGGAAAAAACTGACCGCATCCAGCCGATCCTGAATGATCCGTACATTGCGCGAAGGGCTGGAGAGGCGTCGTTCCAACAACCGCGCGCCGCCTGCGGTCAGGGTCTTGTCGATTGAAGCCAGCAGCGATCCGGCACGGCCACCTGACAGGGCATGGGTCAGCTCCAGATTGCGCCGTGTTGCGGCGTCGATCTGGACCTGTCCCAACTGGTTCTCTTGCTGTGGCGGACGCACCAGCGGCAGTTTGCCCTTTTGCGTGATGTTCAGATACTCGACTATCGCGCCCATCGCGGAAATCTGCGCGCGGTCAAAGCTGCCGAAGGCATCTAGCGTCTGAACCGCAAACAGCTCGCACAGCCGCTTTTCGCCACCCGTGCTGTCGAATGTCGCACGCGACAGCGGTGTCATCGAAATCCCGAAATCAGACACTAATTCTGCCAAATCAGCCTCTGATGCGTCCATAACGATCAGTTCCGATGGTGCCAGCCGCGCCAGTTCCGGCCCCAGCCGCATCTGGTCCAGCGGCATCACGCGAAACGCACCTGTCGACATGTCCAGCCACGCCAGCGCGGCGGCATCGCGGACCTGGGCAAAGGCCGCCAGAAAATTGTGCTGCCGTGCGTTCAACAGGGAATCCTCGGTCAGCGTGCCGGGAGTCACCAGCCGCACAACGCCCCGTTTCACCACGGATTTATTGCCGCGTTTCTTGGCCTCGGCGGGGTTTTCCAATTGCTCGCAAACGGCCACGCGAAACCCTTTGCGGATCAGCGTCAGCAAATAGCCTTCGGCGGAATGCACCGGCACGCCGCACATGGGGATGTCTTCGCCGTCATGTTTGCCGCGTTTGGTCAGGGCAATGTCCAACGCCTCGGCGGCGGCGACCGCGTCGTCAAAGAACATCTCGTAGAAATCGCCCATCCGGTAGAACAGCAGCGACCCGGGGTGCGCCTGCTTGATCTCCAGAAATTGCGCCATCATCGGCGTGACCGTCATACCTGCCCCCATGCAAACCAGCGCGACCTTACAAACGCCAGCGGCGGAGCGAAAGCCAAAGCTGATTGAGCGCGACAGATCGCTCGGCTATGAGGGGTCAACACATTGGAGGAATGTTGCACATGTCGAAGACCAAAGTCACAGCAGAAGAGGCGTTGGCCTTCCATCTTGAACCCACGCCAGGCAAGTTCGAGATCACCGCCACGGTCCCGATGACCACCCAGCGCGACCTGAGCCTGGCCTATTCGCCGGGCGTTGCGGTGCCTTGCGAAGCCATCGCCGCGAACCCCGAGACGGCCTATGATTACACCAACAAGGGCAACCTTGTGGCAGTGATTTCCAACGGTACGGCGGTTCTGGGTCTGGGCAACCTTGGCGCGCTGGCGTCCAAGCCGGTGATGGAGGGCAAGGCGGTTCTGTTCAAACGCTTTGCCGATGTGAACAGCATCGACATCGAACTGGACACCGAGGACGCAGACGAATTTTGTCGTGCGGTGCGGCTGATGGGGCCGACATTCGGCGGTATCAACCTTGAGGACATCAAGGCACCCGAATGCTTTATCATCGAGCAGCGTCTGAAAGAGGAAATGGACATTCCCGTTTTCCACGACGACCAGCATGGCACCGCTGTGATCTGTGCGGCCGGTCTGATCAACGCGCTGCATCTGTCGAACAAGAAAATCGAAGACGTCAAAATTGTGCTGAACGGCGCAGGGGCCGCGGGCATTGCCTGTCTTGAGCTGCTCAAGTCGATGGGTGCGCGGCACGAAAACTGTATCATGTGCGACACCAAGGGCGTGATTTTCCAAGGCCGCACCGAGGGCATGAACCAGTGGAAATCGGCCCATGCGGTCACGACCGAACTGCGCACGCTGGAAGAGGCGATGGTGAATTGCGACGTGTTTCTGGGGGTGTCGGCCAAAGGTGCCGTGACACCGCAGATGGTCGCGTCGATGGCGGACAATCCGGTGATTTTCGCCATGGCAAACCCCGACCCCGAGATCACGCCCGAAGAGGCACACGAGGTGCGGATGGACGCCATCGTGGCCACAGGGCGCAGCGATTACCCCAACCAGGTGAACAACGTCCTGGGCTTTCCCTATCTGTTCCGCGGGGCGCTGGACATCAACGCACGCGCCATCAACGACGAGATGAAGATTGCCTGTGCGCACGCGCTGGCGCAACTCGCGCGCGAGGACGTACCGGACGAGGTGGCGCTGGCCTATGGAAAGAACCTGACCTTCGGGCGCGATTACATCATCCCGACGCCGTTCGACCCGCGCCTGATCCACCGTATCCCGACGGCTGTGGCCAAGGCAGGGATGGACACCGGTGCCGCGCGTCGCCCGATCATCGACATGGAAGCCTATGAGCTGTCATTGAAATCGCGGATGGACCCCACCGCGAACATCCTGCGCGGCATCAACGCCCGGGCGCGTGCGGCACAGGCGCGGATGATCTTTGCCGAGGGCGACGACCCACGCGTTTTGCGCGCAGCGGTGATGTATCAACGGTCTGGTCTGGGCAAGGCGCTGGTTGTCGGGCGTTCGGACGACGTCAAAGCCAAGCTGGAAGCCGCAGGTCTGGGCGACGCTGTGCGCGAGATCGAGGTCGTAAACGCGGCGAACACCCAGCATCTCGGAACCTACAAGACGTTTCTGTATGATCGGCTGAAGCGACGCGGGTTCGACCGGTCGGACATCCACCGGCTGGCCGCGCGCGACCGGCATGTATTTTCCTCGTTGATGCTGGCGCATGGACATGGCGATGGTCTGGTGACAGGGGCCACGCGCAAATCGGCGCATGTTCTGGAACGTATCAACAATGTCTTTGATGCCGACGCCGAACATGGTGCGGCAGGGATCACCGCGCTGTTGCACAAGGGGCGGATCGTGCTGATTGCCGACACGCTGGTGCACGAATGGCCGGACGAGGAAGATCTGGCCAATATCGCAGAACGCGGCGCTGTCGTGGCGCGCCATCTGGGGATCGAACCGCGTGTGGCCTTTGTCAGCTTCTCGACCTTTGGCTATCCGGTGTCCGAGCGGGCCGAGAAAATGGCGATGGCACCCAAGGTTCTGGACCGGCGTGGCGTTGATTTCGAATACGAAGGTGAAATGACCGTCGACGTCGCCATGAACGCCAAATCACAACAGGCCTATCCGTTCTCGCGTCTGACCGGGCCTGCGAACATTCTGGTGGTGCCGGCACGGCATTCGGCCAGCATTTCGGTCAAGCTGATGCAGGAAATGGGCGGGGCCACGGTGATCGGGCCGATCCTGTCCGGCGTGGACCGGTCGATTCAAATCTGTTCGACGGTTTCGACCGCCAACGACATCCTGAACATGGCTGTTCTGGCCGCCTGCAAGGTCGGCTGATGGCAATCTGGAACCTCGGGTCGATCAACATCGACGTGGTCTACCGGGTGCCGCATTTGCCGGCACCCGGTGAAACCCTGGCCGCGACCGAGGTGATGCGCGGTCTGGGCGGCAAGGGGGCGAACATGTCGGTCGCCGCTGCCCGTGCTGCCGCCCGCGTTGCCCATATTGGCGCCGTTGGGGCAGATGGCGGCTGGACCGTGGACCGGCTGATGGAATACGGCGTCGACGTGCGTTATGTCGCGCGCCTGACCGGCGAAACGGGCCATGCCATTATCGCGGTGGATGACTCGGGCGAGAACAGTATTATTCTCTATTCAGGGGCAAATCGCGTTCTGGCCGGCGATATGATCGCGGCTGCGCTGTCCTCTGCCGACTTTGGCGACACGCTGCTGATGCAGAACGAAACCAACGGTCAGGCCGAGGCAGCGCAGATTGCCAGCCAATTGGGCCTGAAGGTGGTTTATGCCGCGGCACCCTTTGACGCAGATGCGGTGCAAAAGGTTTTGCCCTATCTGGACCTTCTGGTGTTGAACGCGGTCGAGGCTGCGCAGCTCGCCGACAGTCTGGAGGCGAAGCTAGAAGATTTGCACATCTCCCAGATCGTGGTGACGCGCGGGGCTGACGGCTGCGATCACTATGACAACATTCGCAAAACCAAGGTGCATTATCCGTCGGTCAAGGTTGACGCACTTGACACCACCGGGGCCGGTGACACGTTCACCGGTTATCTGGTGGCCGGTCTGGACCGTGATTTGCCAATTGCACAAGCCATCGAGCTGGCCACAACCGCAGCGGCCATCATGGTAACGCGTCACGGAACGGCCGATGTCATTCCTGATCTGAAAGACATTGAAGATTTCAGGCTGCGCTAGGTTCTGGCGCCGTCACGTCAAGGTTGACGGACCTCTGCTGAAAAGTAGGTAGATTTCCCACGCAAAGTATGTAACTTTAGTATGTGAGGCGGGGGCCTTACGTCTTACTGGAACCAAACAAGGTGGTTGCGTGAAATGAAGATTCTAGCAGTTGATGATAACCCGTTTATTTTGGACTTTCTGCCGGCGGTCCTGCGGCAGGCAAATTTTACCGATATCAGCGTCGCCCCGTCCGGTCGTGAAGCGTTGGACATACTGGCGGCGACAGACAGGCCTTTTGACTGTCTGCTACTGGATATCGTGATGCCCGATATGGACGGCATTACCCTATGCCGCGAAATCCGCAAACTTGCGGCCTATCGCAACACGCCGATCATAATGCTGACTTTGAACACCGATGCGGTGTCAATCGAACAGGCCTTTGTGGCCGGGGCCAATGACTATATTACCAAGCCGTTTTCGGTAAAAGATATCGTCGGCCGGCTGCGTGTCGCCAAGCGTATGTGGGAGAAAACCGATGTTGCACCACGTCTTAACCCATATGACATGCAGTCTGACAGCCAGCCGGGCCTGCACAAGTTTGCGCTGAGAAGTCCTGCGTTTATCGAAGGTGTCAAACAGATCGTTCAGCCGTTTTCACTGGGCAATTATGTATCGCAGCTTTCGCGTAACCATCTGGACAGCTGTCATATTTTTGCGGTTCGGGTCGAAGATATTCAAAACATCTATATCCACGCTACCAGCCGCGAGTTCGCACAAGTGATGGCAGCCGTTGCGCGGTCTGTTTCGCGGGTTGTGAATTGCCCCGAGCTGTTGATGACGCATTATGGAAATGGCACCTTGCTGTGTGTTCTTAACGGCGACAACGTCCCCGACTGGCCCGAGATCGAAGATCTGGTTCAGGACGAGGTCGACAGCTTGTCCCTGACCTATGAGGATGGCCGTGAAATGCCGGTTGCCGTGACAGTTGGTATGCCGGTTCACCCCAACGCCAGCCGGAATCAGCGGGTGAAAATGACATTCGAACGGGCGATCAAACGGGCCGCGACCCGCGAGAAAGCCAAGTTCGACACATATGCGTCTGAATCGATGGCAGTATAAGCTTGGCTTAGGGTCCAGACCCTTCTGTATCTCCGATCTGTTATTGTTCCCCCGTCAGCGACCTTGGCCGAGGTCACTGACGGGACGGTGTATGGCGTCAGAGCCTTGTGGCCCAAGTTGAATTGGGACCACGTTTGCTAGCGAGCCAGCACTGTCTCTCTTCATCCATCTCGAACAGTTGCTTGTGGCCAGCTTGGACCACGGATCAGAAGGAAGAGAACATGAACAGGATAACACGAGACGCAATCCTTGGCATAGATGTCAGCCGCGATTGGCTGGACATTCATTGCCTGCCAAGCAATCAGAGACTTCGATTGCCCAATTCCGAGGACGGGCATGCGCGCGTGGGCGCCCTGGCAAAGTCAGCCTGTGCGCTGGTTTGTTTTGAGGCCACAGGGGGGCAGGAATGGCGTCTGTGGTCGGCCCTCGACGTTGCAGGGGTCGCGACCAGGCAACTGCCGCCCGCGCAAATCAAAGCCTTTGCCGCCAGCCGGGGCACGCGGGCGAAAACGGATAGGATCGACGCGGAGCTTATCGCGCGGTTCATGGCCTTTCGGCCTGATGCAGGGCGGACCTTGCCGCATGAAAAGATACGTCTTCTCAGGGCTTTGGTGTCCAAGCGTGGTCAGCTCGTCGAAACACGCAAACGGCTTTTGGCGCAAATCAAGGCGCATGCGAAACTGGGTTCGGATGATCTGTTCGACGTCATGGATGGTGACCTGAAAGACCTACTGGATCGCCAGATTGCAGGACTTGAGGTCCGGATCGAACAGATCATCGCCTCAGAGGAAGGCCTTGCCACGACTGCTGCCATCTTGCGTTCAGTTCCCGGCATTGGCCCGGTCGCCAGCACGATGTTGATCGCTGAAATGCCGGAACTCGGCCAGATCACGGGCGAACAAGCCGCCGCGCTGACAGGCCTTGCGCCCATTGCCCATGACAGCGGCGCGATGCGGGGCAAGCGCGCTATCGGAGGCGGCCGGCGCCCGCTGCGACACGTTATGTTCCAGGCGGCGCTCGTCGCCAGTCACCACAATCCCGTCCTGAAGCCGTTCGCAGACCGCCTTCGCGAAGCCGGAAAACCACACAAAGTGATAATCACCGCCGTCGCAAGAAAGCTTGTGACAATCGTGAACGCCCTTTGCAAAAGTCGGCAGAAATGGACTACTCAACTCGCTTGAGAAATACAGTTGCTAGCTGCCCGGAACAAACGGGGCGTCATCGCCCCACAGCTCTTTGACCCGCTTGTCGCGCCCGCAGGCTTCCCGATAGGCCTTGTAGGCACTCGCTTTGGATTTGGGGCCAAAGCGGGTCAGCACCAGACCGGATTGCTTATAGTAATCCTGATGATAGGCGTCAGCTGGATAAAACGGCTGTGCGGACAGGATGGGCGTAACCACGGTCTTGCCCAAGGCGGCTTGGGCCTCGGTCTTGGCTTGTTGTGCTGCTTGCTTTTGCGCAGGATTGGCGGCGAAGATCGCTGTGCGATAGCTGTCGCCACGGTCGCAGAACTGGCCACCCGCATCCAGCGGATCGACAGAGCGGAAGAAAAGGTTCAGCAATGTGCCTGCTGTAACAATATCCGCGTCATAGGTGATTTGCACCGCTTCGTAATGGCCAGTTCCGCCTGACACGACCTGCTTGTAGTTCGGGTTGGCCACGGTGCCCCCGGCAAAGCCTGATACGGCTTCTTTCACGCCTTTGACCTTTTCAAAGTCAGCCTCGACACACCAGAAACAGCCGCCGGCGACGGTAAGTGTTTTCATATCTGCGGCCTGAACAGCGGTGGCGGTGCCGACACAGGCGGCGGCGATCAAAAACAAACGTTGAAAAATCATGACAAACTCCCTTTGGTTCAGCATGTAGGGGAAAGACCGTTTTGCTCAAGCAATTGACACACCGGTCACGCCAAGGTGAAGCCGCAAGACAAGGAGCAGCGCATGAACACCAAACGGATCGCAATGTGGTCGGGACCGCGCAACCTGTCGACGGCGATGATGTACAGCTTTGGCGCGCGCAGCGATTCCAAGGTGGTGGACGAGCCATTCTATGCTGCCTATCTGAAAGCGTCGGGCATCGACCATCCGATGCGTGATGAGATTTTGGCGGCGCAGCCTACTGACGGGGAAAAAGTCGCTGAAACGCTGATTTCCCCTGTGTCAGAGCCTGTTTTCTATCAAAAGCACATGGCGCACCACATGATTGACGGCATCTCGCGCGACTGGATGGACCAGATGACCAACGTGTTCCTGATCCGCCACCCGGCCCGCGTTCTGGCCAGCTATGCGCAGAAACGCGAGGGGCCGAGCCTGAGCGACATCGGGTTTGTCCAGCAGGCGGCGCTGTTCGATGCAACCGAGGCACCTGTTGTCATCGATTCCGCCGACATTCGTGACAACCCCGAGGGGATGCTGCGCGCATTGTGTGATGCGATTGGAATCGATTGGGATGCGGGCATGTTGAACTGGCCTGCCGGTGGCCACGCCGACGACGGCGTATGGGCGTCCCATTGGTACAACGCGGTGCACCGGTCAACGGGGTTCGCAGGGGCCGAAGGCCCGTTGCCGGAATTGCCGCCCGAATATCAGGACATCGCCGATGCGGCGATGCCCTATTATACGCGGATGGCAGAGAAAAAACTTAGCCTTTAAGGCGACGGTTGCGCGCGGCCAGCAGTTTCAGGCGCAGGGCGTTCAGTTGAATGAACCCTGCGGCGTCTTTCTGGTCATAGGCGCCTGCGTCGTCTTCGAAGGTCACGTGTGCCTCTGAATACAGCGAGTGTTCGGACCAACGGCCCACGGTGCGCGCCAGACCTTTGTACAGTTTCAGACGCACGGTGCCTGTCACATGTTCCTGGCTGCGGTCGATCAACGCCTGCAGCATTTCACGCTCGGGCGAGAACCAGAAGCCGTTGTAGATCAGCTCGGCATATTTCGGCATCAGCTCGTCTTTCAGGTGCGCCGCACCCCGGTCCAGCGTGATCTGTTCGATGCCACGGTGCGCTTCCAACAGGATGGTGCCGCCGGGCGTTTCATAGATGCCGCGTGATTTCATGCCGACAAAACGACCCTCGACCAGGTCAAGACGGCCAATGCCGTGCTTGCCGCCCAGTTCGTTCAGCTTGGTCAGCACAGTCGCAGGCGACATCGCTTCGCCGTTGACAGAGACTGCATCGCCCTTCTCAAACCCGACTTCGATGTATTCGGGCGTGTTTGGTGCATCCTCGGGCGCGACGGTGCGTTGATAGACGTAATCGGGCGCGTCCTGCGCGGGGTCTTCCAGCACTTTGCCCTCGGACGAGGTGTGCAGAAGGTTCGCATCGACCGAGAACGGCGCTTCGCCGCGTTTGTCCTTGGCCACGGGAATCTGGTTCTTTTCGGCAAATTCCAGCAGCTTGGTGCGGCTGGACAGATCCCATTCACGCCATGGCGCGATCACCTTGATGTCGGGGTTCAGCGCATAGGCGGCCAGTTCGAAGCGCACCTGATCGTTGCCCTTGCCGGTGGCACCGTGGGCGACGGCATCGGCGCCTTCGATGGCGGCGATTTCCACCAGACGTTTGGAAATCAGCGGGCGCGCGATCGAGGTGCCCAGCAAGTACAACCCTTCGTACAGCGCGTTGGCGCGGAACATCGGGAACACGAAATCGCGCACGAATTCTTCACGGACGTCTTCGATATAGATCGACGACGCGCCCATCATTTCGGCCTTGGCCCGCGCGGGCTCCAGCTCTTCGCCCTGACCCAGGTCGGCGGTGAATGTGACGACTTCGCAACCGTATTCGGTTTGCAGCCATTTCAGGATGATCGAGGTGTCGAGGCCGCCGGAATAGGCCAGCACTACTTTCTTTGGCGCGCTCATTGGTTCTTTCCACATTAGGGTTTTGCTGGCCGCGATATAAGGTTTCGGCCCTCGGGGCAAGATTGACCCTTGCACACAGGGCGCTTAGGGCTGGAATGACCTGAAAGGACTGCCATGACGTTCAAAGATGATGCCCGGACCGCCACCGCCGAAATGCGCGCGGTTTTCCCAGCGACCCCGCTGTTGCGCAACGATCTGCTGTCGGCGCGCTATGACGCTGACATCTGGCTGAAACGCGAGGACCTGAGCCCGGTGCGGTCCTACAAATTGCGCGGAGCGTTCAATGCCATGCGCAAGGTCATTCCGGGACAGTCGGTTTTTGTCTGCGCTTCGGCGGGCAACCACGCGCAGGGCGTGGCGTTCATGTGCCGGCACTTTGGCGTGCGTGGGGTGATCTTCATGCCGGTGACGACGCCGCAGCAGAAGGTGCAGAAAACGCGCATGTTCGGTGGGGACGCCGTCGAAGTGCGGCTGATCGGTGACTATTTCGACGACACCCTCGCCTCGGCACAGGCATTTTGCGCGCAAGAAGGCGCGCATTTCCTGTCGCCTTTCGATGATGAGGACGTGATCGAAGGGCAGGCGTCTGTCGCCGTCGAGATCGAAGAACAGCTGGGCCGCGTGCCGGACCGTATTGTGCTGCCTGTGGGCGGCGGCGGGTTGTCGTCGGGGGTTTACAGTTATTTCGGGGCGGACACGCACTATACCTTCGTTGAACCCTCCGGTGCCAAAAGTCTGGCAGCGGCAGTCGAGGCGGGCCAGCCGACCGAGGTGAAGTCGGTCAACACGTTCGTGGACGGTGCTGCGGTGGCAACCATTGGCGTGCGCACCTTTGACCGGTTGCGCGGCATTGCCCGCAGCGATGTGATCGACCTGTCCGAAGATCGCATTTGCACAACCATACTGGAAATGCTGAACGTCGAGGGGATTGTTCTGGAGCCTGCCGGCGCCCTGAGCATCGAGGCGCTGGGCGATTTGCGGGACCATATTCGCGGTAAGACAGTGGTTTGTGTCGCTTCGGGCGGGAACTTTGATTTCGAACGTCTGCCCGAGGTTAAGGAACGCGCGCTGCGCTATTCCGGCGTCAAAAAATACTTCATCCTGCGGCTGCCGCAGCGCCCCGGTGCGCTCAAGGACTTCCTGTCGCTGCTGGGGCCCAACGACGACATCGCGCGGTTTGAGTATCTGAAGAAATCGGCCCGCAACTTTGGTTCGGTCCTGATCGGGATCGAAACCAGTGCGCCCGAGAACTTTACCGGATTTTTCGCGCGGCTGGATGCGGGCGGCTTTGCCTATACGGACATCACCAACAACGAGACCGTCGCGCAATTTGTCATCTAGGGAGAGAGACATGGATTATCAGGACAAGGTTATTGTCGTCACCGGCGGGGCCAGCGGCATCGGTGCCGCGATGGTGCGCAAGTTTGCGGCCTTGGGTGCGCGGGTCTGCGTGGCCGATCTGAACATGGACGCAGCGCAGGGGCTGGCCGATCAGGTGGGCGGCATGGCGATGCTTTGCGATGTGACGTCCGAAGCCGACATCGTGGCGTTGTGTGACGGGGTTACCGCGACGTTGGGGCCGATTGATATGTTTGTCTCGAATGCAGGGTTGGGGCGTGGCCAGCCGGATCATGCGGCGTCGGCGTCGAATGAAACATGGATGCTGAACTGGAACGTGCATGTGATGGCGCATGTTTACGCCGCGCGGGCGTTGCTGCCGCAGATGATTGAACGCGGGTCGGGGTATTTCGTCAATGTCGCTTCGGCAGCGGGATTGCTGAACCAGATCGGTGATGCGGCCTATTCCGCGACGAAACACGCTGCTGTCAGCTTTGCTGAATCGCTGGCAATCAGCCATGGCCATGACGGAATCGGCGTATCTGTGCTGTGTCCGCAGTATGTGGCGACGCCGCTGATTGATCTGGCCGATGCAGATGCCGCCAACCATCCATCGTTGATGACGGCGGATGATGTGGCGCAGGCTACGATCGACGGGATTGCGCGCAAGCAGTTTCGCATTCTGTCGCACCCTGCGGTCGGCGAATACGTCAAGGTGCGTTCCAATGATCCCGACGCCTGGCTGGAAGGCATGCGCAGGCTCAAAGCCAAGGCGGAACGCGAGCTGGGTCAGGCCGGGATCAGGGATTTCTACAAGCTGGTTTAGGCTCTGATCTGCTGGAATGTGTGCACCATCGACCTTGGCGAAGACTGATGCTAGGCCTCCAGAACACTGTTTTTTTGATCCAGAAAGCAGCTTTTTGAGGCATCATAGCTGTGCAACATCTGCGCGATGTCGACCTGATCGGCCTGACCCTGTCGGGCCATTTTCTCGCCTTTTTGGCACAGGTCAGAGAAATCTGAAAAGCCGAGGTTAAGCGCACAGCTTTTCAGGAAATGCAGGTCGTGTTTCAGATCGGCGGTATGCGGGGACTGGCGCATCCGCTCGGTCACCTCTTCAACCTCTTCGATAAACAGGTTGACCACCTCATCCATTTCTTCCGCGCCAATCTGGTCACGCAGCGCTGTTACCTGAGTCCAGTCAATCATCGCAGCCTCCCTCTTGGGTCGTGGGGATAGCATGTCTGACAGAGGTAAATATTGCGTGAGTCATTCGATTTTTAGGCAGTTATCGCAATCTGATGACCATTCGTTAACGGTGGTGGGCCACAAGTACGGGACAGAATTTGACGCGGAAATACTTTGATGCAGGCAACCGTCCCGATTCAGACAGAGCAGCAGCACAGCGACGGGCCAGACCGGCGACGGCGGCGTATCGCGTTGATCGTGGATGACAGCCGTTTGCAGCGTCACATCCTGTGTAAAACGGTGCGCGGCTGGGGGTTCGACGTTGTCGAGGCGGCCTCGGGCGATGCGGCGCTGGAAATCTGTCGGGATGTGACCCCTGATCTGGTGCTCAGCGACTGGATGATGCCGGGCATGAACGGGCTGGAATTCTGCGATGCCTTTCGCAAGCTGGAAGGCGACGAATACGGCTATTTCATCCTGCTGACATCGAAATCGGAAAAAGAGGAAGTGGCACGCGGCCTTGAGGCCGGGGCCGATGATTTTGTCAGCAAGCCGGTGGATCTGAATGAATTGCGCGCGCGGATCACGGCGGGCGACCGCATTTTGCAGATGCAACGCGAACTGACAGGCAAGAACCAACTGATTTCGCAAACTTTACGCGAATTGCAACGCCTGTACGACAGTATCGACAAGGATCTGCTTGAGGCGAAAAAATTACAACAGTCTCTGGTGCGGGAACGCGCGGTTGCCTTTGAACAGGGGCATGTGTCGTTGCTGCTGCGTCCCAGCGGTCATGTCGGTGGTGATCTGGTCGGGTTCTTTCGTTCGGGCGACAACCATCTGGGGCTGTATGCCATTGATGTGTCGGGCCACGGGATCAGCTCGGCGCTGATGACGGCACGGCTCGCGGGCTATCTGTCGTCGACGGCACCGGATCAGAACGTGGCGTTGACGGCAAACTCTGACGGTATCTATCGCATTCGCCCGCCGCTTGAGGTCATGCGGGCGATCAACAATCTGGTTCTGAACGAGATGGACACAGAGCACTATTTTACCATGCTTCTTGCCGATGTTGATCTGAACACGGGCAATGTTACCCTGGCACAGGCGGGCCATCCGCATCCTTTGGTGCAGCGCAGTGATGGGCGGATCGAGCAGGTCGGCCCCGGTGGATTTCCCGTGGGGCTGGTTCATGACGCCGAGTTTTCGCAGTTTGATCTGCAATTGCGTTCCGGCGACAGGCTTTTGCTGTGTTCCGATGGAGTCACGGAATGCCCGAACGATGCAGGTGATCTGCTGGACGAGGACGGGCTGGGACACATCATGCACAGTCTTCATGGTGTCACCGGCCCCACATTTTTCGAGGCGCTGATCTGGAAGCTGAGTGAATTTGCGGGCAATCAGGATTTTCCCGACGACGTGTCGGGGGTGTTGTTCGAATATCAGGCCAGCCCCGCAACGTAGCGCTGCAAGAACATCCGGTCGCCGGCGTTGCCGATGCTTTCGATTGCCTCGGCCCACGGCAACACCAGCGTAATGTGGTCCGGTTCAATCGGATCGCAAATGCGCCGCGTCGGGTGCGCGACAAACACGGTACACAGCTTTTCGGCGCAAAGATCATACTCGGGCATGTAGACAAACCGCCGGAATGCGCCCAACCGCAGCGGTTGCGAGATCGCCCAGCCGGTTTCCTCCATCACCTCGCGGTGCAGTGTTTGCAGGGGGGATTCGCCCGGATCAATGCCCCCACCGGGCAGCTGGATGTCCAGCCAGTCGCCTTGCTGACCCGTCAAAAGCACGCCGCCCGGAACCGGCAAAATCGCATAGGCGCCTGCGCGTTGGGTGTATTTCTGACCTTTGATCGGGGGCGGTCCCACGCGTCGGATCATGGCTTGCCCCTTTTACTGCGGATTGCGTCGCCTATATTGACGCGATATGCCAACGACCGGCGCATAAGGAAACCCCAATGACACTCGGAAACCAACTCGTGTGGGACGACACGGTCCTGCCTTTTCAGCTTGATGCCTCGGACATTCGTGGCCGCGTGGCGCGGCTGGACGGTGTGTTGGGCGGTATTCTCAAACAACATGACTATCCCACGCAGGTCGAAGCCCTGGTCGCCGAGATGGCGCTTCTGACGGCTTTGATCGGTCAAACCATTAAACTGCGCTGGAAGCTGTCGCTGCAAGTGCAATCCAAAGGTCCGGTGCGGATGATCGCGACCGATTACTATGGTCCGTCCGAAGAGGGCGAGCCTGCCCGCATCCGCGCCTATGCCAGCTATGACGCCGACCGGCTGACCGATGGCGCGCCCATCGATAACGTCGGCGAGGGTTATTTTGCCGTCATTATCGACCAGGGCCAGGACATGGCACCCTATCAGGGTATTTCGCCGCTGGCGGGAACGTCGCTGGCGGCCAGTGCCGAGGCGTATTTTGCGCAGTCCGAGCAATTGCCGACACGGTTCCAGCTGAACTTTGGCAAAAGCACCGAAGGCAGCGGGGCGGAACATTGGCGTGCCGGGGGCGTGATGTTGCAGCACATGCCCGGAGCATCGCCGCTGATGGCGAAATCGGAAGGCGAGGGCGATGTTCTCAAGCCGTCCGACCTGCTGCATGGCGACAAGCATGAGAACTGGAACCGCGTGAACATCCTGCTGGACACGGTCGAAGAGCTTGAGCTGATCGGCCCGCAAGTCCCGCCAAATGATTTGCTGCTGCGTCTCTTCCACGAGGAACTGCCGCGCGTGTTCGATACGCAAGCGGTGCGTTTTGGCTGCACCTGTTCGGAAGAGCGTGTACGCCAAAGCCTGTCGATCTATTCGGCGCGCGACATCGAAACGATGACAACAGACGATGGCCGCGTGACCGCCGATTGCCAGTTCTGCGGCGCGCATTACGATCTGGACCCGAAAACAGTTGGTTTTGATGCAGAAAAGGCGCCCGGTGACGATTGATCTGAACGCCATCAAGGCCGCGCTGGACCGTCCGGGGCGGCCTTCGTCCGATTTTGACCTGAACCCTGGTACGGTGCTGCCCGAGGGGCGTAAGCTGCGCCCGGCGGGTGTGCTGGCAGCGATGGTTGACGGCGCGGCGGGGCTGGAGCTGATCCTGACTACGCGGTCGTCGGCGCTGAAACATCACCCGGGGCAGATCGCCTTTCCCGGTGGCAAACAGGATGACACCGATACCGATGTGACCGCCGCTGCCCTGCGCGAGGCGCATGAGGAGATCGGCCTGCCGCCGGAACTGGTGCAGGTGCTGGGCACGCTGCCGCCGCATGAAACCGGCACCGGATTTCTGGTCACACCGGTTCTGGCCTATGTCGGCGAGCCGTTTCAGGTCTTGCCCGAAACCGGCGAAGTGGCCGAGGTGTTCCGGGTGCCGCTGAGCCATGTGCTGAACCCTGACAATTACATCACCCAATCACGGCGCTGGCGCGGGGTGATGCGCACCTATTACACGGTGCCCTACGGTCCCTATTACATTTGGGGCGCAACCGCGCGTATGTTGCGGGCATGGACCGAACGGATGACATGAAACTGTCTGCCGATGTGCCCTGGCTGAACGATGCCGGGGCGCTGGCGCTGTGTGCCGCACTTGAGGGTGCGGGGTTTCAGGCGTTGTTTGTCGGCGGCTGCGTGCGTAACGCGGTTCTGGGCGTTCAGGCCAGTGACATCGACATTGCCACCGATGCAACACCGGATCAGGTGCAAAAGGTCTGCAAAGACGCCGGGTTCCGGACGATCCCGACCGGGATTGATCACGGCACGCTGACGGTGGTGATCGGGGGCGAACCCTATGAGGTCACCACCTTCCGCAATGACGTTGAAACCGATGGACGGCGTGCGGTCGTCGCCTTTTCCACCGATGTGACCGAGGATGCGCGGCGGCGTGATTTCACGATGAACGCGCTCTATGCCCGCGCGGATGGCACGGTGGTTGACCCGCTGGGCGGTTTGCCCGATGCGCTGGCGCGGCGGGTGGTGTTCATTGACGATGCCACCGACCGCATCCGCGAAGATTATCTGCGCATTTTGCGGTTCTTCCGGTTCTCCGCATGGTACGCGGACCCCGCGCATGGTTTTGACGCCGATGCGCTGGCCGCAATAGCGGACCATCTAGACGGGCTGGCGCAGCTGTCCGCCGAACGGGTCGGGGCCGAGATGACCAAGCTGCTGGGCGCGCCCGATCCCGCACCTGCCGTGGCGGTGATGGAGCGCGTGGGCGTGTTGGCACAGGTGTTGACCGGCGCACAGGTGCGGTGGCTGGCGCCGCTGATCCACGCCGAATCCATGCTTGACCTGTCACCCGATCCGATGCGCCGTCTGGCGGTTCTGGGGGGCGAGGATGTGGCCGACCGGTTGCGTTTGTCACGGGCGGATGCGCGGAAACTCGCGGTTCTGCGTGAGCTTGCGGGCACCGGCGAAGGAGCCGCCGAACTGGGTTATCGCCACGGACGGAACGTCGCGCTGGATGTGATTGCACTGCGGTCTGCGTTGTTCGAAACGCCTGTAAACGTGGGCGATGCGGCAGCCGCGGCCCGGGGTGATGCGGCAAAGTTTCCAATCGCTGCGGGTGATCTGATGCCCGCGCTGCATGGCCCGGAACTGGGTGCAAAGCTGAAAGAGTTGGAGGCGCGTTGGATCGCTTCGGACTTTAAGCTGACCCGCGCGCAGCTTTTGGGCTGACATTCCCCGCGTTTCGGGCTATCTGGATGCAAGACACGAGGAGAGTGCGACATGTACCGCGGGATTTGGTTTTCATAACCACAGCTGATTGAACGGGCTGCAATCGAGCGCAAGCCCCAGTTGAATTCCGTCTTTCCTACAGGTCCCTCATGTTCAAATTTTTCGAAAACCTCGTCGATCCCTATGCGCCTTTTGCCGAAACCAACACACCGCCCACGCGGTTGTGGCCGTTCATGCGCGAGTATGCCAAGCCGTTCAAAACAGTGTTTGTCCTGACGGGCATTCTGTCCATCGTCATAGCCGCGATTGAAATCGGGCTGATCTATTACATGGGGCGGGTCGTTGACCTGCTGCAAGGTACGCCTTCCGAAGTCTGGGCGGCGCACAAGGTCGAGCTGATCGCGGTAGCCATTTTTATCCTGACGTTGCGGCCGTTGATCCAGTTGCTGGACGTGATGTTGCTGAACAACACGATCATCGTGAACTTTGGCACGTTGATCCGCTGGCGGTCGCACAAGCATGTCCTGCGGCAGTCCGTCGGCTGGTTCGAGAACGACTTTGCCGGACGCATCGCCAACCGCATCATGCAAACGCCTCCCGCCGCCGGCGAGGTGGTGTTTCAGGTGTTTGACGCGATTTCCTATTCGCTGGCCTATATGATCGGCGCGGCGATCCTGCTGTCCACGTCCGACGCACGGCTGTTGCTGCCGTTGGTGATCTGGATGGTGCTGTACGGATTGCTGATCAACTGGACGACCCGGCGCGTCGGTCCCGCGTCCAAGGCGGCATCGGATGCGCGCAGCGCGGTCACGGGCCGTGTGGTCGATGCCTATACCAACATTCATTCGGTCAAGATGTTCGCCCACCACGACAGCGAGCTGAACTATGCCAAGGAGGCGATCGAACACACGCGCAAGACGTTCCAGACCGAGATGCGGATTTTCACCACGATGGATTTCTCGCTGGTGGTGCTGAACGGTCTGCTGATTGTCGGCGTTGTCGGTTGGGCGATTGCGCTGTGGGTTCAGGGGCAGGCGTCGGTCGGCACGGTTGCGGCGGCCACGGCGCTGGCGCTGCGGCTGAACGCGATGACCGGCTGGATCATGTGGGCGCTGACTACGTTCTTCCGCGAACTGGGTGTCGTGGCCGAAGGCATGGAAACCATTGCCCAGCCGGTGACGCTGGTAGACGCGCCCAAGGCGAAGCCGCTGGCGCTGACCGACGGGCGGATCGAGCTGAAGGCGTTGACGCATCACTATGGCCGCGCGTCCGGTGGGCTTGAGGCGATTGATCTGACGATCCAACCCGGCGAAAAGGTCGGGCTGATCGGACGGTCGGGCGCGGGCAAGTCCACGCTGGTCAAGCTGCTGTTGCGGTTTTACGACCCCGAAAGCGGGCGGATCGAGATTGACGGTCAGGACATCACCAAGGTGACGCAGGACAGTCTGCGGCTGAGTGTCGGTATGGTGCAGCAGGAAAGCAGCCTGTTGCATCGGTCGGTGCGCGAAAACATCCTGTACGGCAAACCCGATGCGACCGAGGCCGAGATGATCGCCGCCGCCAAACAGGCCGAGGCGCATGATTTCATCACCACGCTGACCGATCCGGCCGGCAACGTCGGCTATGACGCGCAGGTCGGCGAACGCGGTGTAAAGCTGTCGGGTGGTCAGCGTCAGCGGGTGACGCTGGCGCGGGTGATCCTGAAGAACGCGCCGATCCTGTTGCTGGACGAGGCGACAAGCGCGCTGGACAGCGAGGTCGAGGAAGCGATTCAAGGCACGCTGTACAAGATGATGGAGGGCAAAACGGTGATCGCCATTGCGCACCGTCTGTCGACCATTGCCGAAATGGATCGCATTCTGGTGCTGGACGCCGGAAAGATCATCGAAGACGGCAGCCACGACGCGCTTTTGGCCAAGGGCGGACTATATAGCCAGTTCTGGACCCGCCAGTCGGGCGGTTTCCTGAACCCAGAGGACCCGGCATGAACATTGCCAAATGGATACACGCCTTTCGTCCCGCAGACGGACCGCCACCACAGACCCTGACCCCCTTCATGCGCTGGGCGCTGTCGGGGGCGTGGCCTGCGTTGTGGATCGCTGCGTTTTTCTCGGCGGCAGCGGGCACGGTCGAGGCGGGGACGGCGTGGATTCTGGGCAAGGTGATTGACGCCAGTTCGGCGCTGGGTCCTGACGGGTTCTTTGCGCCGGACAACCTTGTCCTGATCCTGGGCGCGGTTGCGTTCTTTCTGCTGGCGCGGCCCTTGTTGTTTGGTCTGTCCTCTTCGGCGAATGCGATCATCGTTCAGCCGAACCTGAACCCGCTGGTGCTGTCGCGTCTGCACCGCTGGACGCTGGGGCAATCGGTGCGGTTCTTTGACAACGATTTCGCCGGCCGTATCGCGCAAAAGCAGATGCAGACCGCGCGGGCGGTGACGGATGTGGTAGTCGAGGTGATCAACGTCGTCGCCTTTGCGCTGGCGTCGCTGGCGGGGTCCATGCTGTTGCTGGTGGCGATTGACTGGAAGATCGGGCTGGGCTTTCTGGTCTGGCTGATGGGGTATTTCCTGATGATCCGCTGGTTCCTGCCGCGCATCCGCCATCGCTCTGCGGCGCGGGCGGGCGCGCGGGCGATGGTGTCGGGGCAGATCGTGGATACGATCACCAACATCAAGACGGTCAAGCTGTTCGCCCACGACGACCACGAAGACCGCGCGGCGCTGGGCGCCATGGGCAATTTCCGCCGGACCGCGCTGGATTTTGGCTATCTTTCGGCGGGCTTCCGGTTTTGCCTGATGACGCTGGCGGGGCTGTTGCCGGTGCTGCTGCTGGGCTGGACGCTGATCCTGTGGAAACAGGGCATTGCCACACAGGGCGACATCGTCGCCGCCGGTGCCGTGGCCATCCGTATTGCGCAGATGACAGGTTGGGTCAGTTTCACGCTGATGGCGATCTATTCCAGCGTGGGCGAGATCGAGGATGGTATTCACACACTGACGCCGCGCAACCGGACCGAAAACAACCCCGACGCGCGTGATCTGGACGTGGGACGGGGCGGCATCGTTATCAAGGACCTGGATTTTGCCTATGGACGCGACGTGGGCGGGATCTCGGGCGTGAACCTGCACATCGAGCCGGGGCAAAAGATCGGCATCGTCGGCGCATCGGGCGCGGGGAAGTCGACCCTCGTGGCGTTGCTGCTGCGGCTGTACGAGACCGAAGGCGGCACGATCAGCATTGATGGTACCGACACCAGCACCGTGACGCAGGAAAGCCTGCGGCGCAGCATCAGCATGGTCACGCAGGAAACCGCGATGTTCAACCGCTCGGCCATGGACAACATCCGATACGGCCGCCCCGAGGCGACGGACGAAGAGGTGTTTCAGGCCGCCCGCGAGGCCGAGGCGCACAGCTTCATTCTGGATCTGGAAGACCACAAGGGCCGCGCCGGCTATCACGCCCATCTGGGCGAGCGCGGGGTGAAGCTGTCGGGTGGTCAGCGGCAGCGGATCGCATTGGCGCGCGCCATTCTGAAAAACGCGCCGATCCTGATCCTGGACGAGGCAACCAGCGCGCTGGACAGCGAGGTCGAGGCGGCGATTCAATCGGCGCTGGACCGAGTGATGCAGGGCAAGACCGTGCTGGCCATCGCCCACCGTCTGTCGACGCTGACCGAAATGGACCGGATCATCGTGATGGATCAGGGCCGGATCGTCGAGGACGGCAGCCACGAGGCGCTGTTGAAAGAGGGCGGGCTGTACGCGCAGTATTGGAACCTTCAGTCGGGCGGGTTCCTGCGGACCGAAGCGGCAGAGTAGGACCGCACATGCAAAAGCCGCCCGATGATACGGGCGGCTTTGGTGTTTCAGGCGGCAAAGCTTAGGCCAGCTTGGGTTCCAGTTCGACCGACCACAGCTCGACATCGGCGCTGTCCATCAGGCGCACGGTCATCACGCCGGTGTCGGCGGCAATGTCGACCTTGCCGAAGAACTGCATACCGTCGCTGGGCGGCAGGTTGGCCTGACCCGGCTCGGGGTGCTTGGCATAGCGGACCTCGGGGCCGAATGTGTTGTCGTAATCGCTGGGGCCGAAGGTGCCCGCGTGCAGCGGACCCGATACGAACTCCCAAAACGGTTCAAACTCCTGAAACACCGCGCGGTCGGGCGAGTAGTGGTGGGCTGCGGTGTAGTGCACATCGGCGGTCAGCCAGACGGTGTTGGTGATTTCAGCCGCCTTGATGAACGACAGAACCGCCGCGATGTCTTTTTCGCGGCCCAGCACGGGACCGTCACCGTTTGCCCCGTTTTCCATGTTGTCGCCATCGCGCACCATCATGCCGATCGGCATGTCCGAGGCGATGACCTTCCATGTGGCCGTGGAATTCACCATTTCCCGCTTCAGCCATGCCAGCTGATCGGCGCCAAGGAACGGCGTGCCTTCGGCTTCGGTGTTGGCAGTGTTGTCGCCGCGATAGGTGCGCATGTCGATGACAAAGATGTCCAGCAACGGGCCGTAGGACACCTTGCGATAGACGCGCATCGGTTCGGCCAGCGATTGCCGTGTCGGCATCATTTCGTGGAATGCGCGGTGGGCACGGGCAGACAGCGTTTGCATGGATTTGACGGTGTAACGGTCGTCTTCGGCCAGCACTTCATCGGGGTACCAGTTGTTCGTAACTTCGTGGTCGTCCCACTGGGCGATGATCGGAACGGCGGCGTTCAGCGCCTTCACGTTCTTGTCCATGTAGTTGTACAGGTGCTGACCGCGGAATTCTTCCAGCGTCTCGGCCACTTTGGTCTTGGCGGGGGTGACGATGTTTTTCCAGAAGGTGCCGTCAGCCAGTTCGACCTCTTCTTTCAGCGGACCGTCGGCATAGACGGTGTCGCCCGAGTGCAGGAAAAAGTCGGGGTTGTGGCCCAGCATGGTGGCATAGGTGGTCATGCCGCCGCGGTCCTCGTCGATGCCCCAGCCCTGACCTGCGGTGTCGCCCGACCAGACAAAGCTGATGTCGCGGTTGCCCATGGGCGCGGTGCGGAACGTGCCTGTGGTGGGTTCGGACAGGGTGCCGTCGGCCAGATCGGCCATGGTCACGCGGTAAAAGATGTCCTGATCGCTGGGCAGGCCGGTCAGGGCCATCTTGCCCGTGTAATCCGTAGGCGTGCCCACGGCCAGTGCGGGTACGGCGCGTGCGTCGGTCATGCTTTCGGTTGTGGCCCATTCTACCAGCATCTTGGCCTCGCGGTCGGCGCGGCTCCAGATCACAGCACCATCATGGGCGACATCGCCGGACATCACGCCGTGGGTGATCATCGGGCGCGATTGGGCGCGTGACAGGGACGGCATGGACATGGAAACGCCAAGGGCGGCGGTGCCCAGCAGGGTCTGGCGGCGGGTAAAGGTAATGCGTGGCATCGGATGCTCCGTGATTAATTGATAGCCGGAGCGATGCGCCGATTTGGTAACAGTGGGGTGATGGTCAGACGACAGAAATACGAAACCTGTATGACGTCAGGTTTGAATGTGCTGCCAGGCTCATCGTGGCACATGACAAAACGCGAACCGCTCCCTTGATCTGGTCAGGCGGCCCATTCGATCGGGTGCCCGGCCTTGGTCAAGAAAGCGGTGCGCGTTTGGTGTCGTGATGTAAGAAGAACGGTTGTCAGCCGAAGTTGTTGCGTCCGTCGTCCCGCACCTGTCCGTATTTCTGCGACGGTTTGTAATCTGACGTGTGTTCTTGTGTGTTGCGTTTGCCGGTCGCGGCAAAGATGATTGCGGCGACCAGGATGAGGGCAAGAAGCCCAAAAGCAAGCATATCGAGACTCATGATCCTTTCCTTTCCTCAAGCGTGTCTCGGGGGCTCAACACTGGCGAAAGGTCAAGGTTCCATGAATCGGGACCTGAATCAGATTCAAATTTTCACAGTTCGTGCAGGTAACAGTGGATTTAACGGGTGCTGGCCTTGAACCGCCCATTCGACACCACCGGCAGGTGGCATCTGGAACAGTGGTTAACCTGCCAAGCCCAGCACGCCAACACGGGCATGCTGAGTTGCTTTGCGCGCGCTACAGATCAGGCGAAAACCAGAGATCCGATGGGGTTGCCGTCATTCATTGAACGGCGCAGGGCCCGATAAATCGCAATGTTTTCTTCGATTTCCTTGGCGCTCATATCCAGCGACAGAGTGGCGCGGGCTTCGTTTTCCTGGCCGGCCAGACCATAGACCAACGCAAGATTGGCGCGCACATAGGGCGCTGCGTTCGGGTCGCGCACCAGTTCTTGCAGGATACTGATGGATTTGGCGGAATGACCAGTCAGCGCCAGCGACAGCGCATAGTTGCTGCGCAGGATGAAATTCGTGGGATAGGCGGACAAACCGTCCTGATAGACCTTTTGCGCCTTAAGATGTTGCGACATCGTATCCAGCGCCACACCCTTGCCGGTGATTGCCGAGATATTGCTGCGGTTGTTGCGCAGCGCCTTGTCGTAATATTTGATCGCCTCGTCCGGGCGTTTTTGCGACAGGTAGACGCGGCCCAAGATTGCCAGAACATCGTCATTGCTGGGCGCCAGTTCATGTGCCCGCAACAGGACGGTTTCGGCCCTGCCATGCTGGCCCATGCGCGAATAGGCGTCACCGGCGCCTTTCAGGGCATCCACCGAATCCGGATTACTGGCCAGTTCCTTTTCGAACAATCTGGCGGCATTGGTATAATCGCCTGACTCTGCCGTAGCCTGCGCCAGCCGCAATGTGCTTGATCCGGCTGCGGTGGTTTGGTCCGGTCCGGCATTTGGCACTGTTTGCACCGCACAGGCGGACAGGCTGGCTGCGGCGACAATCAGACATAGGCGGCGAAAATGGGCAACAAGCAAAGTCAATGTAAAGCTCCGGTCTGTTTGGGTCGGCATTATGCGCCCCTGTTGTAATCTGTAATGCGCAATGTGGTCACCTGACCAGCATGATCTGCCCGCAATGGGCCGCG
The DNA here is from genome assembly GCF_022788695.1 of Pseudosulfitobacter sp. DSM 107133. Classification (NCBI taxonomy): domain Bacteria; kingdom Pseudomonadati; phylum Pseudomonadota; class Alphaproteobacteria; order Rhodobacterales; family Roseobacteraceae; genus Pseudosulfitobacter; species Pseudosulfitobacter sp. DSM 107133. The sequence continues at coordinate 83,342 of NZ_CP085154.1, forward strand.
TGAAGGGTCAGGTCAGCTTCGCCGATGCCGATGCCAAGCGTTTCCAGAATTGAATCCAGCACCGCGTCCAGCGGCACAAGGATCAGGGCCGGCAGCGGTTCCAGCAGGTTGGTGACCAGCGACAGAATGCTGGTCACGAGCGTCGAGAGCAGCCCGACCGAGGCGTCCAGCCGGATGTCGGCATCGGCAAGCAAGGTGCTAACGCCGGAACTCAGCAGCGATTCGGACCCGAAGGTTTTGGTCTGGCCCTGTTCTGCGCGGGTGAACTGGGTTTGCGAGGATTCTGAAACACCGATCGCTGCATGGGACTTGATCATGACATCAGCCCCAACGCTAAGCAGTATGCTGACGTTGATGTTCAGGCCCAGCAGCTTTGCATGTGTCAGGTTGTCGGTACTTAGCGGTGTCGTGTTGTCGGCAAAGTCGGGGGCAGGAAAGTTGCCCAGAAACAGTTCGGCGACGTGGGTGCCGGTCTCTCCTGTCAGCGGGTCGATCCCGGTGTCGAAAGTCACCAGGGGTTCGGCGTCACCGGCTCCGCAATCAATCTCTGTCAGGGTGGCCGTGGCGCTGGCAATCTCAAGGTAGATCGGGACCTCGATATCAACGATATCCAGCGTGGTGGCCACGCCGGACAGAATGTCGGTGCTAAGCGTCAGGTCCAGTTTCATGCGCACCTGCGCGGTGTGCGCGGTGGCGCCTTTTTCTCCGAACATGATCCAGGCCGGGCGTTCGCCCACCACCAGTTGCAGCCGCGTCGCGGTCAGGTCGGGGATCGCCAGGTTCAGCGAGGTGTCGATATAGCGGTCGGCCGTGATCACATCGACCGAGGACATCAGCACATCCAGCACCGAAACGGTAACCGTGGGCAGCACGTCCTCAAGCTGCGCCGCCACGTTGCCGCCTTCGACCCCGATCAGCTTTTCGGCATCCAGCAGCGCGCTCGCGCCCGAGTTCAGTACTGCCTGCAACACCGCTGTCGACCCAGCCACCGCGCCTGTGTCCAAAAGCGCGCCTGCCACATGCGGCAGTTCGATGTCACTGCTCAGCAGGTCGGCGTAGGTCAGCGCCGTCAGCCCCGCGCGGGTGGCCAGCGCATCGGAAAAGGTCAACAGGTCGATATCGGCATCGGCCAGCGCCTGATAGTCCAGCAGTGTCAGGGAAATGTTGCTGCCTGTCGCTTCCGACAGCAGCGCGTTCAGCAGGCCTTCGTTCAGCGACAGCAAGCGCGACCCCAAACTGAAGCTTGCCAGATCAAACCGCGCTGCGGTCGCCCTGGCACCCAGTCGCGTCGAATCCTGGCTAAGAAAGGTGCGGGCGAAATACAGCGGTGATGCCTGGTGCAACTGGACGGTGGCGGCATTCACATCATCATCCTCCAGGTTCCGGTCTGTCAGCCTGGCGTCCGGGGTCAGTGATGCGTCGCGCCGGTAGCGGGCATAGGTGATCGAGGTCATCGTGCTTGGGTCCAGACCGTTGCCATCAAGCGTGGTCAGCGCCCAATCGGCAGGGCTGTCGTGCAGATTTTTCACGGCGCTGACGGCGGCAAGATCGGCACGCGTTTGCAGCGTTTTTTGCTGGAAATAGAGCGAACTTAGATCAACCCCCAATGCGACGAACCCCAGCAGCATCGTCAGCACCAGTGCGAAAATGATCGCCGCCGCCCCGCGTTCGTCTGCGCAAAACCGCCAAAGCTTGTGCTTAATAGGCAATGTAGCTGCTCCGCGTCAGTGTGACGAAATCGATACCGATAAACCCGCCCGCCAGCGCAACCGCCGAACCTTGCAGGTCATAGGTCAGCGACACCTGAATCCCGTCCGGGTCCGAAAGGGGTACGGTGGTGTAGGTTACCTTGTCCTGCGCCAGAAAAGTGAAACGCGCGTCGGCTTCGGTGATGAAAGTATTGGCCGCAGCCACTCTGTCGTCTTGCTGGAACTCGATTGCCGAATACCGCGCTGCCTCTGCGGCCAGTTGTTGCAGGCTGTTGGCAATGGCGAAATACTGGCCAAAGCAGATGATCCCGAACACCATCGACAACAGGATCGGCAGGACCAGCACAAATTCGACCGCCGTGGCACCGTCTTCGGTCTTCAGGAAATGACGGGTGAAGGTTTTCATCCGAATCCACCATTCATGATGTTGTCCAGAATGCTCAGCGCTGCCGGGCCGACCAGCACAATGAACAGCGGTGGCATGATGAACAGGATCAGCGGCATCGTCATCAACGCCGGTGCGCGTCCGGCCTGTTCCTCGATTTTCAGCAAACGCCCGGCCCGTTCGTCGCGCATCAGGGTGCGCATGGCACCGGCAAAGGGCGTGCCGTAGCGTTCGGCTTGCATCAGCGCATTGGCAAAGATGGTGATCTCGCTGAGCGGCAGGCGGGTGCTGAAATTGCGCCAGGCGTCGTCGCGGCTGGGCAGGATATTCAGCTCGGCCACCAGTTGCTGCATTTCGAAGGCCAGAGGCTGACAGAACATGCGGATTTCGGCGGCGACGCGGCTGAGCGAGGGGTTGGCGCTAAGGCCGGATTCGCTGGCGATGACCAGCAGTTCCAGCATATCGGGAAAGCTTTTGCGCACCTGTTTGAAACGGCGGTTGCGGATCTGGACCAGCACGACGTCCGGGGCCTTGGACAAAACAAGCGCAGCGCCGCAGCACCACATCACGACAACCAACCAGTTGTCAGCCCTGTCGCCCCGTGCCACCACGAACCACAACACCGCCAGCAAAGCGCCCGTGGCCGGCAGCACAAGCTTGAGAAAGGCATAGATCAAGACCGCATCGCGGCTGCGAAACCCGGCGGTACGCAACAGTACGGTCGAGGTTTCCGCCTCGCCTCCGCGCATAATCGACACGCGTTCGAAGGTTTCCGTGGCAAGCTTGCGAAATACCTGTGCAATCTTCTGAAGCAGGGAACGGCGCTGTGCGGCGCTGCGCACGGGCATCCGCCCGAGGCTGCGGTTGATACGGCCCAGCCGGACGCGCCGGTCGAGTATGCTTAGCACGGACAACTGGAACAGGATCAGCACCGGCAAGGCGATGGCAAGCTGTGCCACAAAGGAGAGATCGCTAAACATCGAGACGTGACAACTTGTACATGCTGAAAATTCCCAGGCACAGGCTGAACAATGCGGCACCAGCCATCACCTGGCCGCGGGGGTCGATCACCAGCGGGTTCAGATAGCCGGGGTTCATGATGTACAGCACAATGGCCACCACAAACGGCAGGCTGGACAGGATCACCGCGCTCACGCGGATTTCGGCGGACATGGCGGCGGCCTTTTTGCGCAGTTTCTTTCTGTCACGCAGCTGTTCGGCCAGGTTTTCCAAGGTCTCGACAAGGTTCCCGCCGGTTTCGGACTGTAGGTTGGTGGCCACAGTCACGAAATGCGCCTCGGGCGAACCGATCCGCGTGGCAACACCCGCCAGCGCCCGGATCAACGGCACGCCCAGCTTCAGCTCTTCACAGCACCGCCGGAATTCCTCCTGCGCGATCCCACGCGCATGCTGCGCCACGACCGCAAGCGCTGCCGGAATCGGCTGACCTGCACGCAGGCCGCGCGCCAGAATATCCAGGCAATCGGGCAGGGCATTGTTAAAGGCCCGCACCCGACGGGCCCGCAAGCCGCCAAGCGTCACATTGAACAATACCCACCCGGATCCGGCTCCGACAGCAACGGCCAAAGGCCAGACAAGCAGCCGCGCATACCAAAGGCCCAGCCCAACAGCCGACGCGATCAGCAGCATCACGATCAACGCGGCCAGCGGCGAAATCTCCAGCCCGGCCTCTTTCAACCGGACCTGAAGCAGGCCAACCACCCCGCCCTTTGTATGGCGCAACCCGTCCTTTTCTGTGTTTTGCAAGGCGTCCAGGCGGCGCATTACTCGGGCCGTGGCCCGCCCCGGATGATCCGAGCTGAAACGCACAAGCCGCGCGCGACGCAAGCGACGCGAACGATCGAGCAACATAAGGCCTGAAAACCCCAGGATCAGGCAGGTTAGAAAGCTCAGCACGAAATAGACAATGATCGGGGTCATGAGCGGTCCACCAACAGATCGCGCACAGAGTTATCCAGCCCGTGTTCTTTCGCGCGGTCGATAAAATGGGGCAGGGTTCCGCAGCTTTGGAATGTGCCCGTGATTTCTTCACCGACACGTCCCTGCACGCGGTCAAAGCGGAACAGGTCTTGCATGCTGATGACTTTGCCTTCCATCCCGACCACTTCGGCAATCGAGGTCACGCGCCGCACACCATCATGCATTCGTGAAATCTGCACGATCAGATGTAGTGCATCCTTCAGCTGGTCGCGGACAAAATCTGCGGACAAGGGCACACCGGACATCGCAATCAGGTTTTCCATCCGCGTCAGGGCCTCGCGGGGGCTGTTGGCGTGTACCGTGCTCATCGACCCGTCATGGCCGGTGTTCATGGCTTGCAGCATGTCCAATGCCTCGTCACCGCGAACCTCGCCAATGATGATCCGGTCGGGGCGCATCCGCAATGCATTGCGGAACAGGTGGCGCATGGACACTTCACCGGTGCCCTCAATTGTCGGGGGACGGGTTTCCAGGCGCACCACATGGGGCTGTTGCAGCCGCAGTTCCGCGGCATCCTCGATGGTGACAATCCGTTCGTTTGCAGGAATTTCGCGCGATACGGCGTTCAACATGGTTGTTTTACCAGCACCCGTACCGCCCGAGAACAGGATGTTCAGTCGCAAGTGGGCCGCAATCCGCAACAGTTCGGCCATTTGTGGGGACAGGGTGTTGCGGCTGGTCAGATCGGCAAGGGTCAGTTCGTCCTTGGGAAATTTGCGGATGGTGATGGTTGGCCCATCCACCGCCAGCGGCGGGATGGTCACGTTGATCCGGCTGCCATCGGCCAAACGGGTATCGACCAGCGGGGTGCTCTCGTCGACGCGCCTGCCTGCTTGCGATACGATGCGGCTTGCAATGTTCATTACATGCTGATCGTCCCGAAAGGACACGTCCGTCAGCTCAAGCTGGCCCGCTCGTTCGACATAGACCTTTTGCGGGCCGTTGACCAAAATATCAGAGACGTCATCGTCAGCCAGCAACCGTTCAAGCGGGCCAAAGCCCATCATGTCATCGACCACATAGCTGACCAGATCGGCGCTTTCGGCCCCGTTCAGGTCAAGCTTTTGGGCAGCGCAGGCGCTAAGCACCGCATCGCGGATGGTGTCGCGCTGTGCCTCGGGCGGCAGGGCTGACAGCGCTTGAAGATCCAGCAGCGTCAGTGCTTCGGGCAGGATTTTGCGGCTCAGCGCGTTCAGCCGTTTGGCAAAGCCCGGCATATAGCTGTTTGGCGCGACGCGTTCGGCACGCGGGGATGCCGCAGCGGGTGCGGGCTGGGTCGGGGGGGCGAAATGCTGCATCAACGCGCGCTGGTCGGCACGCGGCACGCTTTGGCCGGTCTGTGCTTCATACCAGTCGATCGCGCTGCTGATCTCGTGCCAGCCAATTGTCTCGCCCGCCTGCGCGACCTGCGCCAGGCGGGTCTCGATCACGACCTGCAAGCGGTCCAGACTCTCTTGGGGCAGGATCGCAACTTCAGACATCGCTTGCTACTTTCTTCCAGCTCCAGAAGCCGCGCCGCGCCGATTTTCCCACTGCCAACGGCGTTTCCAGTTGCGCCACCAGCTGCGAGACCTTGCGGCCATATCCGCTGCGTGGTGACAGTTTCTGCAGCGGAACCCCTTTGACGGCGGCCCGTGCCAGATCGGCCCCGCATTGGGGCAGTATCATGTCGATGTCACGGTCCAGCGCGGTCGAGATTTCGGATTTGCGCAGCCCTGCATCGCGCCGAACCTGCGACATGATACAGGTTATTCGCGGCCCTGATTTGCGATCCCCGATGCGGTGCAGCAACCGGCTGCAACTGCGGATCGATGTGAACCCCTGGCCCAGAACCAGCACCAATTCGTCCATACCATCGACGATTGCCGGAGACTCGACCAGCAGGGTGCGTGGCAAATCCACGATCAATGTCGGGTAATCAGCCCTGATCTGTGACAGCAAGGCAGGAAAGCCGGCCTCGTACGATCCGATGCGGCCCTGTTCGCTGGACTCGGCTGAATACAGCGCCAGACCGGCCATTGGCGTGGCCATTGTTGCGTTCAAAAAAGTGCGGTCCACCCGCTCTGGTGCCATCAGCGCCTCAAGCAGGCCCGAGGTGGTGTCCATGTCAAAATCAATCGCCAGCGAGCCAAAGCTGAGGTCGGCATCGACCAGCGCAACACTGCCCAGACTGTCACGCGCCAGTTTGCCCGCGCGCGCTTGTCCCAAATAGGCGACCGCCAGATTTGCCGCCAGAACGCTGGCGCCGACACCGCCGCTGACACCGCAAATGCCAATGGTGCGCGCACTGGCCACAAGCGGTGCTGCCGGTGCGGGTGTCCCGTCCAGCCCAAGCGCCACTTCGGTGTCGTTTTCCAACGGCAGCACCAGATAATCGCGCGCACCCGCCGAGATGAAACGGCGATAGGTTTCGACACTGTTTTGCCGTCCCAACAGAACCAGCCGGACGCCTTCAAGCACCAGCTCGTTCACCATCGACAGGCTTGCGTCCATGTCTTCGGATCCCAACTCGACCACCAGCACATCACCCAGCGATGTCATGCCGGTCAGACGGGCTGCGGTTGCCAGTGTTCCCGCGTGGAAATTGACGCTGCCGTCACGACCAAGCTGGCGCGCGATCTGGTCGACGGCGGTCTTGGCTTCTTCAGAGGTGACAAATGCCTCGACCCGCACTGTGCCGGTGCGCATGTTCGCGGTGGAAAGGGGGCGGTTCACATCGGTCTCCTTGTCAGCAGTGTCATTTTCGCGCTGTCCGTGCTGTTTCGGCAGGGGCCAACACGTCGCCCGGTTCATGGACCATGACAGCAAGGTTGATGGCGCTGGCACAGCCCAGATCTTCAACTCCGGGCGTGCATTCGACCCGCACGCCGCTGGCGCGAACAAGCCGGATAAGCCCGGTTTGACGGGGCACCGACGGATAGGTGGTAAAGCTTTGATCCATTCCGATGCGGACCCGCGATGGCACGAATGACAGCGCAGCATGCATGGTTTCCTGACGTCCCGCATCTGTGCGGGGCGAACCGCTGGTGGGAATGGTTACGATCAGCACGTCGCCCTTGCGCAGGGCATTCTGTCGCAGAAAATGGTTGATCCCGGCACGTTCCGATTTCGAAAGCCCCGAAGACTTGGCACCAAAGCGATAGGTGTGTTGGGTCTCGACATAGGCTGCCGACATCCGGTCAACCGCGCCGACACCCATTTGCGGTACGCTGCAACCGGAGAGAGCTGTACCAAGTGCAAAGATGGCGATTGCGCCGCGCGCCTTGAGAAAATGCATAATCATTGAAGGATAAGCCCCGCTTTGCCGTTGATGCTTTTGACTGAGACCGGGCCACCTTCATCCGGTGTGCCAAAGGTCAGTTCACCCAGGAAATTGCGGCTCAGCCGGTCTGCGGGTCTGAATTTGTCCACCGGTGTTTTGAACTTGCCGGGGGCGCTGGGCTCTACAAGATAGGGGGTCACGATGATGACCAACTCTGTCTCGCCCTGTTGGAAGCTGGTTGACCGGAACAGCGCGCCCAGCAGGGGAATTTCGCCCAGGCCGGGGATCGCTTTGATATTCTGCTGCGATGTCGCCTTGAACAGCCCGGCAATGGCAAAGCTTTGCCCGCTGCTGACCTCGATGGTGGTGGCCGCGCTGCGTTCAAGGATCAGGGGCAGGTTTTGCAGATCGGTGGTGCTGCCTTTGGAAAAATCAAGCTCGCGGATCTTGGTGTTGACCATCAGCTTGATCTTGTCCGACCGCAGAACCTCGGGTTCAAAATCCAGTTCGACGCCAAAGGGTTCAAATACAACCCGAACCTCGCCATTCGAGGACTGGGTTTGATAGGGAAAGCGGCCACCGGCCAGAAAGGTTGCCTTGTCACCCGACCGCGCCGTCAGGTTCGGTTCGGACAGGATGGTAACCAGTCCCTCGTTCTTGAGCGCCTCAAGCGTGACCCCCTGAAGCGAGTTTCCGACGCTGAAGTCAGCCCCCAGCGCATAGCCGCCCGTCACCGAGCCGCCCCCTGTCAGCCCGTTGCCCGACAGCGCGGTCCAGTTCGTGCCGAGATCCTCGGTGACTGTACGCGAAACTTCGGCGATCTTGACCTGAAGATTGATCTGCGCAGGCGTGTCCAGCGACAGGCTGTTGACCACCGGAACCGATTCACCTGCCAATGTCTGGACGATGGATTGAACCTGTTCAGCGTCGCGGATCGTGGCCACACGGCCCGTCATCACCAGTGCGCCGTCTACCTCGACAATCGAAAACCTTCCGCCTTGAACCGAGGCGCGCGCGGCACCGTTCAGCGCGTCGATATTGGTCGTGACCTTGACCGAACTGGCCACCGACACCTCGTCCGAAGAGTCGATTACAAACAGCGTCGTTTCGCCCATCGACTTGCCGTAGATATACAACAGCGTTGGTGACTTGATCTCGACATCCGCGATTTCAGGATTGGCCAGGAATACCGTTTCGGACGGGCTGTCCAGTTTCAGCAGCTTGCCTTCGCCTGCGAACAGCTGAACCGGACGTCCGGTGCTTTCGATGTAGGTTTGGGCGTGGCTGGTTGCCGACAGGCCCAGCAGATTGGCCCCCAGCAGAAAAACAGTCACAAAAGAAACGGGGGGGGGCAGCAATCGAGATAACATGGCGATCCTATTGACTGTCAGATTACGGGTTTGACCCCGTGGTATCTGGTGGTGAACTGGCAACAGCGCTGTCAGGCGCAGGAACGGGTTGAGGTAGAATGCTTTGGCTGCGCGAGGATGAGCTGCCCCGGACAACGCGTACCCCGGAGGGCGCGACCGGCTTCGCACTGGGCGCAGGCAAGCCGGAAATCTGCGTGGCCAGGACGGGCGGATCGTTGGCGATCACCGGCATGTCGTCATCGGTCTTCTGGCTTAGCACCAGAACCAGATCACCCGTATGGCGCGCCAGCGCCAGCACCTTGGCGCCCTCGGGATGCAGTTCCAGCGTGATTGTCCGTGGTGCCGCTGTATTGGTCACACCGGCGGAACCGTTCGACTGGTCTGTTGCGATCACCTGAACATTCTGAAGAACCGTGCGCACGGCACGCACGCCGCTTTGATCGTCATAGGACAGCAGCACATCAATTCTGTCGCCCAAATCAATCAGGCCGGCAGCTGCGGTTTCACCAGTCAAAGGCAGGGCAATCGCCCGCATTCCGGGACGCAGCAGTGTGGCAATACCGGCAAAAGTTGGGGTTTCCGCCACAGGTGGAACTTCAGGTTCTGGAATGGAATAAACTACAGGTTGTATGTCAGAGCTTACAAACGGCGTATTCGCCGGAATCATACGACGGGCGCTTAATTGAATTAGCGCCATCCTGTTTTCTTCGGTATCGGCAATTAAATTTTCGCCTGCCTGCCCTGAATTCATCTCAACAGACAATAATTCATGGCTGGAAATCTGCCCGCCGGAATCAATTGTAGAACCGGCGAATAGATAGGCTTCTTTTGGCACCACCGTTGCAATCATCGGCTGGCTTGGGGGCAAAGGCTCGGGCACGCTGTTCGCCTGAACGCCGACCCAAGCCACGCCTCCTGCAAGCACCAAGGAGGTCATAATCACAAGGATTGTGCGCGATGAGAACTCCATTTGTCCACCTTAGCCGTCGGGACTATTCGGAAGTAAGTGCGGTGTTCACAGTCTGAAAGCCGGTGTGTACGTTCGTACCAAGAGTTGCAACCGTTCCCACGATTACGGCCGCAATAAGAGCCGCAAACAAACCATATTCAATCGCCGTCGCGCCATCTTCGTCACGAGCGAATCTTTTGATAAACTTCAGTGTCATGATTTTCACTTAGCCTCGTTGTTTATTATTAATAATTCGCAGCATTTCTATTCTGATGCCGCGCACACTCATAGGCAGAAACCCGCCTAAGAAAAATATACGCACAACTTAAACGGTCGCGCAACATCGAATAGTGAAAAGGGATGCAAATCGTTATCTTTTGGCGGCTTCTTGGGAATTATGTCGAATATCTACATCCGTTAGTATGTTGTATACTTATACTAATGATATTAACTACAAACTAAAGATTGCAACTATTTACAAATTGCCGCTATTTGCTTTGATTCGCATGCGCGGGTGGTCCGCGCAGAGCACAGGCAAGCACATGAAAGCCGACCTATGGATCGCTCTTGAAATCCAGAAACAGGGTGTAATGCGGCAGATACGCACTGGTGGCTGTTAAAAATGCAGAGGTTGGACAGCTATTCAGCGGCCATCGCGCGCCATCAATGGTCGGCGGGCTCGTGGAAAACATCCTCGACGTCAAATGTCACCTCGGTGCGGTACAGATGGTCTGTCGAGGTGGTCTCGATCTTGCCGTTCAATTGCGTCGCAAACGCGCGGATCAGTTGCGCGCCCAATCCTGCTTCGTTGGGTTCGATGTCCTTGAAGTTTGCACCAATCGAGTTTTCACAGATCAAACGCGCAGACCCGCCGTCCAGCTGCTTGAGCGAGACAAAAAGATAGGGTCTTTGACCATCCTCAGCGCCGATAAACTTTAGCGCATTGGTGCCCAGTTCCGAGGCCAGCAAGGTCAACGGAACTGCCTGATCGGGGAACAGCACGACCTCGTCGAAATCGTGTTTATAGTCGAGACCGCTGATATTGTTTGACAGCACCAGACGTTCAAACAGGTCTGGCAGCAGGGCGCCGGCATTGGTGCGGCTCAGGTTTTCGGTCTGGTACAGGCTTTTGTGGACCGAGGACAGGCTCATCACCCGCTCTTGCAGCCGGCGCAGGATATCGCGGGTCTCTGGCTCTGTGGCCTTGCGGATCTGCATGTTCATGATCGACGAAATCAGTTGCAGGTTGTTGCGCACCCGGTGGTGTATTTCTTTGAGCAGAACGTTCTTTTCACGCAGCGCGTCTTCCATTTGCGCTTCGTCGTCCAGCAGGTGAAATGCCATTTCGGCAAGCGCATCTTCCAGGTCCTGCAATTCGGCAGACAGCGAAAACTGATCCGAAGCCGATGGCAGCCGACGCGTGCGCGAAAACGCCTGCACCTTGTTGCGCAGATTTTTGACGTGGCGCACAACCAGCCGGTCAACGGCATAATAGGCGACAGCCAGGCTGGCCACGAACATCAATAGTGGAAACAACAGGGGCGCGCTGGAGAACCAGCCAATAGCAGGCCTGCGATATTCGACAGGCCATGCAGCCAGCGCGTAGACCAGTCCCGGCACAACCGGCACCACGGCAAAGGCCTGCTCCTGATCAAATTGGTTGTGGGCGATAAAGGTCTGGGTCCAGTTGCCGTTCAGCGCCTCGAATTTGAAATTCTGGGGCACATAGATGGTTTGGTCGGCTGTCGACGACACCGTGGTCAGAATGTCGCCACGTTCGTTGTAAGTGGTCAGGCTGAGCGGGCGGCGCGTGTTTGACGGCAGCCACGGCACACCCAGTTCGGAACGGGGCAGCGACATCGCGATATAGCCGCGAAAGGTATCGTCCTGATAGGATGGAAACAGCACATCAATGGCCGCGCCACTGCCCGTGTCACTGTTGTGGGTCGGGTCGATCCACATGCGCGGGGTTGCGAATTGTTGGGTCAGGTCGGACCAACTGCTAAGATCCGTATTAGACCCGCCGGATGAGCAGACCATTGTGCCGCCGGGATCAAGGAAGCCGACAAAAGAATAGGCTCCGGTCTCTTTGATATACTGGCTCAGGTAATCGCCGCAGCGTTCCGGCTCGACCAGCATCAACTGCAAGACGGCTGTCAGTGCCTGCGCCGCACCAAATGCACGCTCGAAAACCTGTCTTTCAGAGACAGCCGCAGTGTTGGTCAGCGCCAGCAGCGCCAGTTCCGAACGGTTGTCGACCTCGCGCGACAGATCGCGGGTTTGCAATACGCCCATGGCGCCAATCGGCAACAGCGCCAACGCCAGAAAGGCCGCGACCCAAAATCTCAGGCCGCGCGAAAACGTCCAGGTCGACGATCTGGCGCGTCCCGGGTTTGCCATCAGAACGCAGAGGAGCCGTTCGCTGCCACCACTGCGACCGTTGCGCTGTCGGTCATGATCATTGAATCCTCGTCTTCAAGGTGCATCAGTTCAGCCAGACGTTTGCGTCCGCGATTGGCACGGCTTTTGATCGTACCGACGGCAACGCCACACATTTCGGCAGCTTCTTCGTAGGAAAATCCCGACGCGCCCACAAGCACGAGTGTCTCGCGTTGTTCATCTGGCAATTGCGCAAAAGCCTTGCGGAAATCGGTCATTTGCAAACGTCCGTCATGGGCGGGCTTTTCGGCCATCTTGCCCGTGTGGATTCCGTCAACATCCGCGACTTCGCGTTTCACCTTGCGGCGGCTGGAATAATAGGTGTTGCGCAGAATGGTGAACAACCATGCCCGCATGTTGGTGCCCTGCTGGAACTTGTCGATGTTTGTCCATGCCTTGACCACGGTATCCTGGACCATGTCGTCGGCCACGGCACCGTTGCGTGTCAAACTCAGGGCGAACGCCCGCAAGGCCGGCAGGTGGTCTACCAGCTCGTTTCTTGGATCTGAATCGCTCATTTATGGTCACCTGACCCCTTTTTGGCGTCTTGCTCCTGAAGCTGCGCAAGCAACTCCTTGAAGCGATCGGGAATCTCTTCCTCGACCTTTTCCTGAAAGACGCGTCGCAGGTTGTCGTCGATCTGCTTGCGTGTTCCAGAATTCGGTTCAGTGTTTGCCATTGTTAAATTCGCCCAATATCAGAAGTATACTTTTGCGCACTTGGTTGGGAACAAAACACAGTATGCCGCGTTTGGTTCCCAAGAAATTCGAAATTCGGGGAAATATTATGACTTCTGAGAATACAGGCCAAGACCGTACAGCCGAGATTGGTTCGGTACTGCCTTATCTGCGCCGCTATGCGCGCGCGCTGACTGGTTCGCAAACGGGCGGCGACCGCTATGCGGCGGCCTCGCTTGAAGCGATCCTTGCCGACAGCAGTGCGCTGGATCCGGGGCTGCATATCAAAACCGCCCTGTTCAAAGTGCTGCATGTGATCTGGCAGGCCAGCAAGGTCGATGCGATGGATTCTTCCGATGATATCATGGAGGGCGCTGCGCAAAAGCATCTGTCGAAACTGACAGACAACACACGCGAAGCGCTGTTGTTGCACACAATCGAAGAATTCGATTTTGGCGCGGTTGCCGACATTATGGGTGTTGACCGCGACGAGGCCGAGCACCTGGTCAAAGTCGCACACCGCGAGATGGCCGACAGCATCGCAGGCCGTGTTCTGATTATCGAAGACGAACCGATCATCGCGATGGATCTGGAAAACCTGGTGGGTGACCTGGGGCACCGGATCACCGGTATCGCACGCACCCGTGACGAGGCCGTAAAACTGGGCACAGCGGACAAGCCCGATCTGATCCTTGCCGATATCCGTCTGGCGGACAACTCGTCTGGCATCGATGCGGTGAACGATCTGTTGGGGCAGTTTGGCAATCTGCCAGTGATCTTTATCACCGCTTACCCGGAACGTCTGTTGACGGGCGAACGTCCTGAACCTGCCTTTTTGATTTCGAAACCCTATAAGGAAGATCAGGTAAAATCGGCGGTCAGTCAGGCGATGTTCTTTTCAACAACCGCGACGCTGAAGGTCTGAGTTTCAGAACCGGATTGCGCAACTGTTTCCAATGGCCCGTCGCAGATATGCGGCGGGTCTTTGTATGTGCGGGCATTGAAAACGGCGCGCGGCTGGAACATGTTGACGGAACAGAAAGGCGTTCCACATGAAGCAGAGCGACGTTCTTATTGTCGGCGCAGGTCCGACAGGTCTGGTGCTTGCGCTATGGTTGCAGGCGCAGGGTGTCGGGGTTCGGATCATCGACAAGGCCGGCGGACCGGGCACAACGTCGCGGGCGATGGTGATCCACGCCCGCACGCTGGAACTGTACCGGCAGATGGGTATGGCCGACGCCGTGGTCGCCGCGGGGCATCCCAGCCGCGTGGTGAACATGTGGGCGCGCGGCAAGCGGCGCGCGCGGATCGACATGCGCGACTTTGGCGGCGATATCACGCCCTATCCCTATCTTCTGATTTTTCCACAGGACCAACACGAGGCTTTCCTGTGCGACCAGATCGCCAGGCGCGGCCTGACGATCGAGCGCAACACCGAACTGTTGGAGGCCGAAGACACGGGCGATCAGGTGACAGCGACGCTGCGCGGACCTGATGGCACCACCGAGGTTTGCACAGCCCGTTTCATGGTTGGTGCTGACGGGGCCGCATCGACAGTGCGCAAGGGATTGGGTGGCAGTTTCGACGGGGGCACCTATCAGGCGCTGCTGTATGTGGCCGACGTTGAGGTGGCGCAGGACACGTTCAACGGCAACGTCCACCTTTCCTTTGATGAGACCGACTTTCTGCTGGTGTTCCCATACGGCACCGAAGGCAAGATGCGGCTGGTGGGAAGCGTGCGGTCTGAACGGGTGGCGCAATCCGGCGAGCTGAACTTTGAGGATGTGGGCCACGAAAGTCTGCATGCGATGGGTATTACGGTAACGCACCTGAACTGGTTTTCGACCTACAAATCGCACCACCGCATGACCGACCGGTTCCGGCAGGGCAACATCTTTTTGGCCGGGGATGCCGCGCATATACACAGCCCCGCGGGCGGGCAGGGGATGAACACCGGCATCGGTGATGCGGTCAACCTGGCATGGAAACTGGCGGCGGTGGTGAACGGGCGCGGCAATCAGGCTTTGCTGGACAGCTATCACGATGAACGCGCAGCCTTTGCACGGACATTGATAAGAACCACCGATCAGGCGTTCAATCTGGCCTCGCGTAAGGGCAGCCTGTTTGGCTTTATGCGCACCTATGTGGTGCCGAACGTGGCCAAGCTGGCCTTTGGGCTGGCGTCAGCGCGGGCGGCGATGTTCCGGGCGATTTCGCAGGTTGCGATCAGCTATTCGGACGGTCCGCTGGGCACCGGCACGGCAGGATCGGTGTCGGGTGGCGACAGGTTGCCGTTCGTGCATTTGGACGGGGGCGACAACTATGGCCCGTTGGCAGACATCACATGGCAGGTGCATGTCTATGGCCAGCCATCCGGTGCTTTGCGCTCATGGTGCGCAGACCGTGACATTCCACTGCATGTCTTTGCATGGGGCAAAGGTTGTGAAGCCGCAGGGCTCATGCGCGACGCTGCCTATTTGCTGCGTCCCGACACCTATGTGGGCTGCGCTGTGCCAAAGGGTGACGTCGAACCGCTGCAAGCCTATCTGACTCATCTGGGGGTATGACTTAGGCTCTGGACCCATTAATTCTATATACTCAGCGGCGATTTCGCGAAATTTCAAAGGTTTGGGGCGTGCAGCCAATAGTGGTTCTATTTGCAAGCGACCCAAGACGTTGAAATGAAGCGAAATCGCCGCCCTTCGGGTTTGACGGATTTTCCCGCAGCCTGCGGCGCATCTGCTTAAAATAGAACCACTATTCTTGCGCAAATGCTTCTTGTCTGCGAAAAAATCTGTCAAACTGAGTATATAGAATTAATGGGTCCAGAGCCTTCTGTATCTCCGATCTGTTATTGTTCCCCCGTCAGCGACCTTGGCCGAGGTCACTGACGGGACGGTGTATGGCGTCAGAGCCTTGTGGCCCAAGTTGAATTGGGACCACGTTTGCTAGCGAGCCAGCACTGTCTCTCTTCATCCATCTCGAACAGTTGCTTGTGGCCAGCTTGGACCACGGATCAGAAGGAAGAGAACATGAACAGGATAACACGAGACGCAATCCTTGGCATAGATGTCAGCCGCGATTGGCTGGACATTCATTGCCTGCCAAGCAATCAGAGACTTCGATTGCCCAATTCCGAGGACGGGCATGCGCGCGTGGGCGCCCTGGCAAAGTCAGCCTGTGCGCTGGTTTGTTTTGAGGCCACAGGGGGGCAGGAATGGCGTCTGTGGTCGGCCCTCGACGTTGCAGGGGTCGCGACCAGGCAACTGCCGCCCGCGCAAATCAAAGCCTTTGCCGCCAGCCGGGGCACGCGGGCGAAAACGGATAGGATCGACGCGGAGCTTATCGCGCGGTTCATGGCCTTTCGGCCTGATGCAGGGCGGACCTTGCCGCATGAAAAGATACGTCTTCTCAGGGCTTTGGTGTCCAAGCGTGGTCAGCTCGTCGAAACACGCAAACGGCTTTTGGCGCAAATCAAGGCGCATGCGAAACTGGGTTCGGATGATCTGTTCGACGTCATGGATGGTGACCTGAAAGACCTACTGGATCGCCAGATTGCAGGACTTGAGGTCCGGATCGAACAGATCATCGCCTCAGAGGAAGGCCTTGCCACGACTGCTGCCATCTTGCGTTCAGTTCCCGGCATTGGCCCGGTCGCCAGCACGATGTTGATCGCTGAAATGCCGGAACTCGGCCAGATCACGGGCGAACAAGCCGCCGCGCTGACAGGCCTTGCGCCCATTGCCCATGACAGCGGCGCGATGCGGGGCAAGCGCGCTATCGGAGGCGGCCGGCGCCCGCTGCGACACGTTATGTTCCAGGCGGCGCTCGTCGCCAGTCACCACAATCCCGTCCTGAAGCCGTTCGCAGACCGCCTTCGCGAAGCCGGAAAACCACACAAAGTGATAATCACCGCCGTCGCAAGAAAGCTTGTGACAATCGTGAACGCCCTTTGCAAAAGTCGACAGAAATGGACTACTCAACTCGCTTGAGAAATACAGTTGCTAGCTTTCGGCGAGGGGCGACAGGCCGATGTTTTGCAGGATGCGTTCAATGTCGCCGGTGCTGAACGGTGCTGCAACGCGATAGCCGTCGTGCAGGACTTCGGCAAAGTTTTCGTCATCAACTCCCACGCGCACGGTCGTGATGCAGCGGTCGCGCAGCAGGTCCATCAGCGTTGGATCGGTTGAATTTGCAGCATTGCCCAACAAAAAAGCCACCTCTGGTGTGCCGATCTGTTTCAGCGCGTCAATTGCCAGGGGCACGTCATCTACATGGTTAATCGTTGCTGCTGGAATGCAGTCATCCAGAATCTGCGAAAGATCCTCTGCGATCAGCACATCGCCCTGCACAATCAGGAATTTCGTCGTCATTCTCTGCCCCCACGCTTATGACAGACCGGCATTATGGAACATTCTGGAATTTGGCGCATTAAACTATGACATAGTGAATAAGGGATTTCCCATCATGGCAACAAAATGCGCAAACTGCCCGTTGCAGCGCAGCGATGTGTTCGTTGACCTCAGCGAAGATGAAATCCGCTTTATGCAAAAGTTCAAGGTGGGCGAGCTGGCCGTGAACCCCGGAACGACCCTGTTGATGGAAGGATCGAACAGCCCACAGTTGTATACGGCGTTGCGCGGCATGGGGCTACGTTACAAGACATTGGAAAACGGCAACCGTCAGGTGATCAACTTCGTTTTTCCCGGCGATTTCATCGGCCTTCAGGCCGGGATCATGGGCGAGATGCAGCATTCGGTCGAAGCGACCTCATCCATGACCCTGTGTGTATTCGACCGCAATGAATTCTGGAGTTTCTTCAAAAATCACCCCGAGCGTGCTTTTGATCTGACGTGGATGGCCGCAGCAGAGGAACATTTTCTGGGCGAGGCGTTGGCCTCGGTTGGTCAGCGTACGGCTTATGAAGCGGTCGCGTGGGCGCTGTGCAAGATCATGTTGCGCGGGCAGGCGCTGGGACTGGCCAAGGATCATGTGATGCCGATGCCTTTTCGCCAACAGGATCTGGCCGATGCTTTGGGCCTTTCGCTGGTCCACACCAACAAAACCCTCAGCAAGCTGCGCAATTCTCAACTGGCAAACTGGAGTGACGACATGTTGATCGTGCATGATCTGGGTGCATTGGCTGGTGCTGCCGAGATGACGCTGGAACCGATGATGAAGCGTCCGATCATGTAGCGGCTCCGCTTGTTTACGGATGTTCCAGCACGTCGTCCTTGACCTGACCCCATGCAATCAACGCGAACACGACTGTGCCGCCAATAATATTGCCCGCCAAAACCGGGATGAAGAACCCGAACAGGGCCTCGCCGGCACCCACCAATCCCTGCACCGCAAGATAGGCCATTTCGACCGATCCCGCGACGATGTGGGTGAAATCACCTGCTGCAATCAGCCATGTGAACGTCAGGATGATGAAAAAACCGGCTTCATCGGCCTGTGGCAACATCCAGACAATTGCGGCCACCAGAATACCCGCAGGAATGGCGCGAAAAAAGCTTTCGCCGGGCGGCATGTGGATTGCGTGTTCCGACAGGGACAGAAGTGCGGGGGCAAGATTGTCGGGGATCGCGGGTGTATAGGCATAAAGTGTGGCAATACAGAACGCGCCCAGCACATTTGCTCCCAGCACGATCGTCCACAGCCGTGCAACGCAGGCCATGTTATGCGCCGTTGGCTTGACCATCAATGGCAGGACCGTCGTGATTGTGTTTTCGGTGAACAGCTGCATCCGGCCCATAATCACCAGCAGGAAACCCAGAGAATAGCCAAAGTTCTCGATCAGGAATGACCATGGGGCATCGGGCAGGTAGGTGCGCAGGATGGCTTCGCCCAGTACCGAAAAGCTGATCATGATGCCCGCAGCGGTGCCGGACCAGAACAAGGACCGCTTGGTGCGCGCAAGTTCTTCCTCGCCGTCGCGGCGGATCACTTCGTAGATCAGTTTTGACGACAGTTTGGCCGCTGCCTCGACCGACTCGCGTTCGGTCTCTTCTTCCAGCGGCACTGCACCAGGATCGTTTTCGTGGATAGATACCATTATTGCGCGTTCCCGTTGACCATCAGCAGTTAACCCGCCGAGGTCCTGTTTGGTTCCCTGCAAAATTGCCGCCATTGCCGTGCAGCTGTTCAGCCCCACATTGAGGCATGAAAGTTTGGAGAGATATATGTTCGGATCGCGCGCCTATGTTCTGAAAATCGCACAGGACGTGCGGTCGAGCTATTGGTTCATTCCCTCGACGCTTGTGTTTGCAGCGCTGCTGTTGTCCGAGCTGACCCAGTTTATCGACCATAATCCCGATGTTCTGCCGCTGGCCCTGCCGGATGATTTTCTGGATACGCAGGTTGACGGCGCGCGCCAGACTTTGGCGGTAATCGCGCAGTCGATCATCGGTGTGACCGGCGTCATGTTTTCGATCACAATGGTGGCCGTGTCTTTTGCGTCGGGCAATTTCGGGCCGCGTCTGATTGGCAATTTCATGCGCGACCGGGGCAATCAGGTCAGCCTTGGCATTCTGATTTCGTCTTTTGTCTATGCGTTGATGATCTTGCGTGCCGTGCAAAGTTCCGGCGCGGACGGGCTGGAGTCCTTTGTTCCGCAATATTCGATGCTGGTGGCCTTGTTGCTGACGCTGCTGTCGGTGTCGACACTGATCTATTTCCTGCACCACATTCCCGAAACCATCAACGTGTCGAACATCTCTGCCGCTTTGGGTCGCAGGCTTGCAGGCGGAATCGAACGGATCATTGACAACCATGCAGACCGAACAGCGGAACCAGTCGAAGTCCCCGCCAAAGACGCGACGGCGACCGAGTTGAGCCTTGGGCAGGCGGGCTATATCCAGCAGCTTGATCTGGCGGGCCTGTGCACTCTGGCCGAGGAAAACGATTGGGTTATAGATGTCGCCGTTGAAATCGGCAGTTTTGTCAGCGTCCACGAGACTGTTCTGACGATCCATTCAGCCAGCGCCCCCACTGCCGAGCAATGTGACAAGCTGTGTTCCAGCTTTGCGGTTGGTGAAGAGCAGACCGAGGCGCAGGACATCACGTTTATGATCGACCAGCTGGTTGAAATGGCCGCGCGCGCCTTGTCACCGGGGGTGAATGATCCGTTTACCGCAATCAATTGCCTGAACTGGCTGCGCAATGGCATCAGCGTTGCGTTGCAGCACAAGGGTGGCCTGAACCCCGTGTCGCGCCCGCGCGTACAGTACCGCAGCCTGACGCTGAAGCATTTGCTGGACATCAGTTTCCGCGCGGCGGCGCCCTATTGCATGGCGGATAAAATGGCGCGCGACCACTGGATGTTCTGCCTGCGCAGCCTGCTGGATGCGGCCACGGGCGATCATAAAAAGACCGTTGCCGCGCTGCTCAAGGATTTTTCAGGGGACTGAGCGCAGACGTTTGCCAAACCGGGCGGCTTGGCCCACAACAGGGCAATGATGTTCGAAAGGCCCCTGCCATGAGCTTTGTCTTCCCGCCCGCCCCTCAGGCCGCTTTGGCTGTTGCAGGCCGCACCGACCGCTTTCCGGTGCGCCGTGTTTTCTGTGTGGGGCGCAACTATGCCGCCCACGCCCGCGAATTTGGCAATGATCCCGACCGCGATCCGCCGTTCTTTTTCACCAAACCTGCGGATGCGGTGGTGGATACACCCTGCACGGTGCCCTATCCGCCGCTGACCGAGGACCTGCACTTCGAGATCGAGCTGGTCATTGCCATCGGAAAAGGTGGCGCCAACATCGCGGTTGCCGACGTGCCAAACCACATCTGGGGGGCGTCTGTTGGCATTGACCTGACCCGCCGCGATTTGCAGAACGAGGCCAAAAAGATGAGCCGTCCGTGGGACTGGAGCAAGGCCTTTGACCAGTCCGCGCCGATTGCCCCCATTGTGCCGATGGCCGATGTCCCCAGCCTGACCCAAGGGCGTATCTGGCTGGCCGTGAACGGCGAGATCAAGCAGGACGCAGACATTGCCGACCTGATCTGGCCTGTAGCCGACCATATCGCCACGCTGAGCCAGGCGATGACACTGGCCCCCGGCGACATCGTCATGACAGGCACCCCGGCCGGCGTGGGGGCGGTTACGCCCGGCGACGTGATAACAGGTGGCGTTGATGGCATTGGCGAATTGCAAGTAACCATTGGAGAACCCGCATGACCCTTGTTCTGCACAACTATTTTCGCTCGTCCACCTCGACACGGGTGCGGGCGGCACTGAACCTCAAGGGGCTGGACTATGACTATGTGTCCTATGCGCTGCTCAAGGACGAACAGCGCGGGGCGGCGCATCTGGCGCTGAACCCGCAAGGGCTGGTGCCGACATTGGTGACGGATGACGGTGCGCTGCCGCAGTCGCTGGCGATCATCGAGTGGCTGGACGAGGTCCACCCGCAGCCGCCATTGCTGCCCGCCGATGCATGGGGCCGTGCGCGGGTGCGCAGTCTTGCACATATTATCGCGTTAGATGTACATCCTGTGAACAACCTGCGCATTCTCAAGCATCTTGAAACCGAATACGGCGTTGATGCCGAAGGCAAGGCGGCGTGGTTCCGCAAGTGGGCGCAGGCGGGTATGGAAAGTCTCGAGGCGCGTTTGTCGTCCGAGCCCGAGACCGGCACGTTTTGTCATGGTGATACTCCCGGTCTGGCCGATCTGTGCCTGTTCGCGCAGGTGCTGAACAATTCCCGCTTTGGCGTGGAAATGGGCGCTTATCCCACCATCACACGCATTCACGACGCCTGCATGGCGCTGCCCGCATTCGAACGTGCGGCCCCGGCCAATCAGCCGGACGCCGTATGATGCGACACCGTGGCACGCGGCCTTTGCGGGGGCGTGTGTTATTCTTGGGTCAGCCAAACCTGAACCCAGTTGATCGGAGTTGCCGAATGAAACCCATGTTCCGTGTTCTCGCCATCCTTGCCCTTGCCACGCCTGCCTATGCAGACAGTCACGCCATGGGCGATGCGGATGCGGGGGCCAAAACCTTCAAGAAATGCAAAAGCTGTCACATGATCGCAAACGGCGATGAGGTGATTGAAAAGGGCGGGCGCACCGGCCCGAACCTGTATGGTGTGATCGGTCGTCAGGCCGGCACCGCCGAGGGCTATAAGTATCAGAAAGACATCGTTGCTGCGGGCGAGGCCGGTCTGGTCTGGTCAGAAGAGTCGCTGGCGGAATATGTCGTTGATCCGCGTGAATTCCTGCGCGGGTTTCTGGACGATTCCAAGGCCAAGTCAGGCATGACATACAAGCTGAAGAAAGGCGGCGCAGATGTTGCAGCCTATCTTGCACGCGTCGGCCCCGAGGTTGCTCCAGCCGATGCCGAAACGGCGCCTGCCGACAACGACAGCTAAGATCTAACGGGTGGCGCGGCCCTGTGCCTGCGCTGCCAGTTCCGGCAGGCCATTGCGGGCATAGACCTCGGCCAGCATCCGGTTCAGCGGCACCCCGTCAGGATCATAGGTGCGCCGCATTTCCAGCACCTGCTGCGCCCGCGCCACGTCGCCGTTTTCCATCAACGCATCCAGATGGATCTGGTCAAACAGGTCGCGCTGGGCGTGGCTGCCGCCACATTCAGCCAGCCGGGGCAGGGCGATGCCCATCAGCCGCGCGGCTTCGGCCCAGTCGCGGTTGGCATGTGCCACGATCCCTTGGGCTGCGGGCAGCGCCACTTCGGCCCATGCGCGGTAATCGTGCAGCGTGCTGTCGGCGGCGCGGTCCGTGATCGCCTGCATCAGCACATTCATCGCTGCACGATCATCGGTGCGCCCCAGCCCATACAGGTATTGCAGCGTCAGGAACGGGCTGACCGTATCGGCCCCGCGCTGCGCCACATGGGCCACCACATCGGCCCAGCGGTCGCCCACGTCGATGCCCGCGAAGTCCAGCCGCGCCAGCAGCGACACGGCCCCGACCTGATCCTGACTGTAGTCCTTGGCCAGCCCCCAGACGTGTTCATCATAGGCTTGCAGTACATCGGCGTGCCGCCCCTGGCTGATGTAGAACAGCGCCAGATGCCACCAGTTGTGGCTGTGCATAAAGCTGTTCAGATCGCGCCATGTGTCCGCGACGCTTTCCAGAAAGACAATGCCGCCGGTCACGTCGCCGCGCGTCAGATAGATATGCGCCAGCGCGTGATGCGCCCATGGCTCGTCATGGCGCAGTTGCATGGCGCGGCGCGCGGCGGCTTCGGCCTGATCCAGCAGGTGACATTCCTCGTATCCGAAGGCCAGCATCCCGTGGGCATAGGCGATGTCGTCAGCCCCTGGAAAGGCGCGGGTGGCAATGCGCAGCATCGCGGGAAAGTCGCCGGTGTTGAACGTGTGGTACTGGCCCAGTTTCAGCATCACCATGTCGCGCGGATAGCGGCGGATGGTTTCCTCGCACAGGGCAATCAGTTCTGGAATCCGACCGTCGTGGAACAACCGCGCGGCGTTCACCGTGGCCTGTTCGCGCGGGGTGGCGTTCGGGGCGGCAGCTTCGGCAGCCTTCAGAAAGGGCGCGGCCAGTTTCGGGGCAACGGGGGCTTCCAGCAGCATATACAGGATCGCGGCATAGGCGTTGATCAGCGCGCAATCGGGCGCGGCTTCTGCGGCCTTCAGCACGTTGGTGGCCTTGGTCTGAAAGCTGATGAAACCGTGCACAAAGTCTTCGATGCCTTGCAGGGCGGCATTATCGGCACCGGTGACGGGTAGGCCATAGAGGTCGGTCATCTCAGGCATTCAAATCCCTCCAGCACGGCAAAAGGTCGTCCGGCTCAGCGTGGGCCAGATAGACGCCGCGTGCAATGGCCCGTGACAGGCAGACCGCAGCGGCATGGCCGATCACCGACAGGTCGCGGTGATCATCCTGCATGGGCCGCGCGCCGGTGGACAGGGCAAAGACCAGATCGCCGTCGCCGGGGCTGTGCGCAGGCACGCAGGCGCGGCCGATGCCGTCATGCGCGGCCCATGCAACACGCTGGCATTGCGCCTTTGTCAGGGCGGCATCGGTGGCGACAATGGCGATGGTGGTGTTGGCGCGTTCGATCACCGCACTGACCTTGCGGCTGTCCAGCGTACGTCCCAGCCCGCTGGCGGGGTCGGGGCCAAGGCCGCCGAATTCACCATCAATCTCGAAGGGGGCGGCCCAGAAATGTGTGTCGCCCGGTGTGGTCACGGCCCCCATCGGGTTCGCCGCCACCAGCGCGGCCACGGTCGTACCATCCGGCAACACCAGCGATGCCGAACCCAGCCCGCCTTTCATCATCGCCGTAATCGCCCCGGTGCCCGCACCAACGCTGCCCAGATCAAAGCTGTCGCTGGCGGCTTCAAGTGCTGCGCGGCCCAGCTTGCGATAGGGGTTTTCGTCCCAATCCTTGTCGCCGCCCGACAGCAGGTCAAAGATGATCGCGCCCGGCACCAGCGGGATCACGGCATCGGCAATCCGGTAACCGCGCCCCATCGCCCGCAGCCCGTCAACCACACCCGAACAGGCATCCAGCCCATAGGCCGAGCCGCCCGACAGCACCAGCGCATCGACCGCCGCCACCGATTTGTCGGGTTGCAGCAGGTCCGTCTCGCGCGTGCCGGGCGCGCCGCCCATAACGGCCACGGATGCGGTGAACGGCGTATCGGCGGTGACGATGGTCGCCCCCGATTTCAGCACTTGGTCGGTGGCGTTGCCGACACGCAGGCCGGGCACGTCGGTCAGCAGGTTGCGGGGGCCGGGTGTCATCATGTCAGATCCGTGGTTTCGGGGCGGCTGTGGCCGGATCGCCGGTGTTCGGCACGCCCTTGGGTTCGATCAGCAGCACCTTGCATTCGGCTGCGGCGCGGGGCCGGTGGGTGACGCCACGCGGCACGATAAACAATTCCCCCGCGCCGACACGGTGCTGGGCGTCTTCCAGCTCCATCACCATCTCGCCTTCGAGCACCAGAAAGAAATCATCGGTGTCCTCGTGCAGGTGAAAGGGGAACGCGCCCTGAAATTTGACCACCATCACGTCATTGTCGTTGTAATCAGCGACCACATGCGGGTCCCAATGGGTGCTGAACTGTGCCAGCTTGGCCGCCAGATTGACTGTCCTCATATGCAGCGCCCTCCGTCCACTTCCATGGCAACGCCGGTGATCATGCTGGCCTCGTCCGAGCACAGGAACAGCGCGGCATTTGCCAGATCTTCGGGTTGCGAAAAACGGCCCAGCGGGATCGTCGACAGGAACTTGGCGCGTATTTCCGGTGTGTCCTCGCCCATGAAGGATTTCAACAATGGCGTTTCCCCCGCCACCGGGTTCAGGGCGTTGACGCGCACGCTGCTGGGGGCCAGTTCGACGGCCATCGTGCGGGTCGCGGTGATCATCCAGCCCTTTGATGCGTTGTACCAGTTCAGGTTCGGACGCGGCGACACGCCTGCGGTGGACGCGATGTTCAGGATCGCACCGGTGCCGCGTTGCTTCATATGCGGCACAAGGCTGCGGGCGGTCAGATAGACCGATTTCATGTTGACGTTGAACACGCGGTCAAACTCGTCCTCGGTTACGTCTTCCATCGGTTGCGGCAGATGGGTGATGCCGGCGTTGTTCACCAGAATATCCACATGACCCAGCGTTTTCAGCGCAACATCGGCCATGGCCTGCACCGATGCGCCCTTGCCCACGTCAACCTGACAGTATTCCGCGCCCAGATCGGCAGCGACCTTGGCCGCGCCGTCCCCGTTGATGTCAGCCACCAGAACACGCGCACCTTCAGCGGCAAAGCGGCGCACGATGCCTTCGCCAAAGCCTGAGGCGGCACCTGTCACGATCGCTGTTTTTCCGTTTAGTCGCATGGTGTTCTCCCTGATGTCGGTATTGTGGGTGCGCGGTCAGCCGTGATGCGCGGCGACCGTTTTGAGTGTGGAAAAGCCGTAGAGGGCCTCGAACCCTTTTTCCCGCCCATGGCCGGACTTGCCGCTGCCGCCGAACGGCAGTTCAACACCGCCACCTGCGCCATAGTTGTTGATGAACACCTGACCGGCACGCAGCGCCTTGGCCAGCCGCATCTGGCGCGCGCCGTTGGCGGTCCAGATGGCGGCGACAAGGCCGTAGTCGGTGCTGTTGGCAATCTGCACCGCTTCCTCTTCGGTGTCGAAGGGGATCAGCACCTGAACCGGGCCGAAAATCTCGTCGCGGGCTAATGTGTGATCGGGCGGCACATCTGCAAACAGTGTCGGCAGCACATAGGCCCCGTCGGCATGGGCGTTTTGCAATTGTCCGGTGGCGGCGATGGTCAGGTCCGCGCCCTTGTCCAGAAAGCCCTGCACGATGTCGCGCTGGCGGTTGGAGATCACCGGACCCACGCGCAAATCGTCCATTGCGGGGCCGACAGTCAGCGCGCGATAGGCCTCGGCCATGCGGTTGCGCACGGCGTCATAGACACCGCGCTGCACCAGAATGCGCGAAGACGCCGAACAGGTCTGGCCCGCATTCTGGATGCCCGCGTTGACCAGAAACGGCAGCGCTGCATCCAGATCGGCATCGTCAAAGACCAGCTGCGGGGACTTGCCGCCCAGTTCCAGCGTCACGGGCACCACGTTGGCACCCGCTGCCTGTTGCACCAGCGCGCCGGTGCGCACCGATCCGGTAAAGCTGATGTGGTGAATGCCGGGGTGGCTGGTCAGGGCGGCACCGGCCTCGACGCCAATGCCCGTGACGACGTTCAGCGCGCCATCGGGCAGGCCCGCGTCCTGACAGATGCGGGCAAAGGCCAGCGCGGTCAGACATGCCTCTTCCGCCGGTTTCAGCACACAGGCGTTGCCCATGGTCAGGGCGGCCCCGACGCTGCGCCCGATGATCTGCATCGGATAGTTCCACGGCACGATATGCCCCGTGACCCCGTGCGGCTCGCGCAACGTATAGACGGTGTAGCCGTCCAGATAGGGAATGGTCGCGCCATGCACCTTGTCGGCGGCCCCGCCGTAGAATTCCATGTAACGGGCCAGTGCGACTGCATCGGCACGGGCCTGGGTCAGTGGTTTGCCCACGTCGCAGGCCTCAAGCGTGGCCAAAGCGTCGACGTGTTCCAGCACGCGGCGGCCAATCTCGGTCAGGATGCGGCCCCGTTCCAGCGCCGTCATACGGCCCCAATCCCCGTCCAAGGCGGCCTGTGCCGCAGTCACAGCAGCGTCGATGTCAGCGCTGGTGCCGCGCGCGATTTGCGCCAGTGCGCTGCCATCCGACGGGTTGACCAGCGGGATCGTTTCACCGCTGGCGCAGGGTCGCCATGTGCCACCGATCAGAATTTCGGTGGGATCAAACCAAAGAGGGTTAGACATGTGCGGTGGCCTTGTTTGTCAGATCGGGCAGCGACGGTGCGGCGGCGATCAGGGTTTGAGTGTAGGGGTGTTGCGGGTCGGAAAAGACCTGTTCGGTGGGTCCATGTTCAACGATCTGGCCCGATTGCATCACCAGCACACGGTCGCTGACCGTGCGCACCACGCTCAGGTCATGGCTGATGAACAGATAGGTCAGATCGTATTGGCGGCAGAGATCGGCCAGCAAATCAAGTATCTGCGCGCGCACCGAAACATCCAGTGCGCTGACCGCCTCGTCAAAGACGATGATTTCGGGGCGGATGATCAGTGCCCGCGCGATGGCGATGCGCTGGCGTTGCCCGCCCGAAAACTGGTGGGGGTATTTGTCGGCATCCGCCGCGGACAGGCCCACAGCCTCGAGCGTTTCGGCGATCAGGTCGGTGCGGGCCTGCCCCTTGGGCGGGTCGTCCAGCAGATAGAACGGTTCGGTGATCAGCCGTGATACGCGATGGCGCGGGTTGAAGCTGCCGTAGGGGTCCTGGAACACCACCTGCATGTTGCGGCGCACGGCAAGGTTGGCGCGGCCCGCCGAAAACACCGGCGCGCCGTTCAGGGTGATGCTGCCGCCTTGCACATCCTCCAGACCCAGAATCGCCCGTGTCAGGGTCGATTTTCCGCATCCGCTTTCCCCGACAAGGCCAAGGCGTTCGCCCTTTTTGATGTCAAAGCTGACGTTGTTCACGGCGCGAAAGGTGCCGGGCGCACCGAACAGCGACTTGCGCGGTGTTCGGTAATCGCGGCTAACTCCATCGACACGCAACAGGGGCGCATCGGATTTCAGCGGCGGCAGATCAACCTGATGGGTCGAGGCGGCAAACAGCAATCGCGTATAGGGGTGGCGCATGTTGCGCAGCAGGTGGGCGGTGTCGCCCTGTTCGACGATCTTGCCATGTTGCATGACCACAATACGGTCGGCCATTTCCGACACCACGGCCAGATCATGGGTGATCATCAGCAGCCCCATGTCATCCTCGCGCGCCAGCTTGGCCAGCAGTTGCAGGATTTGGGCCTGTGTCGTGACATCCAGTGCGGTTGTCGGTTCATCCGCGATCAGCAGCGCGGGGCGCAGGGCGATGGCCATGGCGATGACAACCCGCTGGCGTTGGCCACCGGACAGTTCGTGCGGGAACCGCCCCAGCGGAAAGCGGTCTTGTGGCAGGCCGACGCGGGTCAGGGTGTCGGCGGCGATCTGCATCGCCTCGGCGCGGGTGCCGGCACCATGGATCAGGATGGTTTCGGCCACCTGATCACCGATGGTTTTCACCGGATTCAGCGCGGTCATGGGTTCCTGAAACACCATGCCGATGGCATTGCCGCGCAGGGCGCACATCTGCGCCTCGGTCCGGGTCAGCAGGTCGGTGTCGCCCAGCATAATCCGACCCGTGGCGCGCGCGCCATCAGGGGCCAGCCCCATCACAGAAAAGGCGGTCATCGACTTGCCCGACCCGCTTTCGCCGGTGATTGCCACAACCTCGCCCTTGGCGACCTCGAAAGTTACATCGTGCAGCACCGGATGGCTGTGGATGCCCATTGTCAGGTTTTGAACGCTCAGCAGGCTCATATCCGTGACACCCGCAGTTTCGGGTCCAGCATGTCGCGCAGCCCGTCGCCCAGCAGGTTCAGGCCCAAAACGGTGATGATGATTGCACAACCGGGGATCAGCGCCATGTGCGGTGCGATACTGACCAGCGTTTGTGCATCGGCCAGCATCCGGCCCCAACTGGGCGTGGGCGGTTGCGCACCCAGACCCACATAGGACAGCGCCGCCTCGGCCAGAATACCCAAACTGAACTGGATCGTCGCCTGCACGATCAGCAGGTTGGCGACATTGCCCAGCACATGTTCAAACGCGATCCGCGCGTCGCCCTTGCCGGAAACGCGCGCCGCCATGATGAATTCGCGCGCCAGAATGGGTAGGGCACCGCCGCGGGTGACGCGGGCAAAGACCGGAATGTTGAAGATGCCGATGGCGATGATCGCATTGATCGCACCGGCGCCAAAGATGGCAGTGATCAGGATGGCAATGACCAGACTGGGAAAGGCAAAGACCAGATCGTTGCCACGCATAATCAGTTCGTCCACCCAGCTGCCCTTGCGCGCGGCGGCCCACAGCCCCAGCGGCACGCCGATCAGCATACCGATGCCCACCGCGACAAAGGCCACGGCGATGGAGGTGCGCGCACCAACCATGATCATCGACAGGATGTCGCGCCCGAAATGATCGGTGCCCAGCCAGTGCAGGGCATTGGGGGTTTGCAGCTTTTGCGGGATGTCCATCGCGGTGTGGGCAAAGGGCGTCCAGACAAAGCTGAGCAAGGCGGCCAGCACGACCAGCGATGTCAGCAGCCCTCCGATGATCAGGTTGCGGCTCATGTGCGGTTCCTCAGGCGGGGATCGACAAGCGCATAGGCCAGATCAACCGCAAAATTCACCAAGATGACGGAAAACACCAGCAGCATGACCACGCTTTCCACCACGATCAGGTCGCGGGCGCTGATCGACTGGAACACCAGCCGTCCCAGTCCGGGCAGATAGAACACCTGTTCGATGATGATTGCGCCCGCCAGCAGGAACGAGAATTGCAGCCCGATGATGGTCAGCACAGGAATCATTGCGTTGCGCAGCCCGTGCCGCCACAGCGCCTGTCCGCGCGTCAGTCCCTTGGCCCGTGCGGTGCGCATGAAATCCTCGCCCAGCACGTCCAGCAGCGCCGAGCGCATGACCCGCGACAGGATCGCCGCCTGTGGCAGCGCCAGCGAAATCGCGGGCAGGGTCAGCGACCACAGGCCCGCGCCCAGCCCCTTGTCCCAGCCGACAAAGCCACCCGCACTGAACCAGCGCAGGTTGATGGCGAACAGCAGCACCATCATCATGGCAAACCAGAAATTCGGGATCGCGACACCCAGTTGTGTGGCCCCCATCACGGCCACATCGCCCGCCTTGCCCCGGCGCGACGCGGCATAGATGCCGGTGGGAAAGGCAATCAGCGTGCTCAGTGTCAGCGCATAGACCGCCAGCGGCAGCGACACCCACAAACGGTCGGCAATCATCTGCGCGACTGGGGTGCGATAGGTGTAGGAGGTGCCGAAATCACCGGTCAGCAGCCCGCCGACCCATGTCAGGTAACGCTGCCATTTGGGCACGTCCAGCCCCAGCTCGGTACGCAGGGCGGCGATGGTGTCGGGTTGCGAATTGATCCCCAGCATAAAGGTTGCCGGATCGCCCGGCGCCACTTCGATCACAAAGAAGATAACCAGCGACGCAACGGCGAGGCTGATGCAAAGCGACAGAAGGCGTTTGAGGGTATAGCGTAGCATTGCCGGCACGTTAGGCGCGGATCGCGGCAGGGTCTAGCGCTGTCAGCATCGCAGGCCATAGGACGCTGCGAAAATTGGTGGCGGGCTGTTTTGTCGGCTGTCCTCTCTGTGCGCAAACGTGGTGTAATGGGGCGGATGTCTGCCATAGTCCCCTTGCCGCGTCCGCTGTTCATCGGACACGAGATTTACCGCGCCTCGACCTACGGGCGCTGGCATCCGCTGCGGGTGCCGCGCGTGTCCACGGTGATAGATCTGTCGCGGGCGCTGGGCTGGCTGCCGCGCGCGGCCTATGTCACCAGCCCGCGCGCCAAACCTGCGGCACTGACCGGATGGCACAGCCCCGAATACATCGCCGCCCTTTTGCGTGCCGAGGCAGAACAGGCCGTCAGTGACGCAGTGCGCGCGCGGCACCATCTGGGCACGCCGTCAAATCCGGTATTCCCCGAAATGTTCCGCCGTCCGGCGACAGCGGCGGGCGGGTCGTTGCTGGCGGGCGAGCTGCTGTCGGGCGGCGGCGCGGTGTTTCACCCCGCAGGCGGCACCCATCACGGGATGCCGGATCGTGCCAGCGGGTTTTGCTTTCTCAATGATCCGGTGCTGGCAATCCGGTCGCTGCGGGCCAGCGGGGCGGCGCGTATCGCCTATATTGATATCGACGCCCATCATGGCGACGGGGTCCAGCACGGGTTTGCAGATGATCCCGACACGCTGGTGCTGTCCGTGCACGAGGCGGGTCTGTGGCCGCGCACCGGTGCGCTTGAGGATCAGGGCGCGGGCAAAGTGTTCAATCTGCCGGTGCCGCGGTTGCTGAACGACGATGAAATGGCGCTGATCCGCGATGGGTTGATCCTGCCCGCCGTGGCCGCATTCCGTCCTGATGCAATTGTGCTGCAATGCGGTGCCGATGCGGTGGCGGATGATCCGTTGTCGCATCTGTCTTTGTCGAACAACGCGCATTGGCAGATTGTGGCGGGGCTGATGGGCATGGCACCGCGCCTGCTGGTGCTGGGCGGTGGCGGTTACAATCCGTGGTCGGCGGGGCGCCTGTGGACGGGGGTCTGGGCCACGCTGAACAGCCATGCGATTCCGCCTCTGTTGCCCGAACCCGCGCAACAGGTGCTGCGCGGTCTGGTGTTTCAGGGCAACGCGCGGGGGCGCAATCCTGATCCTGCGTGGTTCACCACCCTGCGCGACACCCCGCGCGGCGGGCCAATACGCGACAGCGTGCGGGCCGATGTGGCGCGGCTGGCAGCGCGGTTTTAGCCTGCAGGCGCAATGGCATAGTCGGCGTCACTGACATGTTCCAGCCAGTCGGCGGCGGTGCCATCCAGCGCCTCCTGCATCGCCATATGCACCATCTCGCTGTCAGGCGCGGCGCCGTGCCAATGCTCCTCGTGCGGGGGTATCCAGACCGTATCGCCGGCCGAAATGACGCGCGGCGGCTGCCCGCGCAGGGCAATGCGCCCTTCGCCTGACATCACATGCAGGGTCTGGCCCAGCGGATGCGTGTGCCATGCGGTGCGTGCGCCCGCAGAAAAGGTGACGATCAGCGCGCGCAGACGTGCAGGCTCGGGCGCGGTGACAACGGGGTCTTGCCAGACATCGCCGGTAAAATACTCTGCCGGTGCCTGTGTGCGGGGTCGTGCGCCGTATTTGTGGATGTCCATCGGTGATCTCCTTTGAGGAAAAGCAAAAAGGGCGACGTTGCCGCCGCCCTTTGTCAAAATGGTAACACCGCTCAGTCCGCCCAGCTGACGCCGGTCAGGTCGGTGGCCTGTGTTGGTGCGTTCGCCCACAGGCCCTGCACTTCGGCCTTGGCCACCGACAGCGCCGCGAGCTGGAACAGGTAGCCGTTCACGTAATCCTCGGAAATCATGCGCTGGGCGTCGCCCAGCAGTTGCGTGCGCATGTCGGGATCGGTGGTGCTGTTCAGCTTGGTCATCAGCGCCTGGAAATCCGGGTTGTTGTATTGGAAATAGTAATCCGGGTTGGCGTAAATGCCGATGTCCATCGGTTCGGTGTGCGAAATGATGGTCAGGCCAAAGTTCTTGCCCTTGAACACGGTTTCCAGCCACTGCGCCCATTCGACGTTGATGATCTCGGCCTTGATGCCGACCTCGGCCAGCTGTGCCGCGACAATCTCGCCGCCGCGACGGGCATAGGACGGGGGCGGCAGGTGCAGCGTGGTTTCGAACCCGTCGGCAAAGCCAGCCTCGGCCAGCAGTGCCCTGGATTTCTCGGGGTCATATTCGCTCAGGCCGGTCAGATCGACATAGGCAGGGTTGTGCGGTGCGAAATGCGTGCCGATGGGCGTGCCGTAACCGAACATTGCCCCGTCGATAATCGCCTGACGGTCGATGGCATGGGCCAGTGCCTCGCGGACCTTGACGTTGTCAAAGGGCGGCTGGGCGTTGTTGGTCGACAGAATCGTTTCGCCCTCGGTGCTTCCGACCAGCACCTGAAAGCGTGGGTCGGCCTCGAATTGTGGCAGGTTTTCGGGGGCGGGAAAGCCCGAGAACACGTCCACGTCCTCGGCCATCACAGCGGCAAAGGCGGCGGTTGGGTCCGAGATGAATTTGAACGTCGCCTTGGCCAGTGCCGGCGCATCCCCCCAATAGGCGTCGTTGCGTTCCAGTTCGATCTTGTCGCCCTGCACCCAGTTCACGAATTTGAACGCGCCGGTGCCGATGGGCGTCTGTTTGATGTTCTCGATGCTTTCGGGTGCCACGATCACCGCGTCGCCCCATGCCATGTTGAACAGGAAGTTGCCGTTCGGCTCGGACAGGGTGACCTTGACCGTCAGCGGATCAACCACCGCCACATCCGCGATTCCCGCGAACAGGCCCTTTTGCGCGTTTACGCTGTCTTCGGCACGGGCACGATCCAGGCTGAACTTCACATCTTCGGCGTCCATCGTGGTGCCGTCGTGGAACGTCACGCCGTCATGCAGTTTGAACGTATAGGTCAGCCCGTCGTCGGAAATCTCCCAGCTTTCGGCCAGACCGGGCACGATGGACCCGTCGCCCATAAAGCGTGTCAGCCCTTCGAAGACGTTGGAATACAGAACCGAATCGATCGCACCGGCGGCGGCGCTGGTGGGATCAAGGTGCGGTGGTTCAAGTTGCAGGGCGACGGTGATGTCGTCTTTGGCCAAAGCCGATCCGGCGATCAGCGCAGCCGATGCAACCCCCAGTAAAAGCGAACGGATGTGAAACATGTCGAAGACTCCCGGTTGGTTTTTTTGAAAGGCTAGCCAGTTCCTTGGGCTTTGGCCAGCGTGCCGTGTTGCGCATGTAAGGCCAAGCGGTTATGGCGGCGGCTTTCGCATATTTTCAGGCAGTGGTGACATGGCGACCCTTGGTATTGATTTTGGCACATCGAATTCGGCAGCGGGCTATGCGATTGACGGCCAGCCGCATCTGGTTGCGCTTGAATCCGGCGAACAGACCCTACCCACGGCGGTGTTCTTTGATTTTGATGCGCGCAAGGCCGTGTACGGGCGGCCGGCCAATGATGCGCTGATTGCGGGCGACGAGGGGCGGTACATGCGTGCCCTCAAAAGCCTGCTGGGCACGCCATTGATGCGCGAAAGCCGGATGCTGCTGAACGAACGGCAGGATTTCATCACCATCGTGGCGCGGTTTCTGGCCACAATGAAGGCGCGCGCCGAAGCGGAAAGCGGGCTGCGCTTTGACAGGGCATTGTCGGGGCGTCCGGTGTTGTTTCACAGCGCCGATGCGGCGCGCAATGCGCAGGCGTTGGTGGACCTGAGCGAATGCTATCACAAGGCGGGATTTGAAGCGGTCAGGTTCATGCCTGAACCCGAGGCCGCCGCATTGGCCAGCCGCGCGGCGTTGCAGGCCGGTGATCTGGGGTTGGTCGTCGACATTGGCGGCGGGACCTCGGATTTTACCGTGTTCCGCCACGGGGCGGCGTCGGGCATTGATATTCTTGCCAGTCATGGTGTGCGTCTGGGCGGCACCGATTTCGACCGGCGGCTGTCGTTGGATCATGTGATGCCGCATCTGGGGTTGGGCAGCGACATCCGCCACGCCTTTGGCGATCAGGTGCATACCGCGCCCCGCGCGTTGTTTGCCGATCTGGCGACATGGCAAAAGATCCCCTTTCTCTATGCGCCCGAAAGCCGTCGCGCGGCGCAGGATCTGGCGAAATACGCGGTGCAGCCCAATTTGCTGAACCGGTTGGTGCGGGTGCTGGAGGAAGAGCTGGGTCACGATCTGGCCTTTGCGGTCGAAGCGGGCAAGATCGCGGCGAATGATCCCGGCGCGACCTCGTTGCCAGAGATCAAACTGTCCTTGTTAGAGTCTGGTTTGTCGGTTCCACTGCCCGCCGCGATGATGTGGGCCGGATTGGCCGATATGGCAGATCAGGTGGGCGAGGCCGCGATGCAGGCGGTGGTGCAGGCGCAGGTCGCGCCAGAGGCCATCGACCGGCTGATCTTTGTCGGGGGTTCCAGTCTGATGGCAGTAATACAGGGCGCCCTGACGCAACGCTTTCCCAAGGCCGGGGTTCATCACGGGGCTGCGTTGACCGGCATTGTCGAAGGTCTGGCGCTGGCATCCGAAACGGCGTTTTGACGGTGCATATGACGCGCAGGTTGCAAAAGTCGGGCTGGCGCATGTGCTGAAAAACAGTCATGCGCTGTGTGGGGTAAAGAGGTACGTTTCATGTTGAACGCATTTATTGTTCTGGTGACTGTCGGCGCAGGGGCATTGCTGCTGTATCCCAAACTGGCGCAGGCCCGCCTGTGGCGCGCCGCGATCACCCCCCTGGCGTCAATCATCGGCAGCGGGTTTCTGGTGCTGGGGCCGATCCTTGATTCGTCCTATGGCAAATACGCGCCGTTGGTCATGCTGGTCTTGTGTCTGATGGCCTACTGTTTCGGCGCGGCGATCCGGTTCAACATTGCACGCAGGGCCGACGAGGTGAGCGCGCGCAACACCACAGAAAATGCGCTTGAGACACTTGCATCATGGGCACTGGCTTTTTCTTATGTGATTTCCGTGGCTTACTATCTTAATTTGCTGGGCTCTTTTGCCGTCAGCATGACGCCGTTGAACACACCTGTTGACGCCAAGCTGGTGACCAGCGGTGTTTTTGCGGTGATCCTGATGATTGGCTGGACCAAAGGGTTTCACGCACTTGAACGGGTCGAACAGATTTCGGTCGGGGTAAAGCTGGCCATTATCGCGGGGCTGTTGTTCGGGCTGGGCTGGTATTTTGTCAACACGGCTGTCGCCGGTGATCTGATTGCCAAGCCTGCACAGGTGGGTGGCATCCATGCGCTGACGCTCTTTGCGGGGCTGCTGGTGACTGTTCAGGGGTTTGAAACATCGCGGTATCTGGGTGCGGATTACAGCGCACCCGAGCGGATACGGTCGATGAAGCTGGCGCAGTGGCTGTCGACGGCAATTTATATGATCTACATCCTGCTTCTGACCTATGCGATGGAACCCGGCACCATACAGCTGAGCGAAACGGCTATTATCGACTTGATGGCCGTTGTCGCGCCAATCCTGCCGCTGTTGCTGATCGCGGCGGCGATCAGCGCCCAGTTCAGCGCGGCGGTGGCCGATACGGGTGGTTCCGGCGGTTTGATTGCCGAACTGACCGGCGGACGTGTGACGACCCGTGTGGGCTATGCCGTGCTGGTGGCCATCGGGCTGGTGCTGACATGGGCCGCCAGCGTGTTCGAAATCATCAGCTACGCCTCGCGCGCTTTTGCGCTGTACTACGCGATACAGTCCGCGATTGCGGCGATTGGAGCGTGGCAAAACGCTGGCGGGCGGCCCAAGGCCGTGGGCTTTGCCGCCCTTGCCGTGCTGGGCATTGCCATCGCGATCTTCGGGGTGTCGGCCGAAGGCTAGCCCTTGGGCAGCAAAAGCGTCTCTAACGCGGCGCCCATGACCTTGGCGCTGTCCACCATGTCGTCGATTCCGATGTATTCGTCGGGCTTGTGCGCCAGTTCCAGCAGGCCGGGACCATAGGCGATACAGTTCTTCAGCTTGCCGATGCGGTCGATGTGTTTCTGGTCGTAGGACCCGGGCGACGCCACATAGGTCGGCGGCTTGCCCATCACATCCTCGATTGCTTTCGCAACAGTCTCTACAACGGGGGCACTCTTGTCCGTCATCGACGGGATCACGCTGTTCAGCTCGGTCAGTTCATATTCAAAATCGGGCCGGGTTTCGCGCAAACCTTCCAGCAGCGCCTTTACCTCGTCACGGACCTGATCCAGCGTTTCCTCGACCAGATAGCGCCGGTCGATCACGATGCGGCAGCTGTCGGGGACGCAATGCGCGGGCAGGCCGGTGAAATCGTCGGTCTGTTCCTTTTGTCCGCCGTGGATCGAGTTGATGTTCATCGTCGACTGCCGCGCGCCTTCGGGCACCACGGGCATTTCGGTGAACCGTGCGGCCATCGCCGGGTACAGTTTGGTTTCAAATTCGGACAGGACGGCGCCCATGTGGCGCACGGCGCAGTCCCCTAGGAACGGCATCGAACCGTGGGCAATCTCTCCCTTGGTTTCGATCTCGGCCCACCAGCCGCCGCGGTGGCCCAGACAGATGCGATCCTTTTGCAAGGGCTCGGGGATAATGACGTGTTGCACCTTGTTAGGGTCGAAAAATCCCTGCTCTGCGAGATAGGCAACACCGCCATAACCGCCCGATTCCTCGTCCGCCGTGCCCGAGATTTCGATGGCACCCTGAAAATTCGGATGCTCTTCGATGAAGGCTTCGGCGGCGATGATCGACGCGGCCAGCCCGCCCTTCATGTCGCAGGCCCCGCGCCCGTAGATCTTGCCGTCCGAGATGTCGCCGCCAAAGGGATCAAAGGTCCAGCCCTGACCGACCTCGACCACATCGGTGTGGCTGTTGAAGTGTATGCACTCGCCTGTTTGCGTCCCCTCGCGGCGCGCCACGATGTTCCAGCGAGGGTAACGATCACTGTCGCCGGGTGTGCCATGGGCGCGGATCAATTGAGTCTGAAATCCGTGTTTGCTCAGGCGTTTTTCCAGAAATTCGCAGATCTCGCGGTAATTCTCACCTGGAGGGTTCAGCGTGGGAATGCGGATCAGGTCCTGCGTCAGCTGGATCAGGTCATCGCGTTTGGCGGTGATGCGTCGGGAAAGTGTCATGGTGATAGTTTTGAACCTATGCGCGGGAATGGCAAGGCGCGCAGTTCGCTCAGGCCTCGTCGGACATTTTTTTCATGGCTGACAGAAAGGCGGTGACTTCAGCCTCTGAGTTGTAATGGCACAGGGACACGCGCACCGCAGCGGGCAGACCCAGCGGGTCCAGCACGTTGCCGGAATAGTGGTCAGCCTTGCGCACATGGGTGCGAATGCCCTGATCGTTCAGGCGGGCGACGATATCCGTAGCGGGCATTCCGTCCATGGCAAAGCAAACCAGACCCTCGCGCGCCGGATTGTCGTTGCCGCCGATGATCTGCACGCCGGGCAGGTCGGTCAGACCGGGCAGATTGCCGGTGCCGTTCAGCATGGTGTCGGTCAGGTGTTTTTCGTGGGCGTGGATGGCCTGGCCTGCCGCCTCGATCCGCGCGCGGCGGTCGGTGGCGTCGGACACCTGTCCGCCCAGCCAGTCGAAATAGGCAACCACATCCGAAAATGTCGCATAGGCGCCGGTGTCGCGGGTGCCCATTTCCCAGTTTTCCGATGGCCCGCCCATCAACGCCTCAAGCGGTTGCTGGCTCAGCCGGTCGGATGCCCATGCCACGCCATAACCGTGGCGCGAGAAGACTTTGTATGGGCTGACCACATAGCCGTCGATGCCTGCGGCTGCGATGTCGATGCCGCCGTGGCTGGCGTGCTGAATACCGTCCACGATGATCAGGCAATCGGGCGACACGGCGCGAATGGTTTGTGAAATCGCTGCAATGTCCATGCCCATGCCGGTCACGGGCGAGGTGTGCAGGATCGTGGCGACGCGCACATCCGGCGTCATCGCGGCGGCGTAATCCTGTGCGGTGACCAGCCCGCGTGCGGCGTCATGGGGCACGCTGATATAGTCTACACCGGCGTTTTTCGCCCAGATCTGCGCGGCACTGCGCGAGGCAGGGTGTTCGATGGTGGACCCGATCACCGTGCCCTTTGCACCCATCACCGCCGTGCGGATCAGTCGAAACAACAGTTCGGTGCCGCTTTCACCGACAAAGAACTGGCCCGAGGGCGCGTTGAAGAATGTGGCCATATCCGCCTTGGCCGTCTGGATGATCCCGACCAGCGCCTTGGCCGCCGGGTTGTCGCGTCCCTGGTTGTCGGGGATGGCTGCAAACTTGGCCGAGGTCTCGACGGCCGATTTCAGCGTCAGCGCGCCGCCTGCGTTTTCGAAAAAGATGCGCGGCCCGGCAAAGGGGCATTCGTCGACATGGGCAAATCGGGCGCGGATGTCTTCCAGCAGGGGGGCAAGCGGTGACGGCATTTTGATGTCCTTTGGGGTGTCGCGTATTGGTCTGCCAAATTCGCGACGGGTGCAACTGTTCGATGGGGCTTCTGTGTGGCGACGCTTCGCGCTAAGGAACGCGCTATGACACAACACACAATCATACGCCTTGGACATCAGGGCGACGGCATTGCCGAAGGCCCGGTTTTTGTTCCCCGCACGTTGCCCGGCGAAGTGGTCAGCGGGACGCTGAATGACTCGCAACTGACCGACGTGCGCATCGAAGTGCCGTCGGACGACCGCGTCGCGGCCCCCTGTCGCCATTACAAAAGCTGCGGCGGCTGCCAGTTGCAGCACGCCAGCGATGCGCTGGTGGCGGATTTCAAGGCGGATGTGGTCAAGGCGGCGCTGTCTGCCCACCGTCTGGAAACCGAGGTGCGCCCGACGCTGACCTCGCCCGCGCAGTCGCGCAGACGGGCGACGTTTTCGGTGAAACGCACCAAAAAGGGCGCAACCGCAGGGTTTCACGGCCGTGCGTCCGGTGTGATTGTCGAAGTGACCGATTGCCTGCTGGTCGACCCCGCGCTGTTGCCCGCGCTTGAGGTGGCCAAGGCGCTGGCGCTGGTCGGCTCCAGCCGCAAGGCCGAGATGTCGGTCGCCGCAACCCTGTCGGGCGAGGGGCTGGACATTTCGGTGCAGGGCGGCAAGCCGCTGGACGGTCCGCTGCGCATTCAATTGGCGCAGGCAACCGAGACGCACGGGTTGTGCCGTCTGGCGTGGGACGGCGAAGTGATTGCCGCACGCGGGCAGGCGTTCCAGACCTTTGGCGCGGCGCGGGTCGTGCCTCCACCCGGCACATTCCTGCAGGCCACGGTGCACGGCGAACATGCCTTGCAGGCGTTGGTGATGGAAATTTGTGCAGGGGCCAAGTCGGTCGCGGACCTGTTCGCAGGCTGCGGCACCTTCAGCTTTCCCTTGCTGGCCCATGCCGAAGTGCACGCGGTTGAAGGCGACGCCGAAATGACGGCTGCGCTGGCGGCAGGCTGGCGCGCGGCGGGCGGTTTGCGCCCCCTGACCTCCGAGGCGCGCGACCTGTTCCGGCGTCCCTTGCTGCCGGATGAGTTGAAACGATTTGATGCCGTGGTGATCGACCCGCCGCGGGCAGGGGCTGCCGCTCAGGTCGCGCAGATCATCGAAAGCAGCGTGAAAACCGTGGCTTATGTCTCGTGTAATCCGGTGACATTTGCGCGAGACACAGCACAGTTGGTCGCGGCAGGCTTTGTGCTGGAATGGGTGCAGCCGGTGGACCAGTTTCGCTGGTCGTCACATGTGGAACTGGTCGGCAAGTTGACGCGGGCCTGACCTGTTTTTAAGCGATAACGGCTTGGTGAATACGCGGATTCGGTGTACGAATACCGCGCAGTAAATGGTAGCCTGATAACGGGCACACAAGGCAGGACGATTACGATGAAACGCAGGGCACTGATCCTTGGCGGCG
Source organism: Pseudosulfitobacter sp. DSM 107133 (assembly GCF_022788695.1). Classification (NCBI taxonomy): domain Bacteria; kingdom Pseudomonadati; phylum Pseudomonadota; class Alphaproteobacteria; order Rhodobacterales; family Roseobacteraceae; genus Pseudosulfitobacter; species Pseudosulfitobacter sp. DSM 107133. The sequence goes on from NZ_CP085154.1 coordinate 123,721, forward strand.
TTGCGGCGGCGATTGTGCCCGCGTGTACCCCCAGCAAATTCAAACGCTACAACGGTCCTGCCGTGACATTTGTGGTGGTGAACAAGTCCAAGCGCGAGATGTTCCTGCTGCACAAGGACCGGGTGCTGAAAGCCTATACCATTGATTTGGGATTTGCGCCAATTGGCCACAAGTTCTTTGAGGGCGACGGACGCACCCCCGAGGGCGTGTATCTGATTGACCGGCGCAATCCGAACAGCAAGTTCCACCTGTCTGTCGGCATTTCCTATCCGAACCAAGCCGACCGCGCAGCGGCCGAAGCCATGGGTAAAAGCCCTGGCGGCGACATCTTTATTCACGGAAATTCGGAGAAGCGGAAAAAGGGGCAGAACGACTGGACCTGGGGTTGTATCGCTGTGACCGACAAAGAGATTGAAGATATCTATGCCATGGTTGGCGACGGGACACCGATCCAGATCAATCCTTAAGCGCGCGGTGGCGACGGGCCGGTGGCCCGCCGCGAGATCAGCCGTTTATTCGGTTGTTGCAACAATGCCTGCGGCATCGTCCTGAGACGTTGTGGTTTGATCCACGCGCGCAGGGACCCGACGCGACGCGGTCGGGTTGGCCAACGGTACGATTGCAGTGCTGTTGGGGTTGGCCATGACCAGCGTCCACCAGATTTTGCCGTTGTTTTCCTGATACCACGCAAAGCCCATCTGGCTGGCGTCACGCGCCAGAATCGTGCGACGGGTGTCTTGCTGGTCCATCCATGCAGCCAGCGTTTCCAGCTCTGATTCGTATGTTTCCGAGATGTTTTCGCCGACAAGACGCCCCGGGTAGCCAACGCGTTGCAGGCGATCAATGGGCGAAGATCCGTCCGAACCAAAGTGCCAGGGGCGGTTTTGCACCGACATGTCGCGCGAATGGGTCGCGGCGGCGGCGTTCAACTGCGGGTTCAGCTCGACAGGTGCGGCCCCTTGGGCCTGACGCATTGCGTTGACCGAATCAAGCATACGGTATTGCAGTTTTGACGTGTCCCCCGCGCGGATGCGGTAGAGTTTTGGCGCCGGACGTCCGTCCGATGTGAGTGTTGGCTGCGAGGGTGGAGCAGCGCAAGCGCTCAGCACCAGAAGGCCTGCAAGAAGCAGGGAGACAATACGGATCATAACAGGCTCCAGTCGATTGGTTTTGCAATGGGATACAGTGCTGTGCGTGGCAATTCAAACGCACATCGGCGTGAGCTTGCCAGATGACGGTTGTTTGAATTGCGACTGCGTCTTTCGGGCCATATATACAAGGGTAAATGCATTATTCGCAGAACAGGAAGACATAAAATGTCCAGCAAGCGTTTTGAATTCAAGAACCGTCGCGCCTTTTTGGCGGGGTCTGCTGCGTTGCTTGCAACGCCCGCACTTGCACAGATTCCTGCGGGTCAGGCCGAGCGTGATCCTACGCAATCTGTACGTCGCAACATTTCGAGCTTTCGCACGCTCGACTGGCAGCCTTATTTCGATAACCTGAAAAAGGGCGCTATTCTTGTCGATATTGACAGCCGTGCCGTGCATTTCTGGAACGAAGACCGTTCCGTCTATAAACTGTATCCCTCCAGCGTACCGCTGACCGATGACCTGACCCGCCGCGGTCGCACAAGTGTTGTGCAAAAGGTCGAGGGGCCCAGCTGGCGCCCGACACCGTCGATGCAACAGCGCAACCCCGAGTGGCCTGACTATATCGGTCCCGGCCCAGACAACCCCTTGGGAACACATGCTTTGTATCTGAGCTGGACCTATTACCGGATCCACGGAACCCATGACACGCGCAAGATTGGCCGTAAATCTTCCAACGGATGCATCGGTCTTTACAACGAACATATTCAGGAATTGTTCGCCATGGCCAAAGTGGGCACACAAGTGTTGCTAATTTGACGACATCGGATTGATTAGCACGGGTTGCACGGCAAAGTGGGTTTGCAATCGCCTTAGATTGCTGTTTACAAAGAGATACGAGGTAAGTCTTGGGTGCGCGTCTGCACATTTGCTGGCGCGCTTTTTCTGGAGGTTAACATGAAAAAACTCGTTCTCGCCGCCGCTCTGACAGCTGCTGCAACTACCGCATTCGCCGGCGCTCCTGCCGATCCGATCATCGAAGCACCCGTCGTGGTTGAAGAAGCTACTTCTTCGTCCTCCGGCATCCTGCTGCCCCTGCTGCTTCTGGCACTGGTGGCTGCAGCTGTTGCTGACTAAGCGACGCTTCGCACCAATAGAAAAGGCGGTGCTTCGGTGCCGCCTTTTTTTTGTCCCGTGATTGGTTTGTCGGCGGGGCCGCGCGGACGCCGCTAGACCAGCCAGCCGCGCAGGTTCTCCGCAATCACGTTCGACAGTGCCTGAATATGCGCCGGTTCGTCGTTCAGGCAGGGAATATAGGTAAAGCTTTCGCCACCTGCATGTTCAAAGCTTTCACGAATTTCTTCGTTGATCTCTTCCAGTGTTTCGATGCAATCCGCCGAGAATGCTGGCGCACACACGGCGATTGATTTCTTGCCCGCCTTGGCCTGCCGCGCGACTTCTTCCACGGTGTAAGGTTGCAGCCACTCTTCGGGGCCGAACTTGGACTGGAAAGTGGTCATGATCTCGGTATCGTCCCAGCCCAGCCGCTCTTTCAGCAGTCGCGTCGTTTTGTGGCATTGGCAGTGATAGGGATCGCCCTGCGTCAGATACCGCTGGGGCACACCATGATAGGAACACAGCAGAATATCGGGCCGTTTGGCGGCCTGCGCGTAGCCGCGTTCGATCGACTGGGCAAGCGCGTCTATGTAATCGGCCCGGTCGAAATAGGGCGCAACCGTGCGGGCCACGGGCTGCCAGGTTTCCTTTTGCAATGCGTCAAAGAACGCATCGTTGGCGGTGGCCGATGTCGCGCCTGCGTATTGCGGATACAGCGGGAAAAACAGGATCTTGCGACAGCCTGCTTCGGTCAGTGCGCGCACTTTGGAGGCTGTCGACGGATTGCCGTACCGCATGCAGTAATCGACCATCACGCTATCGCCAAAACGGTCTTGCATGGATTTCGCGATTGCTGCGGTTTGCGCCTTGGTGATGGTCAGCAGGGGGCTTTCGTTCTCGGCCTCGTTCCAGATGGATTTATAGGCTTTGCCCGAACTAAAGGGCCGCTTTGTCAGAATCACGGTCTGCAACAGCGGTTGCCACAGCCAGGGTGAGTAATCGATCACGCGGCGGTCGGACAGGAATTCGCTGAGATAGCGGCGCATCGACCAATAGTCATAGCCGTCCGGCGTGCCCAGATTGGCCAGCAGAACGCCGACTCGCTCGGCGGGGATGGCCGGATGATCTGGCGTTGCGTGGGCAGGGCTTTGGGCGACGGGCTGGGTATCGGGCATGAGATTTTCCGCTGTTCGGGTCGCCAGAGACATAGCGGGTTTTGTCACGAGTTCAATCTGGCAAGGGCCGCTCTGCGACATTGAGCGCATCCGCCAGTCTTTGTTGGGCTGATCCGGGGCGCAGCGCCTTTGGCTGGCTGGCATCGGGCGCCCATCCGGCCAGGAACACCAGATCGAAGGTGGCTGTGACGCGGCCCGTGTCGGTGCCGAATGCTGACTGATAGCGCGCCATCGCGTCCGTCATCACTGCCTTTCGCGTGGGTCTGCGCAGACGTCCTGTCAGCGCGTTGGTCTCGCCCATGGCGCGCAGGTCATGCATCAGGTGCAGGGGGGATTTGTATTCGACCCGTTGCGTCAGCACGTCTGCGACCGGCAGGGCAAAGCCGGCCCGTTGCAGCAAAGCGCCCAGATCGCGCACTTCGCCCATCGGGGCGATGCGCGGGCTCAGCCCGCCGGTCTGCGCCACTTCGGCTTCTGCCAGACAGGCGCGCAATTCGTGCAGGGTTTGACCACCGAAACACACGCCCAGAAACAGACCGTCCGGCTTTAGCGCGCGGTGGCACTGGATCAGTTGTCCAACCGGATCATTGGCCCAGTGCAATCCCATGGCATGTACAACCAGATCATGCGCGGCTGGCTGCAAGGGCAGCGTTTCCTGTTCGGAAACAATAGCGCAGTCAGCGGACAGGTTTTCCCACAGCTGCGGAAATCCTGTGACAACCACAGCGTGTTTAAACGCCCTGTTAACCAGTTCCAGACGATCCTGAATTTCCTCCCGCGCCGTGTGGTGCAGGAACATGGCATCGGCCCGCGCCCGGCGGCGGCGGGCGGTCAGGGCGGCGGTGTCGGTCAAGGGTGCAGGTGCGTTCATGGAGCTTAGATAGAATGGTTGCGACGCGGTTACAAACGGCCCTTTCCATTGTTTATCCGGCGCGATGTCTGGGATGCGGGACTGTGGTGAATGACGACTTTGGCTTGTGCGGCAGTTGCTGGCGCGACACACCATTTGTGGGCGGTGCCATATGTGATTCCTGCGGCGGCCCCTTGCCCGGACAGCAGGGCGCGGATGCGGCGCACTGTGATGGTTGTTTGTCCCATCCGCCACCCTGGAATCAGGGGCGCGCGGCGCTGGTCTATCGCGATCGGGCACGCAGCCTTGTTCTGGGGCTGAAGCACGCCGACAAGCAAGAGGTGGTTGTGCCTGCGGGCGGATGGATGGCGCGGGCGGTGCAGGATATTGTGACGCCTGACACACTGGTGGTTCCGGTGCCGCTGCATTGGACACGCCTGTTGATGCGCCGTTACAATCAGTCGGCTCTGTTGGCACGGGCGATGGCTGAGCGGTTGCAACTGCCGGTCTGTCTTGACCTGCTGGTGCGCAAGCGCCGCACCCGCAGTCTGGACGGCATGGACCGTGTACAGCGACAGGCGACGCTGGACGGCGTGCTGGGCCTGAACTCCAGGCGGGCGCACCGCATTGTCGCCGGCCGTCCGGTGCTGCTGGTTGATGATGTTATGACGTCGGGGGCCACTTTGGGGGAAGCAACGCGCACCCTGAAGGACGCAGGTGCAGGGCGGGTCTGCGTTGTGGTACTGGCGCGCGTGACAAAAGACCCCTAGATAAAGGAAAACGACCTTTATCCAGGAAACCGCCATGAAACCTGTCGAAATTTACACCACGCCGATCTGCGGCTTTTGTCATCGTGCCAAGCAGCTGTTGAATCAGAAGGGCGTGGATTTTGTCGAAGTCGACGTCATGTCCAACCCCGAGCGCAAGGCCGAGATGATCCAGCGCGCCAACGGGGGCCGCACTGTGCCGCAAATCTTTGTCGGCAACGACCATGTGGGCGGTTGTGACGATCTGTTTGCGTTGGAGCGTCAGGGCAAGCTGGACGCGCTGCTGGCTGCCTGATGAAGGCTGCGCTGCTACAACTGAACGTCGGGGATGATCCGGCGGCCAATCTGGAGCAGACCAAGGCGCTGCTGCGCGCCGCGGTGAAGGCGGGCGCGCAGTTTGTGCTGACGCCCGAGGTCACCAACTGCATTTCGATGAACCGTGACCACCAGCGGTCGGTGTTGCAGGACGAATCGTCAGATATAACGCTGGCAGGACTGCGGGCCGAGGCGGCTGCACTTGGCATCTGGCTGCTGATCGGGTCGCTTGCGGTCAAGACCGACGATGCGGACGGACGCTTTGCCAACCGTCAGTTCCTGATCGGGCCGGATGGCGGCATTCGCGCGCGCTATGACAAGATCCATATGTTCGATGTGCAGATTGGCGATGGCGAAACCTATCGCGAATCCGCAGGCTATCGGCCCGGCACCCGTGCGGTGGTGGCCGATATGCCGGGTTTCCGGTTGGGTATGGCCACCTGCTATGACATGCGCTTTGGTCATTTGTCGCGGGCGTTGGTGCAGTCGGGATCGCAGGTTCTGGTCTATCCATCGGCGTTTTCGCCCGTCACCGGGGCCGCGCACTGGCACAGCCTGTTGCGGGCGCGGGCCATCGAAAGCGGCGCTTGGGTTCTGGCGCCGGCACAGACGGGTACACATCCCGCGACGTCGGGTCAGAGGCGCACAACTTTTGGGCATTCCCTTGTGGTTGACCCGTGGGGCGATGTAATAGTCGACGCAGGTACGGAGCCGGGATTTTCGGTGTTCGATCTGGATATTGACAGGGTCACGGACGCCCGCCGCCGCATTCCGGCGCTGGAAAACGCACGTGAATTTGACGGACCATGAGCCCGAAAGGCATATGACACAGGAAAAGGACGCATTGGCCATCACGCTGTTCAGCGAGGTTCTGGCCGCCGATCAAACTGTGCGCACCCGATTGGGGCGGGTGCTGCCCAAAGGCATGGAAATTTCGCACTTTTCGGTTCTGAACAGCCTGGCGTGGCATCACGGCGAACGCACGCCTGCGCAACTCGCCGAGACATTCAACGTGACGCGCGGCGCGATGACCAACACGCTGCGCAAGCTGCAATGGCAGGGTTACATCCACATCCGGCCCGATTGGGATGATGCAAGGCGCAAGCTCGTGGCGATCAGCCCCGCAGGCGCACAGGCCCGCGACGCTGCCGTGTCGGCCATTGCGCCGCTGTTCCGCGATCTGGTCGACAAGGTTGGCGAAGATCAGGTGCGTGCGGCGATTCCGACGCTGCGCGAGTTGCGCAACCAATTGGCGGATAAGCCCTAGCGCGGTTTCAGGCTGGCTGTGACATAGTTCACGCTCAGATCCCGATCCGACAGACGCCACGCCCATGTCAGCGGATTGAACACGAATCCCTGCCGGTCGACCGGTTCCAGCCCCGCGCGTGCGAGCAAGTCAAACAGCTCGTCCGGGGTAATGAACTTTGACCATTCATGGGTGCCCTTGGGCAGCCAGCGCATGATGTGTTCGGCACCGATAATGGCCATGGCAAAGGATTTCGGGTTGCGGTTCAGGGTTGAACAGATGTGCAGCCCGCCCGGTTTCAGCAACTCGCGACAGGCGGTCAGATAGGCCAGAGGGTCGGACACGTGCTCGACGACTTCCATGTTCAGCACCACGTCGAACTGTTCGCCCGCTGCGGCCATGTCTTCGGCTGTGGTGTGGCGATAGTCGATCTCGAGCCCGGATTGCTGCGCATGAACCTGCGCCACCGGAATGTTGCCCGCCGCGGCATCGGCCCCCACAACATCGGCGCCCAGTCGCGCCATCGGTTCGGCCAGCAGCCCACCGCCACAGCCGATGTCCAGAATGCGCAGGCCCGCAAAGGCATCGGGCGCTTTCAGATCCCGGTCAAACTCGGCGGCGATCTGCGTGGTGATATAGTCCAGCCGACAGGGGTTGAGCATGTGCAGCGGCTTGAATTTCCCCGTGGGATCCCACCATTCGGCGGCCATCGCTTCGAATTTAGCGACCTCTGCGGGATCAACGGTGCCGTGATGCGCTTGCATTCTGCTCTCCATATGCTCAATTGTTCCTTGCACCCTATATAGGACGGTCATGGACAAGTACCCGGATCAAAAACGCGCAGTGCAATATCTGTACCCGCCGATCGACCCTTTCGACCAGCGGATGATGGATGTGGGCGACGGGCACAAGATTTATGTCGAACAGTGCGGCAATCCGTCAGGGATTCCTGTGGTGGTTTTGCACGGTGGCCCCGGCGGCGGGTGCAGCCCGACGATGCGGCGGTATTTCGATCCAGCTTTGTTTCGCGTGGTGCTGTTCGATCAGCGCGGCTGCGGACGGTCGCGCCCCCATGCGGTGATCGACAACAACACAACCTGGCATCTGGTGCATGATATCGAGATGATCCGCGAGGCGCTGGGCATCGACAGGTGGATCGCGTTCGGTGGCAGCTGGGGGGCCACGCTGGCGTTGATCTATGCCCAGACCCATCCCGACCGCGTGCGCGAGCTGGTGTTGCGCGGCGTGTTTACCATGACCAAGGCCGAGATCGACTGGTTCTATGGCGGCGGCGCGGGCAAGTTCTGGCCCGAGGTCTGGGCGCGCTTTGTCGCTTTGATCCCCGAGGACGAGCGTGGCGATCTGGTGGCGGCCTACCACAAGCGGCTGTTCAGCGGCGACCGGATGGAAGAAACCAAATACGGCCGCGCCTGGGCGTCGTGGGAAAATGCATTGGCTTCGATCCACAGCAACGGCATGGGCGGCGAAGCGCCGGGTGAATATGCGCGGGCCTTTTCGCGGCTCGAGAGCCACTATTTCATCAATGGCGGCTTTCTTGAGTTTGACGGCCAGATTCTGGCCAACATGGACCGCATTGCTGATATTCCGGGGACCGTGGTGCAGGGCCGTTATGACATGATCTGCCCACCCGACAGCGCCTATGCCATCGTGCAACGCTGGCCCCGTGGCACGCTGAAAATGGTGCGCAATGCGGGCCATGCGCTGTCCGAACCTGGGATCAGTTCGGAACTGGTGCGCACCATGGACCGCATCGGCCAGACGGAGTTGATGGGATGAAGCGGATGGACCGGCGTGCATTGTTTGCTTCGGGTGCGGCTGCGGCCTTGCTGGCGGCCACCGGCGTGCAGGCACAGATGGTGCCGCGTTCGGGCGGGCGGTTGCGTGCGGCACTGTCGGGGGCGTCACGCGACGACGGATGGAATCGGGCGCCGAACGGGCTGTTCATGATGGCGGCCCAGCACACGGTGTTCGAGGCGCTGACCGAAGTGGCCGCAGATGGCAGTTTGCGCGGGGCGCTGGCGACGGGATGGTCGGGCACCGATGGCGGCCATACCTGGGCCTTTGATCTGCGCAATGGCGTGATGTTTCACGATGACACCACGCTGCGCGCGCAGGATGTTGTCGCCAGCCTGTCTGGCCACATAGACGGCACCGTGCGCGCTGACGGTATGGGACGTGTGGTGGTGCAACTGACGCAGGCGCAGGCCGATCTGCCCTATCTGTTGTCGGGTGTGCTGATCCGTCCGGCGGATACAAAAGCCTGGGCGCAAGGGGTTGGAACGGGTCTTTATCGTGTTCAGAAATTCGATTCGGGTCGCCAGTTTATCGGCGTGCGCGTAACGGACCATTATAAGAACGACAGGGCGGGTTGGTTTGACACGGTCGAATTCGTATCGATTCCCGCGCAAGAGGTGCGCGCCGAGGCGTTGCGCGCCGGATTGGTGGATGCCGCTGATGTCTCGGGCGCCGAGGCGTTGGCCGATGACCGTGCGTTCATGTACCTGCCTGACGCCGCCCGCTGCCAGCAGATCGTACACCGCGACATCGGCGTTCCGGCGGAAATTGGCACACGGCAGGCGCTGGACGATCTGCGTATGGCGGAACGCTGGTGGCGGGTGTAATCCAAGGGGGCTTGTAGTTGCAGGCCTGTCGGCGTATACGCCCTTAACAGCGGCGCGCTGGGGTCCAAACCCGACGCTCCACCGAGAAAGAGCAACGGGCCGCGCGCCCGTTTTTTTGTGTCTGCCAGAAACTGCTTGGAAATAAGAACGTGACCGTAAACGACCTGATTGCCAAAGCTGCCATCGACCGCCGCATGGCCGAGATCATCACACCGGTGATCGAGGATCTGGGCTTCGAGCTGGTGCGTGTCCGCCTGATGAGCGGCAAGGAATCGATCCTTCAGATCATGGCCGAACGTCCCGATGGCGGGATCGAGGTGGATGATCTGGCCGAGATTTCGACCGCCGTCAGCGCCACGCTGGACGTCGAAGACCCGATTCTGGATGCCTATACGCTGGAAGTGTCCAGCCCCGGCATCGACCGTCCGCTGACCCGGCTGAAGGATTTTGCGACCTTCGAGGGTTACGAGGCCAAGCTGGAAACCGACGAGCTGATCGACGGTCGCCGCCGGTTCAAGGGCGAGTTGGCCGGTGTCGAGGACGACGAGGTGTTGATCAACATCGACGAAGGCACGATCGGCCTGAAATTCGAATGGCTCAGCGATGCCAAACTGGTGCTGACCGACGACCTGATCAAGGAAATGCTGCGCCAGCGCAAACAGGCCGGTGTTCTGAACGAAGACGCATTTGACGATATTGAGACCGAAGGGTCCGATGAGGAGAAAGACTGATGGCAATTACATCTGCAAACCAGCTTGAGCTGTTGCAAACCGCCGAGGCCGTTGCGCGTGAAAAGATGATCGACCCCGGTCTGGTCATCGAGGCGATGGAAGAGTCGCTCGCCCGTGCCGCCAAAAGCCGCTACGGCGCTGAAATGGACATTCGTGTCGCCATCGACCGCAAGACCGGCCGCGCCACGTTTACGCGCGTGCGCACCGTGGTTGCAGATGACGAGCTGGAAAACTATCAGGCCGAGTTCACTGTCGAGCAGGCCAAACAGTACATGGCCGATCCCGTGATTGGCGATACGCTGGTCGAAGAAGTGCCGCCCGTGGAAATGGGCCGCATCGCTGCGCAGTCGGCCAAGCAGGTGATCCTGCAAAAGGTCCGCGAGGCCGAGCGTGACCGCCAGTACGAAGAATTCAAGGATCGCGCAGGCACGATCATCAACGGTCTGGTCAAACGCGAGGAATACGGCAACGTCATCGTCGATGTGGGCGCGGGTGAGGCGATCCTGCGTCGCAACGAGAAAATCGGCCGCGAAAGCTATCGCCCGAACGACCGTATCCGCGTCTATATCAAGGACGTGCGCCGCGAGCAGCGCGGCCCGCAGATTTTCCTGTCGCGTACCGCGCCGGAATTCATGGCCGAGCTGTTCAAGATGGAAGTGCCCGAGATTTATGACGGCATCATCGAGATCAAGGCCGTTGCCCGTGACCCCGGTTCGCGCGCCAAGATTGCCGTGATCAGCTATGACAACTCGATTGACCCCGTCGGCGCCTGCGTCGGTATGCGCGGCAGCCGGGTTCAGGCCGTTGTGAACGAGCTTCAGGGTGAAAAGATCGACATTATCCCGTGGAACGACGACCAGCCCACGTTCCTTGTGAACGCGCTGCAACCGGCAGAAGTGACCAAGGTTGTTCTGGACGAAGAAGCGGGCAAGATCGAAGTTGTGGTTCCCGAAGAGCAGCTGTCGCTGGCGATTGGCCGTCGTGGCCAGAACGTGCGTCTGGCGTCGCAGTTGACCGGTCTGGACATCGACATCATGACCGAAGCCGAAGAATCGGCCCGTCGTCAGGCCGAATTCGAACTGCGCACCAAGCTGTTCATGGACAATCTGGATCTGGACGAATTCTTTGCACAGTTGCTGGTTGCCGAAGGGTTCACCAGCCTTGAAGAGGTCGCCTATGTCGAGCAGGACGAACTGCTGGTCATTGACGGGGTTGATTCGGACACTGCGAACGAACTGCAAGCCCGCGCCCGTGACGTGCTGTCCGAGCAGAACAAAGCTGCCCTTGCCGCCGCCCGTGAACTGGGTGTTGAAGACAGCCTGGTTGAATTTGAGGGTCTGACACCCCAAATGATCGAGGCACTGGCCAAGGACGACGTCAAAACGCTGGAAGACTTTGCCACCTGCGCTGACTGGGAACTGGCCGGCGGCTGGACCACGGTCAATGGCGAACGCGTCAAGGACGACGGTGTGCTGGAGCCCTTCGACGTAAGCCTGGAAGAAGCGCAGACCTTGATCATGACCGCGCGCGTTCTGCTGGGTTGGGTCGATCCGACCGAGCTGGAAGCCGACGATGAAGATCTTGGCGACGAGGACGGCGAAGAGTCGGAGGAAGCCGAGGCCTGATCGGGGGCTTCGGAGGACGCTGATGGCACGCGGTGGCGCCACCAAAGACCGTGAAGACGGTCCAGAACGCAAGTGCATTGCCACGGGCGAGGTCCAGCCTAAATATGGGTTGGTCCGGTTCGTGGTGGGCCCTGATATGCAGATTTTCCCTGATATTGCAGGAAAACTGCCGGGCCGGGGCATTTATGTCGCGGCGGATCGGGATGCGATACAAAAGGCCGTGACCAAAAAGCTGTTTTCGCGCGGTGCGAAAATGCAGGTCACGGTACAAGAAGATCTGGTGGACGAAGTGGAGCGGCAGTTGGCGCGCCGTGTTGTCGACCTGATAGCACTGTCCCGTAAATCGGGGCGCGCCGTGGCGGGCTATGAAAAGGTCAAGACCTGGCTTCAGACCGAAGAGGCCGAAGTGTTGATCCAGGCTGTGGACGGTTCTGCCCGCGGTAAGACAAAACTGAGCACTCCGCACTATGGCAGCTACATCGGCTGGCTCAGCGCGGATGAATTGGGTTTGGCATTCGGACGTCAAACTGTGATACATGGGGCGCTCGCCTCTGGTGGACTCACGCAACGTGTTGTAGAGGAAGCCCAAAGGCTGAAGGGTTTGCGCCCAAACGCATAGATGGCAGGGGCCATCTGGAAGGATAGACGAGCTAGATGAGCGATACAGACGGTAAAAAGACATTGGGTTTGCGCGGTGGCGCGCGTCCGGGGAATGTGAAACAGAGTTTCAGCCACGGGCGGACCAAGAACGTCGTCGTCGAAACCAAACGCAAACGCGTTGTGGTGCCCAAGACAGGTGCGGCCAAAGGTGGGTCTGGCAATCCATCGCTGGGTGATCCGGCCAAACGTCCCGCAGGGATTACCGATGCGGAAATGGAACGTCGCCTGAAGGCCGTTCAGGCTGCACGGTCGCGTGAGGCCGAAGAGGCCGCCGCGCGCGAAGCGGAAGAAAAAGCACGCGCCGAAGATCGCGAGCGTCGCCGCGCCGAGCAGGAAGCCAAAGAGCAGGAAGAGCGCGAGCGCGAGGAAAGCCTGAAGGCGAAAGCCGAAGAGGAAGAGCGCAAGAAGCGTGAAGCCGAGGCTGCTGCCCAGGCTGCTGCTGCACCGCCGCCGCCTGCCGATGTGGACCAACCCCAGCGTGCCGCGCCGTCGCGCCCTGCGCCGCAGGATGCGAACGCCGCGCGCAAGAAGGATCGCGATGCCGATCAACGCAACGCCCGTAACAAGGGTGCTGACGATGGCCGCCGTTCCGGTAAACTGACGCTGAACCAGGCTTTGTCTGGTGGCGAAGGGGGCCGTCAGCGTTCGATGGCCGCAATGAAGCGCAAGCAAGAGCGTGCGCGCCAAAAAGCGATGGGTGGTTCGGTCGAGCGTGAAAAGGTCACGCGCACCGTCAACCTGCCCGAAGCCATTGTTGTGTCGGAACTGGCCAACCGTATGGCCGAGCGCGTGGGCGATGTCGTCAAATCGCTGATGCAAATGGGCATGATGGTTACGCAAAACCAGACCATCGACGCCGACACAGCCGAGCTGATCATCGAAGAATTCGGCCACACCGTGAACCGCGTGTCCGACGCTGACGTCGAACAGGTAATCCACGAAGTCGAAGACAAACCCGAAGATCTGCAACCGCGTCCTCCGGTCATCACGATCATGGGCCACGTTGACCACGGCAAAACATCGCTGCTGGACGCAATCCGCAACGCCAAGGTTGTTGCGGGCGAGGCCGGTGGCATCACCCAGCACATCGGTGCCTATCAGGTTGTGACCGATACGGGTGCCGTTCTGTCGTTCCTTGATACTCCGGGCCACGCGGCGTTTACGTCGATGCGCTCGCGCGGTGCGCAGGTGACGGACATCGTGGTTCTGGTGGTTGCAGCGGATGATGCCGTGATGCCGCAGACGGTCGAGGCGATCAACCACGCCAAGGCCGCCAAGGTTCCGATGATTGTCGCGATCAACAAGATCGACAAACCGGGTGCAAACCCTGACAAAGTGCGCACCGACCTGTTGCAGCACGAAGTTATCGTCGAAAAAATGTCGGGCGAAGTGCAGGACGTTGAAGTGTCGGCCATCAATGGTGACGGCCTGGACGATCTGTTGGAAGCCATCGCGCTGCAATCCGAACTGTTGGAACTGAAAGCTAACCCGAATCGCGCCGCCCAGGGCGCCGTGATCGAGGCGCAGCTTGACGTGGGTCGCGGTCCTGTGGCCACGGTTCTGATCCAGAACGGCACTTTGCGTCAGGGCGACATCTTTGTTGTGGGCGAGCAGTACGGCAAGGTCCGTGCGCTGATCAACGACAAGGGCGAGCGTATCAAGGAAGCCGGTCCGTCGGTTCCGGTCGAGGTTCTGGGTCTGAACGGCACGCCCGAAGCGGGCGACGTGCTGAACGTGACCGAAACCGAAGCGCAGGCGCGCGAAATCGCTGAATACCGCGAAAAAGCCGCCAAGGACAAACGCGCCGCTGCCGGTGCCGCCACGACGCTGGAACAGCTGATGGCGAACGCCAAGGAAAACGAAAACGTCAGCGAACTGCCGATTCTGGTCAAAGCCGATGTTCAGGGTTCTGCGGAAGCGATTGTTCAGGCGATGGAGAAAATCGGCAACGACGAGGTGCGCGTGCGCGTGCTGCACTCGGGTGTTGGTGCCATTACCGAAACCGATGTGGGTCTGGCCGAGGCTTCGGGCGCGCCGATCATGGGCTTTAACGTCCGTGCGAACGCATCCGCGCGCAACACTGCCAACCAGAAGGGCGTCGAGATCCGGTATTATTCGGTGATTTATGACCTTGTGGATGACGTGAAAGCGGCTGCTTCGGGTCTGCTGAGCAACGAGATCAAAGAAAACTTCATTGGTTACGCCAATATCAAAGAGGTCTTCAAGGTCACAGGTGTCGGCAAGGTCGCAGGCTGTCTGGTGACCGAAGGCGTCGCACGCCGCAGCGCTGGTGTGCGTCTGCTGCGTGACAACGTTGTGATCCACGAAGGCACGCTGAAAACGCTGAAACGCTTCAAAGACGAAGTGTCGGATGTTCAGTCGGGTCAGGAATGCGGTATGGCGTTCGAGAACTATGACGACATTCGCGAAGGCGATGTGATCGAGATTTTCGAACGCGAAGAGGTGACACGCACGCTGGCGTGATCCGTCTGATCAGAAATAGAAAAGGGACGGCCCCGCAAGGAGCCGTCCCTTTTTCTTTTCCGTGAGTTAGGGTCTGGACCCATTGATCTTACGTTGTCAGCGGCAATTTCACGAAATTTCAGTGGTTTGGGTCGTGCTGCCAATAGTGGTTCTATTTGCAAGCGGCCCAAGCCACTGAAATGAAGTGAAATTTCCGCCCTGCGGGTTTGACGGATTTTCCCGCAGCCTGCGGCGCATCTGTTTGAAATAGAACCACTATTCCTGCACAGATGCTGCTTGTCAGCGGAAAAATCTGTCAAACTGACGACGTAAGATCAATGGGTCCAGACCCTAACTTCAGGCCGCTTTGACCGGCGCACCCGAATAGATCCGACCATCGAGATTCACACTCATACGGCCGTCTGGCAGCATCCGTACAAAGGTGCCTTGAACGAATACGCAACTGCCCAGCAAGATTGTTTTCAGCATATTTATCTCTCCCCAAAGACGTTCATAGCCCTATTAAAGCGTTTCTAACAAAACCTGAATCGCTGGGGATTCCCAAACTGGCCTGATTGTGATTCATCCTGTTTGGGAGGATGAACAATGTCAGCACCTTTGCCATCAGCGCTACGTGCGCGGTTTCAGAGATATATTGAGGAAGGGTTAAGCGGGCGAGCGGCGGCAGCACGCTTGAAGCTGTCGCCAGCAACGGGCGCCCGGTGGCGGCATCAGATCCAAACGACGGGCCGGGCTGATCCTGCCGTACAGGGTCGTCCAAAAGGGTCAGGAAAATTGGCACCCCATGTTGGTTTTTTCGAAGAGTTGATTGCTCAAGACCCTGATATCACACTGTTTGAGCTGCGTGATGCGCTTGCTGATGCAACCGGACTGCAGGTCCAGCACTCTGCTATCGGGCATCTGCTAAAGCGTCTCGGGTTCACGCACAAAAAAAGTCACTGGTCGCTACCGAACGTCACCGTGCCAAGGTGAGGCGACGACGTGAGGACTGGTTCACACACCGTTTGCCAGCCATTGCGCGGATGCCGGAACGCGTTGTCTTTCTTGATGAAACAGCGGTCAAAACGAACCTCGCCCGGCTGCGCGGCTGGGCCCCGCGTGGCGAACGCCTGACGATGGATGCGCCCTTCGGCAGTTGGGGAACCCAAACCCTGATTGCGGGGCTAACACATGAGTCTCTGATCGCACCTTGGGTGATCAAAGGCGCGATGGATGGTCCTGCCTTCGCGGCCTATGTGCAAAAGGTCCTGATCCCTGAGATCGCGCCAGGCACAGCCGTGGTTCTCGACAACCTCGCGACGCATCACAACAAAGAAGCCGCTGCGGCGCTCAAGGCTCATGGATGCTGGTTCCTCTATCTGCCGCCATATTCGCCAGACCTGAACCCGATTGAGTTGGCTTTCTCCAAATTGAAGGCTCACCTCAGACGCATCAGTGCGCGATCATTCACCTCGGTGTTCGAAGCCCTTGGCGAAATCTGCGCAATGTACTCCCCGCAGGAGTGTACAAACTACTTTCAGGCTGCCGGATATGCCTCAGGTTAAATTAGAAATGCTTTAAGCGGCAACTTTCTGAACAAGTCATAAAAAAATTACAAAAAACGAAAAAAAAGATGATTTTTTCTAAAACTATGACAATCAAACCCGATTGTTACAGCCAGTCGCGCAAAACCGGAATTAACGGAACGTCTGCTGCGGGCATGGGATAGTTCTTCAGATCATTTGGCCTGACCCATTTAAGGTCTTGATTTTCCTTCGACATAGGTGTCCCGGCCCATTTCCGGCAGGCAAACAGCGGCATCAGAAGGTGAAAATCATCATAACTGTGGCTGGCAAAGGTCAGGGGCGCGAGACAACTTTGCCATGTATCTATACCCAGTTCTTCGTGTAATTCGCGAATCAGGGCCGCTTCGGGGGTTTCGCCCGTTTCGACCTTGCCGCCGGGGAACTCCCACAGGCCGGCCATCGACTTGCCTTCGGGGCGCTGTGCCAAAAGCACGCGCCCGTCCACATCAATCAAAGCGACGGCAGAGACCAGAACAACCTTCATCTTACGACCGGTAGTCGGCGTTGATGTCGATGTAGGCGTGGGTCAGGTCACAGGTCCACACGGTCGCCGTGGCTTCGCCCAACCCCAGATCGACTGTAATGTTGATCTCTTCACCCTTCATGTGCGCGGCAGCTTCGGCTTCGGAGTAATTGGGGCTGACCCAGCCGTTTTCGGCCACGACCACATCGCCAAATCGGATGCTCAGCAAATCGCGGTCGGCCGGGGCACCGGATTTCCCGATGGCCATGACAACACGACCCCAGTTGGGATCCTGCCCGGCGATAGCGGTTTTCACCAGCGGCGAATTGGCAATGGCCATCGCGTGAACCTTGGCATTGGCGGCGGTATCCGCACCGGAAACCGTGATTTCAACAAACTTCGTCGCCCCTTCACCATCGCGCACGACCTGAAAGGCCAGATCCTGCATCAAGCGGTGGACCGCATCGGCAAAGGTGGCATCGCCCGTGACATCGACGTCAGAAGCACCAGTGGCGGCCATCAGCACGCTGTCCGAAGTCGACGTATCGCTGTCGACGGTGATGCAGTTAAAGGTCATATCGGCTGCGGTGGATACGATGGCTTGCAGGTTGTCCTGCGCGATGCGGGCGTCGGTAAAGATATAGACCAGCATCGTTGCCATGTCCGGCGCGATCATGCCCGATCCTTTGGCAATGCCTGCGATGGTGATGGTCTTGCCGTCGACGTCTACAGTCTCTACTGCGCCCTTGGGGTATGTATCAGTGGTCATGATGGCGCGGGCGGCGTCGGCAATGCCGTCTTCGCGCAGGGCGCTGTTCAGTTCCCCCAGCTTGGCCACTACACGGTTGTGCGGCAGCGGTTCGCCAATCACACCAGTCGACGATGTAAACACGCGGGCAGAGGGCACGCCGCAGTTGATCGACACCGCCTCGACGATTTCGTGGACGGAGTCGACACCGTGTTTGCCGGTAAAGGCATTGGCGTTGCCCGAGTTCACAAGGAAGGCCGCGCCGCCGGCCGGGTCACCGCCCAGCTTGGCCTGACAGTCCAGGACCGGTGCCGCACGGGTCGACGAGCGTGTGAACACGCCCGCGATGGCCGTGCCCGGGACCAGTTTGGCCAGCATCACGTCGGTGCGCCCGGCATAGCGGACGCCGGCGGCGATGGTGGCAAAAGTCACACCGTCCACCACAGGCAGATCGGGAAAGCGTTCGGGCGCCAGCGGAGAGAGTGCGATTTTGCCAGCCATGTTTATTCGCCCAGTTTGACAGTGCTCAGCACCGAGGGATCCATCCCTTCGGCACCGTCACGGTTTACGTCAGCGTCGGCCACCAGCGCGTCAACGGCTGCGGCCACGGCTTCCGAGCGCACTTGCTGCTCAAGCTCGGCGCGCACGTCTTCCAGTGCGGGGGCTTCGGCGTTGCGCACCTCGTTCAGTTTGATGACATGCCATCCGAACTGGGTTTGAACCGGATCGGAAATGTCGCCGGGCTCCATTGTCGCAACGGCAGTTTCAAATTCGGGGACCATGGCGCCGGGACCGAACCACCCCAGCGAACCGCCTCCGGGGCCGGACGGGCCCGTGGATTTTTCGCGCGCGGTGGCTGCGAAATCTGCGCCGCCTTTCAGCTCTTCAACGATGGCTTTGGCTTCGTCTTCGGTTTCAACAAGAATGTGGCTCGCGTTGAATTCCTTGGTCGGCTCGGCGTTGGCATAGGTCGCGTCATAAGCGGCCTGCAAAGCCTCGTCTGTCACGGCTGTGGCCAGAATCTTTTCGATGGCTTCGCCCGCGACCAGCGACCGCTGCTCGTTTTCCATCGACAATTCAACGCGTTTGGGCAGTTCGCCCGAATAGCTTTGTTGCAGCGCGGTTTGCTGGACCAACTGGTCAAGGATCCCCGGAAACAGCACTTCGTCGGGCAGCTGCTGGTATTGCTGGGGCAGGGTCGCCTTGGCCACCAGCATGTGGCCCAGTGTGATGTCGACCCCGTTCACAGTGGCAACAACGGTGGACAGCTGGGGTGTTTCATCCTGCGCATACAGCGGCTGGGACAAGGTAAGAGCAACCGCAACAGCGGGCAGAATGGCGAGACGTTTAAGCATGGATTGGTCCTGTTCAGTTGCTGCCGCGCATCCTGCGGCCCCTCGTGGCCGGACGCGACATTGACACGGTTTCATGTGACCCTTACATCGCCCTATGGGCGCGGCCAGGATCGGCTTGACCCTGTATCTATGGGCTGCACGTGGCGCCGACAAGCAGATGCTGCGCAACCTGACACAAGATCGGCTGGAGAACGCATGCTCGGTATCGGAACACTCGCCAAAAAAGTCTTTGGGACCCCTAATGATCGCACGATCAAAGCGGTGCGCCCGCTGGTCGCGCAAATCAACGCGCTGGAGCCCGAATTCGAGGCGCTGAGCGACATCGGTTTGAAAGACAAAACCGAAGAGCTGGCCAAACGGGCGCTCGAAGGTGAAAGCCTTGATGATTTGTTGCCGGAAGCCTTTGCAAACTGCCGCGAAGCCGCCCGCCGTGCGCTGGGCCTGCGGGCGTTCGATACCCAGCTGATGGGTGCGATTTTCCTGCATCGGGGCAATATTGCCGAACAAAAAACCGGTGAGGGCAAGACCCTGACGGCCACATTCGCTGCCTACCTGAATGCCTTGACGGGCAAGGGCGTGCATGTGGTCACGGTTAACGAATATCTGGCCAAACGGGATGCCGAATGGATGGGCAAAGTGTTCGCCCACCTTGGTCTGACCAGTGGCTGTGCCTGGAACGGTATGGGCGAGGACAACAAGCGGGCGGCCTATGCCTGTGACGTGACCTATGCCACCAACAACGAGCTTGGTTTCGACTATCTGCGCGACAATATGAAAAGCGAGCTGGGCCAGATGGTCCAGCGTGGTCACAATTTCGCGATTGTGGACGAAGTCGACAGCATTCTGATCGACGAAGCGCGCACACCGCTGATTATTTCGGGTCCGTTGGATGACCGCTCGGAACTGTACCAGACCATCGACGCGGTGATTCCGCTGCTGGACGAAAGCCACTATGCGGTCGACGAGAAAACCCGCAACGTGTCCTTCACCGAAGAAGGTAACGAGTTTCTGGAACAGCAACTGCTGGCGCGCGGTCTGATCGAAGAAGGGATGACCCTGTACGATCCCGAAAGCACGTCGATTGTGCACCACGTTAACCAGGGTCTGCGCGCGCACACCCTGTTCCAGAAAGACAAGGATTACATCGTGCGCGACGACGAGGTCGTGCTGATTGATGAATTTACCGGCCGCATGATGGCCGGGCGTCGTCTGTCCGAGGGTCTGCATCAGGCGATTGAGGCCAAGGAAGGCGTCAAGATCCAGCCCGAGAACGTGACGCTGGCCAGCGTGACCTTTCAGAACTATTTCCGCCTGTACAGCAAACTGGCGGGCATGACCGGCACAGCGCTGACCGAAGCCGAAGAGTTTGGCGAAATCTACGGTCTGGGCGTGATTGAAGTGCCCACCAACCGCCCCATTGCCCGTGTCGACGAAGACGACCGCGTGTACCGCACCGCGACCGAGAAATATGCGGCGATGATCGAAGAGATCAAAACAGCGCATGAAAAAGGCCAGCCGGTTCTGGTTGGCACCACGTCGATCGAAAAATCCGAGATGTTCAGCGCCCTGCTGACCGAAAAGGGTATTCCGCACAACGTTCTGAACGCGCGCCAGCACGAGCAGGAAGCGCAGATTATCGCGGATGCGGGCAAGTTCGGCGCTGTGACCATCGCCACCAACATGGCCGGACGCGGCACCGACATTCAGCTGGGCGGCAACGTCGATCTGAAGGTGCTAGAGGCGCTGACCGCCGACCCTGACGCCGACCCCGAAGCGATCCGCGCGCGGATCGAAGCCGAGCACGAGGACGAGAAACAAAAGGTTCTGGCGGCAGGCGGCCTGTTCGTTCTGGCATCCGAGCGTCACGAAAGCCGCCGGATCGACAACCAGCTGCGTGGCCGTTCGGGCCGTCAGGGCGACCCAGGGCGCACGTCGTTCTATCTGTCGCTCGAAGATGACCTGATGCGTATTTTCGGCTCGGAACGGCTGGACAAGGTTCTGAAGACCCTTGGCATGGAAGAAGGCGAGGCGATCATTCACCCCTGGGTGAACAAATCGCTGGAGCGCGCACAGGCCAAGGTCGAAGGCCGCAACTTTGACATGCGCAAGCAGTTGCTGAAATTCGATGACGTGATGAACGACCAGCGCAAGGTGGTCTTTAGCCAGCGCCGCGACATCATGGAGGCCGAGGACCTGTCGGAAATCGCCTCGGACATGCGTGAACAGGTGATTGACGATCTGATCGACCAATACATGCCTCAGGGCACCTATGCGGATCAGTGGAACACCGAAGGGCTGTACGCCGCCGTGATCGAAAATCTGGGCGTCGACGTGCCGGTGATGGCATGGGCCGAAGAGGATGGCGTAGACGACGAGCAGGTGCGTGAGCGTCTGGTCGAAGCCACGAACAAGCTTATGGTGCAAAAGGCCGAACAGTTCGGTCCTGAAAACATGCGCCTGATCGAGAAACAGATTTTGTTGCAGGCCATTGATGGCAAGTGGCGCGAACACCTGCTGACGCTGGATCACTTGCGCTCGGTTGTCGGGTTCCGCGGCTATGCCCAACGCGACCCGCTGAACGAATACAAGAACGAAGCCTTCCAGCTGTTCGAAGTGATGCTGGATTCGTTGCGCGAGGACGTGACACAGAAGCTGGCGCAAATCCGTCCGATGACGGAAGAAGAGCGTGCCGAGATGCTGGCACAGGCCGCCGCGCAGCAGGCAGAGCTGCAACAGGCCGCCCAAAGCGCACAAGACGCGCAAACGCCCGCACCAACAGCCGAGGCCGCTGCAACAGGCTTTGACGAAAACGATCCGACCACATGGGGTAACCCCGGCCGGAACGAGGCGTGCCCCTGTGGATCAGGCAAGAAATTCAAACATTGCCACGGGCGCCTGACCTGACAGGCGCCCCGCGCGACACCCTGCGACAATGACATAGTTGCGCCTTAAACCCGGCTAGCCGGCCATAACTTGGCCGCGTTTTTCTGCCAAATACGATTCTGACCCAATATTGTGAGGGGAAGGATCTATGGCCTATACTAAGAAGATCGCGACTGCGGCTGGTACACTGGCGTGTGCTGTAGGTATCGGTTTTGTCATGCAAAGCAGCGAAACCGCCAAGGTGCTTTATGGGTCGGAAACGCCGGCAGAAGCACCGGTTCAGGTTCAGTTGCCTGTTGAAGATGTCGATACTTCGGCGCTGGATGGCCCGATTCTGGACGTACATGACATCACGCTGACATCTGCCCTGGGCGAAGATCCGGCAGACCCCGCTGATCTGGTCGCGAGCCAGGATTGCAAGGTCGCGGCCACCGCGATTCCCTCTGGCCTTGGTCTGGTTGAACTGTCACTGGCAGCGCCCTGCTTTCCAAATGAACGTCTGGTCGTCCATCACAGTGGCCTGAAATTCTCGGAAACAACCGACGCGGCGGGCAATCTTGAAATGTCGATGCCTGTGCTGGTCGACCCGGCGGTGATTGTCGTGGCCTTTGCCAATGGCGATGGCGCCGTGGTGCAGACACCTGTGCCCAGCCTGGACCAGTTCGACCGCGTCGCCCTGCAATGGAAAGGCGATGCGGGTTTTGAAATTCACGCGCGCGAATTCGGCGCAGATTACGGCAGCCAGCACGATATCTGGGCAGGCGCGCCGGGTGATCCGGTCGAGGCGATCAGTGGCGAAGGAGGCTTCCTGATGCGGCTGGGCGACGAAACTGCTCCGGATGCCCTGATGGCCGACGTCTATACTTATCCATCCGGCACGTCCCGTCACAACGGGATCGTCGACCTGAGTGTCGAGGCGGAAGTGAGCCTGTTCAACTGCGGTCTGGAAATCGAAGCCCAGTCGCTTGAGGTGAACAACGGTGACATTACCAGCCGCAACCTGACGTTGGCGATGCCCGGTTGTGACACAATCGGTAGCTTTCTGGTATTGAACAATCTGATCCAAGACCTGACAGTCGCGCAAAAGTAATTCGCGTCACGGGGTTTCATCATGACTATGAAACGTGCGGCGGCCTTCGCCGCACTTTTCCTTTTCGGTTTGCCATTTTCTGCGTTTGCGCAGGATGTCACGCTGACCTCGCGCGATGGCGGGGTCGAACTGAGCGGCACGTTGCTGGGCTTTGACGGTGAGTTCTACCGGCTTGAAACCGAATACGGGGAACTGACCGTCGACAGCTCTGGCGTGCTGTGCGAGGGTCCTGCCTGCCCCAACCTTCAGGATTTTGTCGCCAATCTGGCTGTGTCCGGCTCGACCACGATGGGGGCGGTTCTGATGCCCGCGCTGGTCGAAGGTTTTGCGCAGCGCGCCGGATATGAGGCCACGCGCGAACCCGTGGACGACAACCGGTTCAGCTATCTTCTGACCAACACCGAAACAGGCAAACTGGCGGCGCGGTTCAATTTCCGCGTTACCACCACCGACGAAGGATTCGCCGATCTGCTGGCCAACGAGGCCGACATTGTCATGGCCCTGCGCGAGATCCGCCCGGGCGAGCGGCAGCGCGCGCGCGAGGCCGGAATGGGCGATATGACCGGTTTGCACCGCAGCCGTGTGTTGGCGCTGGATGCCGTTGTGCCCGTGGTGGCACCGGGAAATCCCGTGCGCAGCATTTCGCCCTCAAATCTGGCGCAGGTGTTTGCGGGGCAGGTGACCAACTGGCAGGATCTGGGCGGCGTGGATGCGCCGATTTCACTGCATCTGCCACAGGCCGGCACAGGGCTGGCACAGGCTGTGGCCGACCAGGTGATGCAACCCGTGCGCCTGGAGTTCGCTGACAGCGTTGTGCGCCACCCTATCGGCACCGAGCTTGCCAATGCGGTGATGGATGACCCTTTTGCCATCGGCATTGCCAGCTATGCCGAGGTGGGCAATACGGTGCCGCTTGTGCTGACCGGCGGCTGCGGGTTTTCGCTTGAGGCGGAGCGGCGCACCATCAAGACCGAAGATTATCCGCTGACCGCGCCGATGTTTCTGTATCTGCCCGCACGACGCTTGCCCAAGATCGCGCGCGAATTTCTGGCCTTTACCCGTGGTCCCACCGCGCAGGTGGTGATCCGGCGCGCCGGTTTTGTCGACCAGTCGCCCGAAGAGGTGCCGATTGATATGCAAGGCAACCGCTTTGCCAATGCCATCAGCATCGCGGGCCCCGAAGTGTCGCTGGAAGAACTACAACGCATGGTGCGCACGCTGGACGGTATGGCACGGCTGACCACGTCCTTCCGGTTCGAAGCGGGATCCATCCGGCTGGACGCGCAATCGCGCAGCAACGTGCAGCAACTGGCCCGCTCGATGGAGGTAGGCACCTATGACGCGCGGCGCATTCTGTTCGTGGGGTTCAGCGATGGAGAAGGACCCGCTGCCGCGAATCGCAACATTGCCTTGCGTCGTGCCGACGCGGTGCGCCGCGCGATTATGGAAGCGGCCCAGAGTGAAGACACCAAACGGGTCACGCTGGACGTCGATGCTTTTGGCGAGGCTTTGCCAATGGCCTGTGACGACAGCGGGTGGGGTCGGCAGGCCAACCGCCGTGTCGAGGTTTGGGTGCGTTAAAGAAACCCTTCTGACTTAAAGCTCAGCTCGCGTGATTTGCCGACGATCAGGTGATCGTGCAGCGACAGACCCAGGGCGATACAGGCGGCTTCGATCTGTTGGGTCATGGCAATGTCAGACTGGCTGGGGGTCGGGTCGCCCGAGGGGTGATTGTGCACCAGAATCAGCGCCGATGCGTTCAGCTCCAGCGCCCTTTTGGCCACTTCGCGCGGGTAGACCGGAACGTGATCAACGGTGCCTTTGGCCTGTTCCTCGTCAGCGATCAACACGTTTTTGCGGTCCAGATACAGCACGCGGAATTGCTCTGTCTCGCGGTGGGCCATCGTCGTGTGACAATAGTCAACCAGCGCATCCCAACTGGAAATCGCGTGTTGGTTCAACACTTTGGCCCGCACCATACGATGTGCAGCCGCCTCGACAA
The DNA here is from genome assembly GCF_022788695.1 of Pseudosulfitobacter sp. DSM 107133. Lineage (NCBI taxonomy): Bacteria > Pseudomonadati > Pseudomonadota > Alphaproteobacteria > Rhodobacterales > Roseobacteraceae > Pseudosulfitobacter > Pseudosulfitobacter sp. DSM 107133. Next base: position 148,526 of record NZ_CP085154.1, read on the forward strand.
CCTTCAACTCGACCACCACGGCATCGCCCACGCCCTTGACCTCGCGCAGGCGGGGTTCGGGGGCAGTAATGACGCGGTTAAAGTCGCCAAACTTTTCCATCAATGCATGGGCCAGCGGTTTCACATCGCGCCGCGGGATGGCGCGAAACAGCACCAGTTCCAGCATTTCGTAATCGGGCATCGCCTGCGCACCACCGGCCATGAAGCGGGCGCGCAAGCGGGCCCGATGATCGGCAATATACGACGGACGCGGGCCCGCAGGCAGCGCCGCGGGGGTCGCCTCGTCAAAGTCGAAGGGCAGGGGCTGTTCGGCAAAGCTGGACATGCCGCCAGATTGGCGTGCCGAAGGTTACCATGCGGTTAACGTCTCAGGCGGGACGCTGGCCTGACACCACGATGCTGGGCATCGGAACATGCAATGCGTCGCCCACCCTGAAATCTTCCGCGCGGGCGTCAATCTCGGCGCGCACGGCGGCCTGCACCTCGGCGCTTTGACGTTGCATGATCAGCGGGATGCGTACCCCGAATTGCATGAAGAAATCGTAAAAGCTGGCGGCACCGGTGCGCAGAACATTTGGTACATGGGCGGTGGCCGTATCGGTAAAACCGGCCTGTTCCAGCACAGATCTGGCATGATCGGGCTGCGACAGATCAAAGGCGTTCGGGGCAGGGCTGGCCAGTGTCATGTCGGCATGGGCCGAGATGACATCATAGATCATCCGGTAACAGTCAGACTGGTCCGGCCCGCACCACTGGCTGAACGCAAACCGCCCGCCGGGGCGCAGCACGCGAAAGGCTTCGGTGATGGATCTGCGCGGATTGGTGACGTGGAACAGCACGATATTGGCCACCACAACGTCAAAGCTGTGATCGGGGAAATCCAGCGCCTCGATGTCGCCGGTTTTGAATTCGCTTCCGGGATAGCGGGTGTGGGCGGCGTCGATCATCGCGGGGGCGTTGTCCACGCCCACACAGGACGCACCCAGGGCCATTGCGGCGCCAGCGGCATAGCCGGGGCCACAGCCCGCATCCAGCATCCGTGCGCCGGGATACAGCCGCACAGCGGCCAGCAGCGCGGGGATGGTCTGGACGGTGGCCAGTGCGGTCGCCTTGCCATAGCCACCCGCACGCTGCGACCAGCCGTTGATTTCGTCCTGCCGGAATTCGGAATAGTCCATCTGCACCCCCATGTCGTTGAACGGGGTATATCACGCAGGAGCGGAAGTGCGAGGGGCGCGCGCCTTGCGCACCCCAACGCGTGTTTCCTAGCCCTTCATCGAATCCCAGAAGGATTTGACAGAAGAGAAAAAGCTGCTGGATTCGGGATTGTTCTCTTCCGAGAGGTTTTCGAATTCTTTCAGCAGTTCCTTTTGGCGGCTGGTCAGGTTGACGGGCGTTTCCACCGCCAGTTCAATGAACATATCGCCCGGTCCACCGCCTCGCAGGGCGGGCATGCCCTTGCTGCGCAGGCGCATCTGGCGGCCCGATTGCGACCCTGCGGGGATCTGCACGCGGCCACGGCCTCCGTCGATGGTGGGCACTTCGATGCTGCCGCCCAATGCGGCGGTGCCCATGCTGACCGGAACGCGGCAATACAGGTTGTTGCCGTCGCGTTCGAACAGTTTGTGCTCCATCACCTCGATAAAGATATAGAGATCACCGGTTGGGCCGCCACGCATACCGGCTTCGCCTTCGCCGGCCAGACGGATACGGGTGCCGGTTTCGACGCCGGCGGGGATGTTCACCGACAGCGCGCGGTCTTTTTCGACACGGCCCGCACCCTGACAGGACTTGCACGGGTTCTTGATGATCTGGCCCAGCCCCGAACAGGTGGGGCAGGTGCGTTCAACGGTGAAAAAGCCCTGCTGCGCGCGGACCTTGCCCATGCCCGAACATGTGGGGCAAGTGCTGGGTTCTGCCCCGTTTTCAGCGCCCGAGCCGCTGCACGCATTACAGGAGACTGAGGTGGGCACATTGATGGTTTTTTGCAGACCGGCAAAGGCGTCTTCCAGCGTCACACGCAGGTTGTAACGCAGGTCAGACCCGCGCGCGGCACGGCGTCCGCCACCGCCGCGCTGGCCGCCCATAAAGTCGCCGAACAGGTCGTCAAAGACATCGGAAAAAGCCGAACCGAAATCGCCCTGGCCGCCGCCACCGAAGCCGCCACCGGGGCGTCCACCGCCCCCCATGCCGCCTTCGAATGCGGCGTGACCATAGCGATCATAGGCTGCCTTCTTGTCGGCATCCTTCAGAACTTCGTAGGCTTCGTTGGCCTCTTTGAACTGCGCTTCTGCCGTGGGATTGTCGGCATTTCGGTCGGGGTGCAGTTCCTTGGCCTTGGTGCGATAGCCCTTTTTGATCTCGTCTGCAGACGCGCCCTTCGCGACCCCGAGGATCTCGTAATAGTCACGTTTTGCCATGTGTCATGTCCTTGTCTGGAACGTCGAGGGCCGGCCCGGAGATCGGACCGGCCCTCTGAGTGGTTCCGTACGAATGATTACGCGCGCTTGTCGTCGTCGAGATCTTCGAACTCGGCATCGACAATGTCATCGTCATCGCGGCGGGGCTCGTCCGCAGCGTGCGGTGCGTCGTCACCTTCGTCTTGGGCCGCTTTATAGATCGCTTCGCCCAGTTTCATTGCCGCTTCTGTCACGTTCTGGATGCCCGATTTGATCTTCTCGGCGTTGTCGGTTTCCAGCTCGTCTTTCAGCGCGGCGATGGCCAGTTCGATGGCTTCAACCGTGGTCGGGTCAACCTTGTCCGAATGCTCTTCTACCGACTTTTCGGTCGAGTGGATCAGGCTTTCGGCCTGGTTTTTCGCTTCGATCAGGCTGCGGCGTTCCTTGTCCGACTCGGCGTTTTCTTCGGCGTCCTTGACCATTTTCTCGATGTCGGCTTCGGACAGACCGCCCGAGGCCTGGATGGTGATCTTCTGCTCTTTGCCGGTGCCTTTGTCCAAAGCGCCGACCGACACGATGCCGTTGGCGTCGATGTCGAAGGTCACTTCGATCTGGGGCATACCGCGCGGAGCAGGCGGGATGTTTTCAAGGTTGAAGGCACCGAGGATTTTGTTGTCGGCAGCCATTTCGCGTTCACCCTGGAACACACGGATGGTCACGGCGTTCTGGTTGTCTTCGGCGGTCGAGAACACCTGCGACTTTTTCGTCGGGATCGTGGTGTTGCGGTCGATCAGACGGGTGAACACGCCACCCAGCGTTTCGATGCCCAGCGACAGCGGTGTCACGTCCAGCAGAACCACGTCCTTGACGTCGCCTTGCAGAACACCGGCCTGAATGGCGGCGCCCAGGGCCACGACTTCGTCAGGGTTCACACCCTTGTGCGGCTCTTTGCCAAAGAACTTGGTCACTTCTTCGATGACGCGCGGCATACGGGTCATACCGCCGACCAACACGACTTCGTCGATGTCGGATGCGGACAGGCCCGCGTCTTTCAACGCAGCGGCGCAGGGTTTCATCGACGCCTTGATCAGGTCGCTGACCAGCGATTCCAGCTTGGCACGGGTCAGTTTCATGACCATGTGCAGCGGCTGGCCGTTGGCGCCCATCGAGATGAACGGCTGGTTGATCTCGGTTTGCGAGGACGAGGACAGTTCGATCTTGGCTTTTTCGGCAGCTTCTTTCAGACGCTGCAACGCCATCTTGTCCTGTGTCAGGTCGACGTTGTGTTCTTTTTTGAATTCGCCCGCCAGATAGTTGACGATGCGCATGTCAAAGTCTTCACCACCCAGGAAGGTGTCGCCGTTGGTCGATTTCACTTCGAACAGACCGTCGTCGATTTCCAGAATAGTCACGTCGAATGTACCGCCGCCAAGGTCATAGACCGCGATGGTTTGTGTGTTCTCTTTGTCCAGACCATAGGCCAGCGCGGCGGCTGTCGGTTCGTTGATGATCCGCAGCACTTCCAGACCGGCGATTTTGCCTGCGTCCTTGGTGGCCTGACGCTGGGCGTCGTTGAAGTATGCCGGAACGGTGATGACCGCCTGAGTCACTTCCTCGCCAAGGTAGCTCTCGGCTGTTTCTTTCATCTTGCCCAGAATAAAGGCCGAGATCTGGCTGGGCGAATATTTCTCGCCTTTGGCCTGAACCCATGCGTCGCCGTTGCCGCCGTCGATGACGGTGAACGGCAGGTTCTTTTTGTCCTTTGCCAGATCCGCGTCGTCATTGCGACGGCCGATCAGGCGCTTGACGCCAAAGATGGTGTTGTCGGGGTTGGTCACGGCCTGCCGTTTGGCGGGCTGGCCGACCAGACGCTCGTCGTCTGTGAACGCAACGATGGAAGGTGTTGTGCGCGCACCTTCGGCGTTTTCGATGACGCGCGGTTGGCTGCCATCCATGATGGCGATGCAGCTGTTTGTTGTTCCAAGGTCAATACCGATGACTTTAGCCATATTTTCGATCCCTTTTTCTACTCAAGGCGATGACACGAGACGTGGGCCCGTTTCGGCACCCAAGCCCCGAATGATATGTCACGAAGCGGAGTGCTCCGTGCGGTTCGAAGGGTATATAAGGAGCGAAAAAGCACCCTGCAACCGCTCTTGAGGCGGCATTAGGGCGAATTTTCACTGTTTGGTGCCGATATGACGAAGTTGATCCTGCGGGATGTCGAAATTCACAAGGGTTTTCTGGATCGCGCGGCGCAGACGGACATGTTGACGGCGCTGCGTTCGGTGGTGCGTGATGCGCCATTGTTCCGGCCTGACACGCCTTATGGCAAGCCGATGTCGGTGCGTATGACATCGGCAGGGCGCTATGGCTGGTTTTCGGATAAACGGGGCTATCGCTATGCCGGTCGGCACCCGTCAGGATGCGCTTGGCCGCCTGTGCCACAGCAAGTGCTGGATATTTGGGGCAAATTGACAGGTCTCCAGCGCCAACCCGATTGCTGTCTGATCAATTATTACGGAGAAGGTGCCCGCATGGGGCTTCATCAGGATCGCGACGAGGCGGATTTTACCTGGCCCGTGGTTTCGGTGTCGCTGGGCGACCCGGGGCTGTTTCGTGTCGGCAACCAGACCCGCGGGGGCAAAACCGAATCGATCTGGCTGGAAAGCGGTGATGTGGTGGTGCTGGGTGGTCCTGCGCGGCTGGTCTATCACGGGGTGGACCGGATCAAATTCGGCGCAGGTACGTTGCTGCCCCGGGGCGGGCGGATCAATCTGACGCTGCGGGTGGTGGACTAGCAACTGTATTTCTCAAGCGAGTTGAGTAGTCCATTTCTGTCGACTTTTGCAAAGGGCGTTCACGATTGTCACAAGCTTTCTTGCGACGGCGGTGATTATCACTTTGTGTGGTTTTCCGGCTTCGCGAAGGCGGTCTGCGAACGGCTTCAGGACGGGATTGTGGTGACTGGCGACGAGCGCCGCCTGGAACATAACGTGTCGCAGCGGGCGCCGGCCGCCTCCGATAGCGCGCTTGCCCCGCATCGCGCCGCTGTCATGGGCAATGGGCGCAAGGCCTGTCAGCGCGGCGGCTTGTTCGCCCGTGATCTGGCCGAGTTCCGGCATTTCAGCGATCAACATCGTGCTGGCGACCGGGCCAATGCCGGGAACTGAACGCAAGATGGCAGCAGTCGTGGCAAGGCCTTCCTCTGAGGCGATGATCTGTTCGATCCGGACCTCAAGTCCTGCAATCTGGCGATCCAGTAGGTCTTTCAGGTCACCATCCATGACGTCGAACAGATCATCCGAACCCAGTTTCGCATGCGCCTTGATTTGCGCCAAAAGCCGTTTGCGTGTTTCGACGAGCTGACCACGCTTGGACACCAAAGCCCTGAGAAGACGTATCTTTTCATGCGGCAAGGTCCGCCCTGCATCAGGCCGAAAGGCCATGAACCGCGCGATAAGCTCCGCGTCGATCCTATCCGTTTTCGCCCGCGTGCCCCGGCTGGCGGCAAAGGCTTTGATTTGCGCGGGCGGCAGTTGCCTGGTCGCGACCCCTGCAACGTCGAGGGCCGACCACAGACGCCATTCCTGCCCCCCTGTGGCCTCAAAACAAACCAGCGCACAGGCTGACTTTGCCAGGGCGCCCACGCGCGCACGCCCGTCCTCGGAATTGGGCAATCGAAGTCTCTGATTGCTTGGCAGGCAATGAATGTCCAGCCAATCGCGGCTGACATCTATGCCAAGGATTGCGTCTCGTGTTATCCTGTTCATGTTCTCTTCCTTCTGATCCGTGGTCCAAGCTGGCCACAAGCAACTGTTCGAGATGGATGAAGAGAGACAGTGCTGGCTCGCTAGCAAACGTGGTCCCAGTTCAACTTGGGCCACAAGGCTCTGACGCCATACAACGTCCCGTCAGTGACCTCGGCCAAGGTCGCTGACGGGGGAACAATAACAGATCGGAGATACAGAAGGGTCTGGACCCATTAATCTTACGTTGTCAGTTTGACAGATTTTTCCGCAGACAAGCAGCATCTGTGCAGGAATAGTGGTTCTATTTCAAACGGATGCGCCGCCTCCTCTCGGGACATTGCTGCGCAATGCCCTGCCGGGCAATGGGCTGCGGGAAAATCCGTCAAACCCGTCACGCCGAAGGCGTGCCAATATTATTAGGCGCTCCTTCGGAGCGACGGGCGGCAATTTCACTTCATTTCAGTGTCTTGGGCCGCTTGCAAATAGAACCACTATTGGCAGCACGACCCAAACCACTGAAATTTCGCGAAATTGCCGCTGACGACGTAAGATTAATGGGTCCAGACCCTAGGGCCCAAGCGAACAGCATCCGGTGAGGTAGCGGGGGCCATCTGCACCGGTCAGAACCAACCCGATGGACAAGCCATAGGTGCGGTCCGACATGCCGTCAGAGCACGCGGCGGCATTCACGGTCGCAATCATCTGAGTGTTCGAACCCTGACCCAGAACAGCAATGCTGTTGGTGGTGTTGGGTGATGACAGTTCTGCTGTTGGTTGGAAGGGGTGCGGTCCGTCTTCTGGAGCGCGAAAAACATGGGTGGCGCCCAGTGACAGGTTCCAGAACGGTTCTGTCCCCCCGCATTCGGCGCGCAACGGGTGGTCGGGGCGTTCGCTGCGCTGCAAGAATCGCAGCGCGGCCCAGCCAGCGGTTTCGCCCGCGTTGACCAGCCCCCATTTGCCATCCTCGGACAGGGCCATCACCTCGATCCCTGCTTCGTTGTGCAGGAATGTGCCGACGATGGGGCTTTGCGTGGTGGGGGCCGCACGCACGTTCAGCACGTCGTCGGCAGCCACGTCGATCACGCGGTAGAGTGCGGGCAGATCAAAGGCCCAGCACGCTTGCGCCGCCCAGAACGTGAAAGCCAGTCCTGCAACCAGCGCCCGGATCATCGCCGCGCACCCCAGCTAAGCGACGCATGACGGCGGGTGTAAAATTCGCCCATCAGACCCAGCATGATCAGCACCATCCCCACATAGATCGGATATGTGACCGACGAGTGGTGCGGCGCATAATTGATAAAGGCAAAGCCGCGCGCCTGGTCAATGCAGTGGAACAGCGGGTTCCAGTCGAACATCGCCAGCATGAAACCGGGCAATGTGTTGGCCACAAACATCTTGCCCGAGGCGATCATGTTTGCACGCTGGTAGATGGTGGTGAAAACGTTCACGAATGTGGGAAACCACGGTTTGATCGACAGCAATACCAAACCCAGCGCCAGCCCGGTAAACCACGCAATCAGCAACATCCCGAACGCCGCAATCGGCCTGTCGATTTCCAGCGGGGTTACGGCCACATGATAGCCGAACAGGATCACGAACAGCGACAGCAGCTGGATATACAGCGTGCCTACCGCTGCCGATGCGATCGAGATGATTGTGTTCATTGGGGCGTGCTGCATCATCGGGCTGGCTGGTCCTTCTGAACCGACAACAGCGCCCAATGTCTTGGTGTGGGTCATGTACAGGAAGATCCCCGACATGATGTATATCAGAAAATCGCCGCGCAATGCCGCACCGCGCAGGCCAAGCACCGAGAACATCACATAAAAAGCCAGCACAAAAATCGCAACCTGAAGCATGTTCAGACCGATCGCCATAAACGCGTTGTTATGTGTCTTGCGGACATTTCGGACGACCGAATGATAGACCAGTTCGAATATCAGCATCGCGGTGCCGATGCCCGACTTTGGCTTGCGCGTGGTTTGGAACATGTGCGGTTGTGCCTCTGGTGGTGCGAAAGTCGCAGGGAAATCTTGCCGTTCCGTTAATGCGGCATCATAAGGTGATCCTGCACGCTTTTCAATCTTGGCAGAGCAAGGGGATTATTTAATGAATTACGAGACTTTGGTGCCTGTCATGCGCCGTTTGGCGCTGGAAGCCGGTGACAAGATCATGGAGATCTATGACGCCGATGATTTCGAGGTGAAAACCAAATCGGACGACAGCCCCGTCACCGCTGCGGATGAAGCTGCCGATGCGATTATCTCGGATGGTCTGCGTACAGCGTTCCCTGAAATGATGCTGGTAACCGAGGAACAGTCGGCCACTCACAGCACGACGGGCGATACATTCCTGATCGTCGATCCGCTGGATGGCACCAAGGAATTCGTGCATCGTCGCGGCGACTTCACCGTGAACATTGCGCTGGTCGAAGGCGGAAAGCCGACCCGTGGCGTGGTCTATGCGCCCGCCAAGAATCGTATGTTTTTCACACAGGCCGACGGCCAGACCGTAGAGGAAACAGGCCCGTTTCAAAAAGACATGATCGGCGCGCTGACCCCGCTGAGCGTGTCGACACCGGACAATGACGCGCTGATGGTTGTGGCGTCCAAATCACACCGCGATCAGGCGACCGACGACTACATCAACAAATATGCCGTCAAAGACATGAAATCCGCAGGCTCTTCGCTGAAGTTCTGTCTGATTGCCACCGGCGAGGCCGATATTTACCCCCGCGTCGGTCGCACGATGGAGTGGGATACCGCTGCCGGTCATGCGGTTCTGCTGGGCGCGGGCGGCAAGGTTGTGCGCTTTGACGACCATACCGACCTGACCTACGGCAAGGCAGACTATGCCAATCCGTTCTTTATCGCCTACTCGCCAGCTGTCGGACTCAAGCCGGCCTGATGATAGAAAGCTGTCTGAGATGACTCAGCTATCTGCCAGTGTGGTGATCGTCAGCCGGGGCAGGCCCGAAGCGTTGGGCCTGTGTCTGACGGGGTGCATGCAATTGCATTATGATCCGTTCGAGATCGTGGTTGTGGCCGACCCCGCCGGGGTTGCCGCAGCGCAGGCTTTGCCGTTTGCGAGCCAGATCAAGATTATCGGTTTTGACGAGGCGAACATATCGTTGGCGCGCAATATCGGGATCAGTGCCGCGGCCGGTGACGTCGTCGCCTTTATCGACGACGATGCGGTGCCCGAGCCCACATGGCTGACCCATCTGGTGCAGGCGATGCAGCAGAACGATGTTGCCGTCGCAGGGGGCTTTGTGCGCGGGCGCAACGGGATATCATATCAATGGCAGGGCCGCACCCTGGACGCGATGGGCGATGCGGCAGAGTTGCCCATCGCGGGCATGGATCCCGTCGTGGTGCAGCCCACACCGGACCGGGTGGCCAAGACCGAAGGCACCAACATGGCGGTGCGACGCGATGTGCTGGTGGCCTTGGGCGGGTTTGATCCGGCCTATCACTATTTTCTGGATGAAACCGATTTGAACATGCGCCTTGGCCGGGCCGGATATGCCTGTGCTATCGTTCCGCGCGCGCAGGTGCATCATGGCTTTGCCGCAAACAAGTTGCGCCGCGCAGACCGCGCGCCCACCGACCTGTTTGACATTGGTGCCAGCTGGGCCGTGTTCCAGCGCAAGTTCATCCCGCAGGAGAAACGGCGCGACCACTGGCGTGCCCTTCGCGTGTCAGAGCGCAGGCGCGCCGTGCGGCTGATGGTCAGTGGTCATATCGAACCGCGCGCTGTCACCGGCCTGATTGATCGTCTGGATCAGGGCTATGGGCAGGGAATCTCGCGGCGCATGGGCGACAGTCTTGTTACGGAAACATCGAATGCGCCCTTCAAGCGGGTCGTGCCGTGGATATTGCCGGCGGGCTACATCATGGTGCGCCGGTCGGATGCCGCCAGTGCGCGCGCTGAAGCTGCGCGCAGGGTGAAAAATGGCGAGGTCGTCACCTTGATTATCCTGTCGCTGACGGCGCTTTATCATCAGGCCAGATTTCATCCCGGCGGTTACTGGGAGCAATGTGGCGGCTTGTTTGGCAAAAGCGAGCGCAGCCAGCCGATGCTGCGGTTCTGGCGCTTTCATGAGCGGGTTGTTGCGGAAAAGGCCAGAATTTCTGCAATCCGGGGCGGTGTGGGTTAATATAGGTATTCATTCGGGCGTATTTTGATTAGCAGGTGGCCTGCACGATGTTGATGTCACGCGCGTTAACGAAAAACACGAAATCTCTGCATGATTTGGGCATGATTTTGTGGTTAGCTACGCGCGAGAGCAGCTAACGCCGACAGTATAGGAAGTAAGTATGCGTAAGAAAGTTACGAAAGCCATTTTTCCGGTGGCAGGTTTGGGGACGCGGTTTTTGCCAGCGACCAAATCGGTGCCAAAAGAGATTATGACATTGGTTGATCGTCCATTGATCCAATATGCGATCGACGAGGCGCGCGCTGCGGGTATCAAGGAATTTATCTTTGTCACTTCGCGCGGCAAAGGTGCGCTTGAAGATTATTTCGACCACGCCCCGCAGCTGGAACAAGAGCTGCGCAAGAAAGGCAAGACCGAGCTGTTGGAGACCCTCAAGGACACCAACATGGATTCGGGTGCAATCGCCTATATCCGACAGCACAAGGCGCTGGGCCTGGGCCACGCGGTCTGGTGCGCGCGCCGTCTGGTGGGCAACGAACCCTTTGCCGTGATCCTGCCAGACGATGTGATCGCTGCCGAAAAGCCGTGTCTGCAACAGATGGTCGAAGCCTATGAAGAAACAGGCGGCAGCATGGTCGCTGCCATGGAAGTGCCACCTGAAAAGGCGTCGTCCTATGGTGTTCTGGAAGTCAGCGAGGACATGGGCAACCTGGTTCGGGTCAAAAGCATGGTCGAAAAACCTGCTCCGGGTACGGCTCCGTCAAACCTGGCTGTGATCGGCCGCTACATCCTGTCACCGAATGTCTTGTCCAACCTTAACAAAATCAAGTCCGGCGCCGGTGGTGAAATTCAGCTGACCGACGCCATTGCGGACGAAATCGCGCAAGACCATCCCGTCTATGGCTACCGCTTCCGCGGGCAGCGGTTTGATTGCGGGTCCAAGTCCGGTTTTCTTCAGGCCACGGTGTCCTTTGGTCTGGCGCGCGAAGAGTTGCGGGATGATCTGTCCGCCTATATCCACGATATCGTGAATATGGAGAAGGCCGCAGAATAACGCGGACCGGAGGAATAAGTGGACAATCATGTGTTGGTCACAGGCGGTGCGGGCTATATCGGCGCGCACGCCTGCAAGGCGCTGCGCACGGCAGGCTATGTGCCGGTCACCTATGACAATCTGGTAACCGGCTGGCAGGATGCGGTCAAATTCGGTCCTTTCGAGCAGGGAGACCTGCTGGACCGGTCCCGTCTGGATCTGGTGTTTGCCCAATACGAACCTGTTGCTGTCATGCACTTTGCTGCCCTCAGCCAGGTTGGCGAAAGCATGTCGCAGCCGGGCAGGTACTGGCACAACAATGTCAGCGGGTCACTGAACCTGATCGAGGCCGCGGTCGATGCGGCTTGCATGAACTTTGTGTTTTCGTCCACCTGCGCCACCTATGGCGATCAGGACAATGTGGTGCTGGATGAAAACAGCGCCCAGCATCCGATCAACGCCTATGGGGCGTCCAAACGTGCCATCGAAGACATGCTGCGCGATTTCGAGGCAGCGCACGGGTTGCGACATGTGATCTTTCGCTATTTCAACGTGGCCGGCGCCGACCCCGAGGCCGAGGTGGGCGAGTTTCATCAGCCCGAAACGCATCTGATCCCGCTGATGCTGGAAGCGATTGAAGGCAAGCGTGACGCGCTGACCATTTTTGGCACCGATTACGACACGCCCGATGGCACCTGCATTCGCGACTATGTGCATGTCTGCGATCTTGTCGATGCGCATGTGTTGGGTCTGAAATGGCTGCAAGACGGCAAGGGCAGCCGGGTGTTCAATCTGGGCACCGGCAGCGGTTTTTCCGTGCGCGAGGTGATCGACCAGTCGCGCGCCGTGACCAACCGCGCTGTGCCCTTCAACGAGGGGGCGCGCCGTGCGGGTGATGCAACCAAGCTGGTATCAGGCTCGACCCGCGCCGAAACCGAACTGGGCTGGACACCTGAACGGTCGAACCTGAAAACCATGATCGCGGATGCATGGAGATGGCACCAAACTGGCCAGTTTGACAAATAACCCGCCCTCGCGGCTGCTGGACCTGACACGGCTTGTGCGTCGGGCCGGGCGAGTTCTGACGGGGGTGGACCGGGTCGAGATGGCCTATTTGCGCCGGCTGGTGGCGGATGATGTTGCGGCCTTTGGTCTTGTACGTACTCCGCTGGGATATGTACTGTTGGACCGCGCAGGCATGTCCGCACTGGTAAAACGTCTGGATGGTGCGCTGGCGTGGTCTGCGCCAGATCTTCTGTCGCGTCTGGCGCGGGGACAGACGGCGGTACAACAGGCGGCACAGACGGATGTGCGCAAGCTGGCAGTGGCACGCACCCTGCCGCGCGGGCTGGCCGCCATGCTGCGCCGGCATCTGCCGCAGGGCACCAATTATCTGAATACCGGCCATTCCAATCTGACCGACCGCGTTTTGCAGGCGGTTGCCGGTTTGGGCGGGCGCACGGGCGTATTTGTTCACGATGTGATCCCGCTGGAATTTCCACAGTATCAACGTCCTGAAACCGTCGAACCCTTTCGCGCCAAGATGCGGCGGGTGCAGGCCTTTGCCGATGTGATTATCTGCAACTCTGCCGACACGCTGGAGCGCGCGGGGCGGCTGATGGGCCAGTGGGGCCCTGTGCCTGCAGGGATTGTCGCCCATCTGGGAACTGATCTGACAACAGCGCAGCCTGATCTGGTGCCTGCCGATCTGCCGCCCGCAGGCCCTTATTTCATCAGTGTCGGCACTATCGAGCCGCGCAAGAACCATGCGCTGCTGCTGGATCTGTGGGACGCAATGAGCCCCGACGCCCCGACGCTGCTGATTTGCGGTGCGCGCGGATGGAACAATCAGGCGGTGTTCGACCGTCTGGACGCCCGCACCGATGGCAAGGTGATCGAACGCGCGGGCCTGCCTGATGGCGCGGTGGCGGCGTTGATGGCAGGGTCGTGCGGGCTGTTGTTTCCCAGCTTTGCCGAGGGCTATGGCCTGCCGCCGGTTGAAGCGGCGGCGCTGGGGGTGCCGGTGGTGGCGAATGATTTGCCGGTTCTTCGGGAAATCCTTGGAAATATTCCCGTTTACGCGCAAGCCGATGATCGGTATCTGTGGGAAAACACAATAATAGGCATGGCTGAAGCGGGGCCACAGGTTCGGAATAACATGGCATTTCAGCCAGCGAACTGGTCAGATCACTTCAACACCGTGTTAAGGTTGATTTGATAAGCGGTTAAGGGCCGGATCTATTCCGGCGGGGAAAGGGCCAACAGTTTGGGCGTCTGGCAGTCATACAGGCTTCGGTTGCAGCGTAAGCGTTGGCGCATCCGTGCCTTTCGCAAACGCCGTGAACTGACCCGTGTGGCGGATCGCACCGGCATCATTCATCCCAATGACATCCTGTTGTTCTCGACCCAGCGGAACGAAAAAATTCGCCTGCCGTATTTTCTGGATTACTATCGGGATCAAGGGGTTAACCATTTCCTGATCGTCGACAATGACAGCACTGACGGATCGGCGGACTATCTGGCCGATCAACCGGATGTCTCTGTCTGGAGCAGTAAGGCAAGTTACAAGAAATCGCGGTTCGGCGTTGACTGGCTGAACTGGTTACAGATGAAATATGCACATGGACACTGGTGCCTGACGGTCGATCCTGATGAATTCCTGATTTATCCGTTCTGCGACACGCGCCCCCTGCGGGCGCTGACCGACTGGCTGGACGCGTCGTCGATCAAATCTTTCAGTGCCATGCTGCTGGACATGTACCCCAAGGGGCGGCTGGACGCACATCCCTATCAGCCGGGACAAAACCCGATCGAGATTGCAGGCTGGTTTGACAGCGGCAACTATACGATGTCGCGCAACCGTCTGTTCGGGAACCTTTGGATTCAGGGCGGCCCGCGCGCCCGCGTCTTTTTCCCCGACCAGCCCGAAAATGCGCCGGCCCTGAACAAGGTGCCGCTGGTCAAATGGGACAAGAAATATGCCTATGTCAGCTCGACCCACATGCTGCTGCCGCGCGGGTTGAATCAGGTCTATGACGAATGGGGCGGCGAAAAGGCCAGCGGGGTTTTGCTGCACGCCAAGTTCCTGGACACGTTTACCGCCAAAGCCGCCGAAGAGCTGAGCCGTGGCCAGCACTACAGCGCGTCGGTCGAATACAAAGCCTATGCAGAAAGTCTGAAAGACGATCCCGACCTGTGGTGCAAATGGTCTGAAAAATACATCAACTGGCGACAGCTTGAGATTCTGGGTCTGATGTCGAAAGGCAACTGGGCGTGAGCGTCGGGATCATCATGCTGGTGCACACGGCGCTGGGGCGGGCAGAACAGGCCGCGCGCCATTGGTCGGCGGCGGGCTGTCCGGTGGTGATTCACGTTGACAAGGGGGTGCCCCGCGCCACCTACGAGCGGTTCGTGGCGTCGTTGTCGGATGTGAAGAATCTTGAGTTCAGCGCGCGCTATCGCTGTGAGTGGGGCACCTGGGGTATTGTTGCCGCTTCGCAGGCTGCCTCTGAACTGATGCTGGACCGGTTCCGGCATGTGCGCCACGTTTATCTGGCGTCGGGGTCGTGTCTGCCGCTGCGCCCTGTGGAAGAGCTGATTGAATACCTCGAAGCGCGCCCGCAAACCGATTTTATCGAAAGCGCGACAACCGCCGATGTGCCGTGGACGGTGGGCGGTCTGGACCATGAACGCTTTACCCTGCGGTTTCCGTTCTCGTGGAAGCGCAACCGCTTCTTGTTCGACAAATATGTGGAATTTCAGCGCAGGTTCCGAATGCGGCGCTCGATGCCCAACGGATTGACGCCGCATATGGGGTCACAGTGGTGGTGTCTGACGCGCCAGACCCTGTCTGCCATTCTGCAAGACCCCGACCGCGCCGAATACGACAGGTTTTTTCGTCAGGTCTGGATCCCTGACGAAAGCTATTTCCAGACGCTGGCGCGCCAATATGCGATCAAGATCGAAAGCCGGTCGCTGACCCTGTCCAAGTTCGACTTTCAGGGCAAGCCGCACATCTTTTATGATGACCACCTGCAATTGCTGCGCCGGTCCGACTGTTTTGTCGCCCGCAAGATCTGGCCCTTTGCCGACCGTCTGTACGAGGCGTTTCTGACCGACCCCGCTGGTGCCATGAAGCGGACCGAGCCGAACCCCGGCAAGATCGACCGCATCTTTGCCAAGGCCGTCGACCGGCGAACGCGCGGACGCCCCGGCCTGTATATGCAAAGCCGCTTTCCCAACGAAGACTGGGAAAACGGTGTCACCGCCGCGCCCTATTCCGTGTTTTGCGGCTTTTCCGAAGTGTTTGAAAATTTCGACCCGTGGCTGGCAAAGTCGACGGGGGCGCGGGTGCATGGCCATTTGTTTGCACCAGACCGCGCCCATTTTGCCGAAGGGCAAACCACGATTCACGGTGCGCTGAGCGAAGCACCGGAATTGCGCGATTATAACGCTGCGGCGTTCCTGACCAATCTGATCTGGAACACGCGCGGCGAACGGCAGTGTTTCCAGTTCGGTCCCGCAGACAATCAGGCGATCAACTGGCGTATGGCCAAAGATCCAAACGCGCAGATTTCGGTGATCAGCGGGGCCTGGGCGGTGCCGTTGTTCCGGTCGAACCGCAACTTTATGGACATCCGCAAAGAGGCGGCCGCCCTGCAAAAGATCGAAAGCGATTTCCTGAATGTGCTGCGCTCGCCCTATACCAAGGCGCGGGTGCGCATCTGGATGATGGCTGAATTCATCGAGGCACCGATGGAGCCGCTTCAGGGCATTCTGGACGAAATCGGCCCCACCCAGCAGCGCCGCCTGTCAGAGGTGCCCAAGATGGTGGACCTCAGCGGCTTTGGCCAGTTTTTGCAAAACCTGAAAAATCAGGGGATGCACCCATATTTGATGGGCGATTTCCCCGTGGAACGCGGCATTGAGGCGCAATCCGAAGCGCCGCGAAAACCCTATTTGGTAAGATAAACGATGCCGCAGAACTTTGACTATTTCGTGGTGTTTGCCGAAATGCGCACCGGTTCGAACTTTCTTGAAACCAACCTGAACGCCTTTGATGGCATCACCTGCCACGGCGAGGCGTTTAATCCGCATTTCATCGGTTATCCGAATGTCACCGAAGTTCTGGGCGTGACCCAGGCCGCGCGTGACGCCGATCCCAAGGGGTTGCTCAAGGTGATCCGTAAGGAAACCGACGGTTTGGGTGGTTTCCGGTATTTCCACGACCACGATCCGCGTGTGTTCGATGCAGTGATGGACGACCCCAGATGCGCCAAAATCGTGCTGACCCGCAATCCGGTGGACAGCTATGTGTCATGGAAGATCGCGCAGGCTACGGGGCAATGGAAGCTGACGGATGTCAAACGTCGCAAGGAAGGCGCGGCCGCTTTTGATGCGGCCGAGTTTGAGGCCCATCTCGAGGCGCTGCAAAGCTTTCAGGTGACGCTGATGAACCGTTTGCAAGTGTCGGGGCAAACCGCGTTCTACGTTGCCTATGAAGATCTGCAAAGCGTCGAGGTGATGAACGGGCTGGCGGCCTATCTGGGGGTGGAAAGCCGGCTGGAAGGTTTGGACAAGAGCCTGAAAAAGCAGAACCCCAGCCCGATCACCGAAAAAGTGATCAATGCCGAAGAGATGGCAGAGGCGTTGAACGGTTTAGACCGCTTTAACCTGACCCGCACGCCCAACTTTGAGCCGCGCCGCGGGGCGGTGATCCCGACCTATGTGGCGGCGGCCAAGGCGCCGTTGCTGTACCTGCCCATGCGCAGCGGCCCCGAAGACCAGATATACGCCTGGATGGCCGCGTTGGACGGTGTCAGCCCGGACGAGTTGCTGCGCAAGATGTCCCAGAAGAGCCTGCGCCAGTGGAAGCGCCGCAATCGCGGGCATCGCAGCTTTACCGTGCTGCGCCACCCTGCGGCGCGGGCGCACCATGCGTTTTGCCATCGCATCCTGATCCCGGGGCCTGACTGTTACGATGCACTGCGCCAGACGCTGATCCGTCGCTATGCCCTGCCGATCCCGCAAGAGGCGCCTGACGCCAGCTATGACCGCGCGGCGCACCATCGGGCGTTTTCGGCTTTCCTGACCTTTCTCAAGGGCAACCTGTCAGGTCAGACAGCCATTCGGGTTGATGCGGCATGGTGTACCCAGTCGCAGGCCGTGCAGGGGTTTGGTGACTTCGTGCTGCCTGACCGGATGATCCGCGAGGAAAATCTGGAGGAAGAGCTGGGGCAACTGGCAGCACAGATCGGGGTGCAGACCGTGCCCGCGTTGCCGCCGGTGTCGGACCCCGGTCCGTTCACGCTGAAAGACATCTACGACGACAGCATCGAATCGCTGGTTTCGGACGTCTATCAGCGGGATTACATGATGTTCGGCTTTTCGCGCTGGGCGTAATCAGGCCGCTTGGGCCGACTGTCCTTCTGACAGGATGGTATACAGCGTGCCGGCGTCATGGTTGGCGCGCAGTTTGGTGCAGATAGATGTGTCGCGCAGGGTGCGTGACACCAGCGCCAGCGCCTTGAGGTGTTCGACGCCGGCGTCCTCGGGAGCAAACAGCGCAAAGGCAATATCGACGGGCTGGCGGTCAACCGAGCTGAAGTCGATGGGTTTGTCCAGAACGACAAAAACGCCAATGACTTCGTCCACGCCGTCCAGTCGCGCATGCGGCAGCGCAACGCCACGGCCAACGCCGGTCGGTCCCAGCGCTTCGCGGGCCATCAGCGCTTCGATCACCTGACCGGCATCCAAGCCATAGGCGCTGTGCGCGAGATCAGAGATCTCGTGCAGCAGACGTTTCTTGCTAGAGGCCGAGGTTAACACCTTGACGGCTTCCGGCTTCAGAAGCTTTGCAAATTCCATTCTGGCTCGCACTGCTCTGGCGCCTCGGCGCCGTTAAATCCTTATGGGTCGATCCAGCCGATATTGCCGTCTTCGCGACGATACACGACGTTCAAACCATCCTGTCCTTCTTTCCGAAACACAAGAACCGGCGCACCTGCCAGTTCCATTTGCATCACGGCCTCGCCGACACTCAGCGATTGAATCTTGGTTTCCATCTCCGCCACGATCATCGGTTGCAGCGAATCCGGTTCAGGCACGGTTTCATCGGCCTCGGAGGCGAGGATATAAGAGGAAGCGCCGAAGAGTTCAACCGGCTCGGGTCGATCCTTGTGGTGGTCTTTCAATCGCCGCTTGTAACGCCGCAATTGTTTTTCCATTTTTTCACAGCAGGCTTCAAAAGCGGCATAGATTTCCGTGCCGCGTGCCTTGGCCGTGGCGGTTAGTCCCGTAGACAGGTGAACGGTCGCCTCGCAGACAAATTCGTGACCAGACTTTGAAAACACCACCTGAGCATCTGTCGGGCGGTCGGCGTATTTTCCGACTGCCGTGCCCAGTTCGGTCTGGACATGTGTTTGCAGTGCTGAGCCGATGTCGATCTGTTTGCCGCTGATTTGGTACCGCATTGTCTCTCCTCACGGTTAAGGATCCGGACGGATTGCGACAGGTCACACGGGACCTGTCGTGGTCCTAGGTCAGGATCTCTGGAAAAGGCAAAGCGTTAAGATGCAGTGTCATCGCTTGATTGCTCAAGGCGGATGTCACAGCAGTCTTCTTACGCGCTTTTGCCATGCCCTATTCAGCGCTCAAACATGCCGGTCTGTCAATCAAAAGCGCTGCCCGATGGGTCAAGTTTTGCCGACAAGTCATTTTAATCGGCTAGGGTCTGGACCCATTGATCTTACGTCGTCAGTTTGACAGATTTTTCCGCTGAAAAGCAGCATCTGTGCAGGAATAGTGGTTCTATTTCAAACAGATGCGCCGCAGGCTGCGGGAAAATCCGTCAAACCCGCAGGGCGGCTATTTCACTTCATTTCAGCGTCTTGGGCCGCTTGCAAATAGAACCACTATTGGCAGCACGACCCAAACCACTGAAATTTCGCGAAATTGCCGCTGGCGACGTAAGATCAATGGGTCCAGACCCTAAGAAACGCGGAAATTCTCGCCAAGGTAAACGCGCCGCACATTCTGGTTCTCGACCACCTCGGCGGGGGTGCCCGACATCAGAACCTTGCCTTCGTGCAGGATATAGGCGCGGTCGACAATTTCCAGTGTTTCCCGCACGTTATGGTCCGTAATCAGCACGCCGATGCCACGCTTTTTCAGATCCGCGACCAAATGGCGAATGTCGCCCACGCTGATCGGATCGACGCCGGCAAAAGGTTCGTCCAGCAGCAGGAACTTGGGATTCGCGGCCAGACAGCGGGCAATTTCGACGCGGCGGCGTTCGCCCCCCGACAGGGCCAGCGCGGGGGCACGGCGCAAGTGTTCGATCGAGAATTCGGACAGCAATTCTTCCAGCCGTTCGCGTCGCTTGTGGCGGTGCGTTTCGGTGATATCGAGGATGGCCGAGATGTTGTCCTGAACGCTGAGGCCGCGAAAAATGCTCATCTCCTGCGGCAAGTATCCGATGCCCATCTGGGCGCGACGGTACATGGGCAGGGTCGTCACGTCGGTGCCGTCGACCTTGACACTGCCACCCTCGGGGGTGACCAGACCGGCAATCGCGTAGAACGTTGTGGTCTTACCCGACCCGTTCGGGCCCAGCAGCGCGACAACCTCGCCGCGATCAAGGTGCATGGAAAAGTCGCGAATGACGACCTTCTTGCGATAGGATTTGCGCAAGTGCGAGATGTGCAGCCCGGCGTTTGTGGCTGCGATTGACAGATCGGGTGCAGACATTAGTTGTTTCCGGTTTGCAGGATCGTTTTGACCCGGCCAGACATGCGCGCGGTGCCGGTGCGCAGGTTCACAAACATTTTCTCAGCCGTCAGTGCGCTTTGCCCCTGGGTCAAAAGCACATTGCCTGTCATCTCGATTTCACCCGAATCAATGTTGTAATCGGCACGCTCGGCTTCGGCAGCATCTGCGCCGGTTACCAATGTGACGCCGCCGGTGGCCTGAAGCTTGGCGATGCCTGCGTTTTGCGATCTGTATGTCACCAGCACCCGTGCCGCCGACAGGCGCATGTCGCCCTGACCGATCAGAACGTTGCCGGTAAATACGGCCGTCCCAGAAGATTGGTCCACTGACAGATTGTCAGCCGTGACCTCGACAGGCAGGGTTGTGTCCTGCTGTATGGTGCCAAAAGTGACATTCGTCCCTTGCGCCAGAATGGGCGCGGGGCTGGCGAGCAACAGGGCGGTCATCAGGGCACGAAGGATGTTCACGATAGATTACTCATCTGTTTGTTTCGGATCGTATACCAGCTTCACGCCGTTTGTGAAAATCAATTGGGCAGGGCCATTGTTGCGGCTGCCCGACAATACCATTTGTCCCGCGGTGAGGTCGCCAAAACCGCTGCCTGCGTGCACCTGACCGGGGGATGTCAGCGTGGCCGTTTCCAGATTGGCCAACAAGACATCCGACGCGATCGTGAACCCTGTAGATGTGGTGATGACAACGTTGCCGGACAAGTTCATCTTGGACGCGCGCAGATCCAGTCGAGCCACATCGGCGACCAGATCAATATGCGTGCCGCCGACAAGATCGACCTTTGCGGTGACGTCATTGGCTTCGTTGCGGTTGTCGGCCCCCGTGGTCAGTACGGCTGCGGAAAATGACAGGTTGTCACCCGCTTCGGTCGCGCCGGAAAAGAACGGGCCGGTGATTTGCTGGCTTTCCATGCGGTCGCGTATGTCTTCGTCGGCAAACGGAATGGTGCTGACCGGATCAATCGTGCGCGACAACAGGAACAGCGTAGACAGCAGCGCCAGTGCGGCCAGCGGCAACAACACCTTTAGCGTAGCGACCAGTTTTGAATACCAATCCATCGCCCTGCCTCAGCCCTGACCGGCGAGATCGGGCGCGCGGCTGGTACGCAGGGCATTGCCTGCAAAGGGGCGTTTGTTGCTCATAGGTGGGCAAATATGTCCGAGTCAGGCCAGCCTGCAAGGTCCAGCTTGGCGCGGGTTGGCAGGAAGTCGAAACAGGATTGGGCAATTTCCATGCGGTCTTCGCGCAGCAGACGTTTGTTCAGTGCCTCGCGCAGGCGGTGCAGGTACAAAACATCAGAGGCAGCGTAATCCAGTTGCGCATCGGTCAGCTTGTCGGCTCCCCAGTCGCTGCTTTGCTGGTGTTTCGAAATGTCGACGCTCAGCAATTCCTGCAACAGGTTCTTCAGCCCGTGCCGGTCGGTATAGGTGCGCACCAGTTTGCTGGCGATCTTGGTGCAATAGACGGGTGCAGTAACCGCGCCGAATGCGTTCAACATCGCGGCGATGTCAAAGCGGCCATAGTGGAACAGTTTCAGCACGTCGGGGTTTTCCAGCAGCGCACACAGGTTTGGCGCCTCGGTCTGGCCCCTTGCGATCTGCACCATGTGGGCGTTGCCGTCACCACCCGACAGCTGCACCACGCACAGGCGGTCACGGTGCGGGTTCAGGCCCATGGTTTCGCAATCAATGGCCACGACTGGCCCAAGGTTCAGCCCGTCGGGCAGATCGGATTTGTACAAATGGTTTGTCATGCCATTGCTATAGCGCCGCATTCGGTCGCGGGAAAGTATATGCCGCGCATTTGCGCCAGTTTGCGCCTTAGGGTCTGGACCCTAGTCGTGCAGGTCGTTCAGCGCGGGGCGTGGCAGACGGGCCAGCAGGCCGGTGACCAGCGCGCGGCAGTCGTGGCCGCGCCATGCGTCGGAGTAGACCTGCGGCGGCAGATCAGGATGTTTCAGCACCAGCCGTCGCCATCCATGCACGATCAGCGACCTAAGCACCCCGATCTGCACCGGATTGAGGGCGGCAGCATCCAGTTTCAGTGCATCAAGTGCCACCAGACGTTCATGCAGGGCGGCGTAATCCTGACTCAGGTCCTTGGGTTCGAACTGCGCACCCAGCCAATGCGGCGCGGTGCTTGCGGGCAGCGCCAGCGTTCCGGCGGGGGCTTGTGATGTCTCGGCACCGATATACAGGCGCGGCGCAAGCGGGGCAAAACCCAGCTTTTCCATGTGTTCGCGGGATTCCGATGTGGCGGTTTCCAGCAGCACCAGTTGCCAGCCCTGGGCGGCCTCGGCGGGAGCGCTGTAGATGCGCGCGCTGGCGGCAAGGCTCAACCGTCGGCCCGTTCGGGTCAGGCTGTGGTGGCTGGTGCGCCCCGATTTGGTCGAGGTGATCCAGTCGTCATTGCGCAACCGGTGCAGGGCGACACGGGTCGCTTCGGGTTTGATCTGTGCCTCGGCCATCAGCGCGGTCAGCACGGGGCCGTCAATCCCTTCGCCTTCGTGGCGGGCCAGATCACCGAACACGCTGACCAGCACCGACCACACCCGCTGGGTGGCGGCTGCGGTCAGTATGTTCAGTGCGTCGGTGTAGGGATCAGAAGGCATTCATTGTCAGCAGTTCGTATTCCGCCACTTGTTCGTCGTCCTGATTGGTCAGGGTCACATGCCAGCGTACCTCGCCGTATTCCTCATTGCGAGGGGTTTTGGCTTTGACGCTCAGGCGTACCTTGATGCTGTCGCCTGCCTGCACGGGTTTCATGAAACGCAGGTTGTCCAGCCCGGTGTTGGCCAGAACTGGGCCGGGGTCGGGTTGCACGAACAGGCCTGCCGCAAAGCTCAGCAGCAGATAGCCGTGCGCGACGCGTCCGGGAAAGAACGGGTTCGCCTTGGCCGCCGCGTCGTCCATGTGGGCATAGAACGTATCACCGGTGAAATGGGCAAAGGTTTCGATGTCGTCCAGCGTGATCTCGCGCGACGGCGAGTTGAACGTGTCGCCCAGTTCCAGATCGCCGTAAACGCGGGTGAACGGGTGCGGTTTGTCCGCATGTTCGGTTGCACCGGGCACCCAGCGCCTGCCAACGGCGGTCAGAATGTCGGGGCTGCCCTGTACAGCGGTGCGCTGCATATAGTGCATGACGGCGCGGCTGCCGCCCAGTTCCTCGCCGCCGCCCGCGCGGCCCGGTCCGCCGTGCACCATATGCGGCAGGGGCGCACCGTGGCCTGTTGCCTCGGCCATGCTGTCACGGTTGTTGAAGTATAGTCGTCCGTGGAACGCACCCGCACCCATCGCCACGGCGCGGGCCACGTCGCCGTCATGGGTGATGACCGAAGCGACAAGCGAGCCCTGGCCGCGGTTCAGCAGCGCAATCGCATGATCCAGATCGCGGTAGCCCATGACGGTCGAGACGGGCCCGAATGCTTCGGTATCGTGTACGCGGCTGGCGGTGTCGGGGTCGGCGCAGTGGAACAGCATCGGCGGCACAAACGCGCCCTTGCTGTCGGCCATTGCGAAATCGTCTGGGTCACCAAACACACGGGTTGCTTCCGCGCCGATGGCGGCGGCCTTGTCCAGCACATCGCGTTTTTGCGCGGCAGAGACCAGCGCGCCCATGCGGGTTGCTTCATTACGCGGATCGCCAATGGTGACTTTGGCCAGCCGTGCCGAGATTGCTTCGATCACGGCTTGTTCCTGCGCTTGCGGGACCATGATGCGGCGGATGGCGGTGCATTTCTGACCCGCCTTGGCGGTCATCTCGCGCTGCACTTCCTTGACGAACAGGTCGAATTCGGGCGTTCCGGGCGCGGCGTCGGGGCCAAGGACCGAGGCGTTCAGGCTGTCCTGTTCGGCAGTGAACCGGACGCTGTTGGACAGGATGTTGGCATTGCCACGCAGCTTTAACGCGGTGTCGGCAGAGCCGGTGAACGTCACCACGTCCTGACAATCCACATGGTCCAGCATGTCGCCCAGACCGCCCGACACCAGTTGCAACGCGCCCGCAGGCAGCAGACCGCTGTCCAGCATCAGGCGCACGCAGGCTTCGGTGACATAACAGGTGGCGGTGGCGGGTTTGATGATCGCGGGCAGACCGGCCAGCAGGGTCGGGGCCAGCTTTTCCAACATGCCCCAGACGGGGAAGTTGAAGGCGTTGATATGCACCGCGACGCCTTGCAACGGGGTGCAGATGTGTTGCCCCATAAAGGCACCAGAGCGGCCCAGTTGTTCGGGCGCGCCGTCCAGATAGACATGCGCATCGGGTAGCTCGCGCCGCCCTTTCGATGCATAGACCATCATCGTGCCAATGCCGCCGTCCACATCGATCTGATGGTCGGACTTTGTTGCGCCAGTGTCGTAGCTCAGATCATAGAGCGCGGTCCGATGTTCGCGCAGGCGCAGCGCCAGCGCCTTGAGCATTCTGGCGCGGTCGTGGAACGTCATCGCGCGCAAGGCGGGGCCACCCACCTCGCGGCCATAGGCCAGCATCGCCTGCACATCCAGCGCGTCGTTGCCTGCGTCTGCGATGACATCTCCGGTGATGGCGGATGCGATGGCGCGCGCACCGACACCCGGTGCGATCCACTGACCGGCGGCAAAAGAATGAACATTTTGCATGGGGAACCCCTGTTAGTGCTGATCGTAGTCCACGACCAATGTATCGCTGAGCGCATAGCACTGGCAGGTCAGGACAAAGCCTGCCTCGACCTCGTAGTCTTCCAGCGCGTGGTTGGTCAGCATTTCATATTCGCCCTCGGTCACCTTGGCCTTGCAGGTGGAACAGACGCCCGCCTTGCATGAAAACGGCGCGTCCAGATCGTTGGCCAATGCGGTTTCCAGCACAGACTGATCCTTAGGCATTTCGAACTGGTGGCCGGTGCCGTCGATGATGACGGTGGTTTTGGTGCCCGCCTGACCTTTGGCGCGTTCCTTGATTTCCTGCTTGGCCAGCTGGCCTTTCTGGCTTTCGCTGAACAGTTCGAACTTGATCTGACCATCGGCCAGCCCGTGTGTTTTCAGCGCATCGGCAATGGCCAGCATCATCGGTTCCGGGCCGCAGATGAAGGCGGTGTCAATGCTGGCGATGTCGATCCAGCTTTTGAACAGGGCGGCGCATTTGTCCTGATCGACGCGGCCTGTGAACAGGTCGATGTCCTGGCCGGTTTCCAGAACGTGGATCAGGGTCAGACGACCCATGTAGCGGTTTTTCAGGTCTTCCAGTTCCTCGCGGAACATGATCGTGCCCACCGCGCGGTTGGCATAGATCAGGGTAAAGGTGCTGTCGGGTTCGCGGGTCATCACCGTGCGCAGGATCGACAGCACGGGGGTCACGCCGGAGCCACCCGCAAAGCCGAGGTAATTCTTGGCCTTCTCCGGCTCGATCGGGGTGTTGAAGCTGCCCGAGGGCGGCATGGCGTGCAGGGTGTCGCCGACCTTCAACTGGGTGTTGGCAAAGGTTGAAAACGCCCCGCCATCCACCCGTTTGATGCCCACTTGCAGTTTGCCATCGTCCAGACCGGTGCAGATCGAATAGTTGCGGCGCAGCTCGGTGCCGTCGAAATCCTGTTTGAACGTCAGGTATTGGCCTTGGGTAAAGGCAAATGCGCCGGGGTCCTGCGGTTGCAAGGTCAGCACCACCGCGTCACGGATTGTGTGATGAATGTCGGTGACAGTCAGGGGAAGGAATTGCGCCATTGGGTCAGCCTAGATGCATTTGAAATAGTCGAAGGGTTCAAGACAGTCGGTGCAGCGCCATTGCGCCTTGCACGGGGTCGAGCCGAACTGGCTGATCCGCTCGACCGCCTGCGATTTGCAGTGCGGGCATTGCTGCGGGCCACCTGCGGGCTGGGGCGGCGCGATGCCGTAGTCTTCCAGTTTGGCGCGGCCCTTGTCGGTCAGCCAGTCGGTGGTCCATGCTGGCGAAAGCTGGCGTTTCAATTCCAGCTTTTCGATGCCATGGCCGCGCAGGGCCGTTTCGATGTCCAGATTGATGATCGTCGTCGCGGGGCATCCCGAATAGGTGGGTGTGACGGTGACGATCAGGGTGTCGTCGTGCCATGCCACATCGCGGATGATCCCGAGATCCACCAGTGAGATCACCGGAATCTCGGGGTCGGGGACGGCATCAAGCCAGTCCCAGACATCCGCGACAGAAGGGCGGACAGTTACCATTGCGCATCCGGGTAGGCGCGCGGCAGGAACTGCATCACCGCCAGCATGTGGCCCAGATGTTCTGTATGGCGCACGCCCGTCTTGCCGCCCTTGTGAGCAAAATCGCTGTCGGGGCGGGTCAGGGTCGCCTCGGTCAGCACGGCGTTGATGCGCGCATCAAACGGTTCGCGCAGCGGGGCGGGGTCGCAGACGGCACGGTCCACGTCATCCGACAAGAACATTTCGCCCACATAGGGCCACAGACGGTCCAGCGCCGCTTGCATTCGTTTGTGGCTTTCTTCGGTGCCGTCGCCCAGTGCGATCACCGTGTCGGCAGAACGTTCCGCGTGATAGGTGACCTCTTTCAGAGACTTTTCGGCAATGGCAGAGATCTGTTCGTGGTCATGCCCCTTGAGCGCGCGCAGCATTTCGATGTGCCATGCGTCGAACAGGAACTGGCGCATCATCGTGTGGCCAAAGTCGCGGTTGGGCTGTTCGACCAACAGCAGGTTGCGGAAATCCATCACGTCGCGGCGATAGGCCAGCGCGTCGGCGTCACGGCCCGCGCCTTCGACCTCGGCTGCCAGACCAAGCCACAGTTGTGTCTGGCCGATCAGGTCAAGCGCCGTGTTGGCCAAGGCGATGTCTTCTTCCAGCACGGGCGCATGGCCGCACCATTCGGACACGCGGTGGCCCAGCACCAAGGCGTTGTCGCCCATGCGGCACAGCCATTCGAACAATTGCGCGTCGGTGGCCATCACATGGTCCCCACTTCTTCGGGGATGTCGAAGAAGGTCGGGTGACGGTACACTTTGTCATCCGCAGGATCGTACATGTGCCCCTTGTCGTCGGGCGACGATGCGGTGATCTTGCTGGCCTCGACGACCCAGATGCTGACGCCTTCCTTGCGGCGGGTATAGACGTCGCGGGCGTTCTGCATGGCGCGTTCCGCGTCGGGCGCGTGCAACGAGCCGACGTGGCGGTGGCTCAGGCCATGCTGACCACGGATAAAGATTTCAAACAGGGGCCATTCGGTGCGCCGAGGACCGCCGTGCGGGGCGGCTTCGGTGTTTTCGTAGGCACTGGATTCAGGGCTGCTCATTTCAATCACTCCGCTGCAAGTTTGGCTGCGCGTTTCTTGTCGGCATGGGCCAGCATGGCCTCGCGGACCCAACGGCCCTCGTCCCACGCGCGGTTGCGGTCTTCCAGACGTTCGATCGAGCAGGGGCCATTGCCCTTGAGCACATCAAAGAATTCGTCCCAATCGGGTTCGGAAAAGTCGTAGCCGCCTTTTTCCTCGTTCCACTTCAGATTTTCGTCGGGAATGGTCAGGCCCAGGTAGTCGGCCTGCGGTGCGGTCAGATCGACAAACTTCTGACGCAGCTCGTCGTTCGAGTTCATCTTGATCTTCCACGCCATCGACTGCGCCGAATGGACGCTTTCGGCATCGGACGGGCCAAACATCATCAGCGAGGGATACCAGAAGCGGTTCAGCGCATCCTGTGCCATACGCTTCTGTTCGGGCGTGCCGCGGGCCATCTTCATCATGATGTCAAAGCCCTGACGCTGGTGGAACGATTCTTCCTTGCAGATACGCACCATCGCGCGGGCATAGGGGCCATAAGACGTGCGTTGTAGCGGCACCTGGTTCATGATCGCGGCACCGTCGACCAGCCAGCCCACGGCACCCATGTCGGCCCATGTCAGGGTCGGATAGTTGAAGATCGACGAATACTTCATCTTGCCCGACAGCAGGTCGCGGGTCATCTGGTCGCGGGTGACACCCAGCGTTTCCGCCGCGCAATAGAGGTAGAGGCCGTGGCCGGCCTCGTCCTGTACTTTTGCCAGCAGGATCGCCTTGCGCTCAAGCGTGGGCGCGCGGGTGATCCAGTTGCCCTCGGGCAGCTGACCGACGATTTCGGAATGGGCATGTTGCCCGATCTGGCGGATCAGCGTCTTGCGATAGCCGTCCGGCATCCAGTCCTTCGGTTCGATCTTGCCGCCAGCATCAATACGCTCCTGAAAGGCGCGTTCCTGCGGGTCCATCTCGTCGAGGGAGCGGACCCCTTCGCCGGTGGATTTCACCATCTGTGCATACATCGTTCAAACCTTTCGTCGGTCAGAAGGGCGGGGCGTTGTCAGACCCGCTCGAGGATAAGCGCGACACCCTGGCCGACGCCCACGCACATGGTGCACAGCGCATAGCGCCCACCTGTACGTTTCAGTTGATAGGCGGCCGTCATCACCAGACGCGCGCCCGACATGCCCAGCGGGTGGCCGATTGCAATCGCGCCGCCTTGGGCGTTCACGCGCGGATCGTCGTCGGCCACACCCAGCGCACGCAGGGTCGCCAGACCTTGCGAGGCAAAGGCTTCGTTCAGTTCGATCACGTCCATCTGGTCGATGGTCAGGCCGGCGCGTTTCAGCACCTTTTCGCAGGCCGGGATCGGGCCGATGCCCATGACACGGGGTTCAACGCCCGCGGCATTCATCGCCACGACGCGCGCCATCGGTGTCAGGCCGTTCTTGGCCGCAGCCGCTTCGGAGGCCAGCAGCAGCGCCGCAGCACCGTCATTCACGCCCGAGGCATTGCCCGCCGTCACGGTCAGGTCGGGGCCGTTGATGGCCCGCAGCTTGCCCAGTGCGTCCAGCGTGGTGCCGGGGCGGGGGTGTTCGTCGGTGTCGACGACAATAGGATCACCCTTTCGCTGGGGGATGGTGACGGGGCTGATTTCCTCTGCGAACAGACCGGCCTTGTGCGCGGCGGCCCAGCGTTCCTGTGACCGGGCGGCAAAGGCATCCTGATCGGCGCGGTTCACATCGTGGTCGGCGGCAACATTGTCAGCGGTTTCCGGCATGGAATCGACGCCATATTGCTCCTTCATCTTCGGGTTCACAAAGCGCCAGCCGATGGTGGTGTCGAAAATCTCGGCGGCACGGCTGAATGCGCTGGTGGCCTTGCCCATGACAAAGGGCGCGCGGCTCATGCTTTCGACGCCGCCGGCAATGGCCATGTCCAGATCGCCGGCCTTGATCCCGCGCGCGGCCAGGCCCACGGCGTCCATGCCCGAGGCACACAGACGGTTGATGGTAGAGCCGGGCACATCCACGGGCAGCCCCGCCAGCAACGCCGCCATACGCGCCACGTTGCGGTTGTCTTCGCCCGCCTGGTTGGCGCAGCCAAAGATCACATCATCGACGCTGGCCCAATCCACACTGGGGTTGCGCGCCATCAGCGCGGCAATCGGTGCCGCCGCCAGATCGTCGGCCCGCACGGACGACAAGGCGCCGCCGTATCGTCCGATAGGGGTACGCTGTGCGTCGCAGATGAAAGCAGTCATGGAAGTCTCCTGAGGTGTTGAATTCACCTTAACCAAATCGGCGATTCGGGGCAATGTAAATGTTACCGATCATGTCACTCTTTCGGAAATTTGTAACGTATTGAGGTAAAGCATGACCGCTGTGATGCTGGATGTGTCCAAAACGGCAGTTCCATAGGGAGGATGCGCGCGGAATTGGGGGTAAACGCACATGCACAGTCTCAGCCGACCGCGCTGCAAAACGGCGCGCGAATGCGCGACGATCAGAGAGGGTGGGACTGTCAGGGGAAAGTGGTGCCCAGAAGAGGACTCGAACCTCCACGGCCTTGCGGCCACTGGCACCTGAAGCCAGCGCGTCTACCATTCCGCCATCTGGGCACGGGTGGTGTCGCGTCGTTTAGGCAAGCTGGCGGGGGGTGTCAAACAGATTCTCGTCAGAATTTCACGTTCGGGTCGGAAGTTTTTGCAAATTTTGCCCGGAGACAGCGAAACCGTGCCAAATTGCCGTCTTGTCTGGCGCGGGTCCGCCCGTTAGACCCGAATGCAACGAATTGCCCCAAGGAGCTTTTGCGATGTCCAAGCTGGTCACTATCTACGGCGGGTCCGGATTTGTCGGGCGTTATATTGCGCGCCGGATGGCCAAGGCGGGTTGGCGCGTGCGCGTCGCCGTGCGTCGCCCGAACGAAGCGATCTTTGTAAAGCCTTACGGGGTGGTCGGTCAGGTCGAGCCGGTGCTGTGCAACATTCGGGATGATGCCTCGGTGGCAGAAGTCATGAGGGGTGCCGATGCGGTGATCAACTGTGTTGGTCTGCTGGCAGAGAATGGCAAGAATACCTTTGAAAGCGTTCAGGCCGACGGCGCGTCCCGCGTGGCACGGATTGCGGCGCAGCAGGGTGTTGCCAAGATGGTGCATATCTCGGCCATCGGTGCCGATGCAGAGGCAGGCAGCGATTACGCCCGCACCAAGGCCGAAGGCGAGGCGGGTGTGCTGGAGCATATGCCGCAGGCGGTTATCTTGCGTCCGTCAATTGTTTTCGGTCCCGAGGATACGTTTTTTAACCGCTTTGCGGGTATGACCCGTTTGGGGCCGGTCCTGCCCGTGGTGGGGGCCGACACCAAATTCCAGCCGGTCTATGTCGAGGATGTCGCCCGCGCCGCCGAGGCTGCCGTGACCCGCGCCGATGTGGCTGGTGTGTACGAACTGGGCGGGCCGGATGTGGAAACCTTTCGCGCGCTGATGGGGCAAATGCTTGCCGTTGTCCGCCGTCGCCGTCTGGTGCTGAACATCCCGTTTGGCATTGCGCGCATCGTCGCGTTCTTTGCGGAACTGGGGCAGACGCTTTCGCTGGGTATCGTCAAGGCGCCGATCACGGCCGATCAGGTTAAGAACCTGCGTCATGACAACGTGGTCAGCGACGGCGCACGCGGTCTTGCTGATCTTGGGATTGACCCTGTTGCGATGGAATCGGTGTTGCCCGACTATTTGTGGCGTTTCCGCCCGTCGGGTCAGTACGATGCAATCAAGGAAAGCGCGAAGAACCTGCGCGCTTAACTATACGCCCACCACAGCAGGAACAGCCCGAGCACTGCGCGGTAGATAACGTAGGGTGTGAAGTCGACGCTTTTCAGCAGGCGCATCATCAGCTTCAGCGCCAGCAGGGCAGCACCAAAGGCAAAGGCGGCTGCGATGCCGCCGTCGCGGGCCAGTGCCCAGTCTGCATGACCCACTACATCGGCACTCAAAAGCACGCCGGACGCGATAATTGTCGGGATCGACATCAGCATCGACAGGGTCGCGGCAGATTCGCGGTCATACCCCAGTTTGCGTGCTGCGGTGATAGTGATGCCCGAGCGCGATGTGCCGGGAACCAGCGCGATCACCTGCGCCAGGCCCATGGCAACGGCGTCAGACAAGGTCCAGTCTTCTTTGGTCTTGGTCGTCGTGCCGGTGCGATCCGCCCAATACAGCACAATGCCAAAGCCCAGCATCGTCCATCCAATGACGGCAACCGACCGCAGCGCCTCGTCAAGGCCCGTCAGTTTGATAACCAGGCCCGCGATCATGACCGGAATGGTCGAGATAATCAGGAAAAAGGCGAGAGTCGCGCCGGGGGTGTCTACCTTGCCGCGCGCCAACCGGCCCAGGCCAATCAGGGCGCTGCGGACATCGGCCCAGAAATACAGGATGACTGCCAGCAAAGTGCCCACATGCACCGCAACATCAATCGCCAGGCCCTGATCGTCAGCGCCGGTCAGCGCCGGTAGCAAGATCAGGTGGCCAGAACTGCTGATGGGAAGGAATTCGGTGATGCCCTGAATGATGGCCGCGATCAGCAGATAATACAATGACATGGTTGCCCCCAATGGTCCGCTGATGCTGGTTAGATTCTCGCGAATCAAATTGAAAGCGCCAATATATGTCCGATTCGGACATATTAATGAGTGGATTTTGTAAAATTGCGCAGTGGGGGAGTGAAAAAGATTAATATAGGCCAGTATTGCTGCCTTTTAATATGCGCACGGTTCAAGTATCAGGCGCGCAGAGGACCCCAAGCAAGGTAGGTAATCCATGGCCAAGCAGCCGATGCTGAAATTCGTATCCGTCGAGCGGGACATGCCGCAAAAGCGTGAAGCCCAAGAGCGCCGCGAGGATTTCAATGAAATCTATGCCGAATTTGCGCAGGCCAAGGCCAAGGAGCAGTCCAGCCGGTGCAGCCAGTGCGGCGTGCCCTATTGTCAGACCCATTGCCCGTTGCACAACAACATCCCCGACTGGCTGCGCATGACAGCCGAGGGTCGTTTGAAAGAAGCCTACGAGATGTCGCAGGCCACCAACACCTTCCCGGAGATTTGTGGCCGCATCTGCCCGCAGGATCGTCTGTGCGAAGGCAACTGCGTGATCGAACAATCGGGCCACGGCACCGTCACTATTGGTGCAGTCGAAAAATACATTACCGACACTGCGTGGGACGAAGGCTGGGTTCTGCCGATCAAACCATCGACCGAGCGCGCCGAAAGCGTTGGCATCATCGGCGCGGGCCCCGGCGGCCTGGCCGCTGCGGACGTGCTGCGCCGGGCCGGTGTGCAGGTCACGGTCTATGACCGCTACGACCGTGCAGGCGGATTGCTGACCTATGGCATTCCCGGTTTCAAGCTGGAAAAAGACGTGGTCATGCGCCGCAACGATCAACTGGCGCAGGGCGGGGTGGCATTCGAACTGAATTGCAACGTGGGCGAAGACATCAGCTTTGCCGATCTGCGGGCGAAACATGACGCGATCATTATCGCCACGGGCGTCTACAAAAGCCGCGATCTGACCGCGCCCAACAGCACCTCCAAGGGCGTGGTGCGTGCGATTGATTTCCTGACCGCCAGCAACCGCAAGAGCTTTGGCGACGATGTGCCTGAGTTTGACAGCGGCGAACTGAACGCGAAAGGCAAGCGTATTGTCGTGATCGGCGGCGGCGACACCGCAATGGACTGCGTCCGCACCTCGATCCGTCAGGGGGCCACTTCGGTCAAATGTCTGTATCGCCGCGACCGTGCCAACATGCCGGGCAGCCAGCGTGAAGTGCAGAACGCCGAGGAAGAAGGCGTGGTGTTCGAATGGCTGAGCGCGCCCAAGGGCTTTACCGAAAAGGACGGCAACGTCACCGGTGTCATGGTGCAAAAGATGCGTCTGGGCGCTGCTGATGCCACAGGCCGTCAATCGCCCGAGATCATCGAAGGCGCGGATTACGTCGAAGACGCGGACATCGTTATCATGGCGCTGGGCTTCGAGCCCGAAGCCCTGCCGACGCTGTGGGACCTGCCCGACCTGGAAGTGACCCGCTGGGGCACTGTCATGGCCGAATTCACCACCGGCAAGACCGCGATGGATGGCGTCTATGCGGTTGGTGACATCGTGCGCGGCGCGTCGCTGGTGGTTTGGGCCATTCGTGACGGACGCGACTGCGCCAACGCCATTCTGGAGCAGTTGGCTGCGCCGCAACAGGTTGCAGCAGAGTAGGCACAGGGCCGTCACGACCGGCGGCCTTTACCCAGGCGAGACAGGACATGACTCAGACACAGGCCGATCAGATCAAGGGGCACTGCCTTTGCGGTGCGGTGACGGTGAATGCGACCGTGACCGATCCCGTGCTGCGGGCCTGCCATTGTGACATGTGCCGCGCCCACACCAGCGGCATGTTCGTGTCGTTGACCACCGACGCGGGCAGCCTGCGCTTTGATGGCCCCGTGACGACATATGCCTCGTCCGACTGGTCCAATCGCGGCTTTTGCGCGACCTGCGGGTCGACACTGTTTTACGAGATTCCCGCTGCCGGTGAACGCAATGTCGCGGCGGGACTGTTCAAGAATGCGGCAAACGCGCCGCTGGTACTGGAATTTTTTGCGGACATGTGTCCGCAGGGCTATGCGCTGGCCGGCGATCATCGTCGACTGAGCACGCCTCAGACAATCGCGATGTTCGCGCCCGTAGAAGGAGACGACCAATGACCAAATATGATGCAGACTGGGTCCGGGCCGAGGAAGCCAAACGCAAATACATGGCCGAAAACGGCCTGTATACCGAGGAAGAAGAGCATTCGTCCTGCGGCGTCGGCCTCGTGGTCAACATTGATGGCTCAAAAAGCCGTGCTGTTGTTGAAAACGGTATCGCCGCGCTGAAAGCGATCTGGCACCGTGGTGCGGTTGATGCCGACGGTAAAACCGGCGACGGCGCAGGCATTCATGTGCAAATTCCGGTGCCGTTCTTCTATGACCAGATCGAACGCACCGGCCACCGCCCGCGCAAGGACCAGCTGATTGCCGTCGGTCAGGTTTTTCTGCCGCGTACCAACTTTGCCGCGCAGGAAACCTGCCGCACAATCGTCGAATCCGAAGTGCTGCGCATGGGCTATAACATCTATGGCTGGCGCCACGTTCCGGTGAACATCGCCTGTCTGGGTGAAAAGGCCAACGCGACCCGCCCCGAAATCGAGCAGATTCTGATTTCGAACAGCAAGGGCGTGGACGAAGAGACCTTTGAGCGCGAGCTGTATGTGATCCGCCGTCGCATCGAAAAAGCCGCGCTGGCCGCGCAGGCGCCGCAGCTGTATATCGCGTCGCTGTCGTGCCGCAGCATCATCTACAAGGGTATGATGCTGGCCGAACAGGTTGCCGAATTCTACCCCGACCTGATGGACGAACGCTTTGAAAGCGCATTCGCGATCTATCACCAGCGCTATTCCACCAACACCTTCCCGCAGTGGTGGCTGGCCCAGCCGTTCCGCATGTTGGCCCACAACGGCGAGATCAACACGCTGAAGGGCAACCTGAACTGGATGAAAAGCCACGAGATCCGCATGGCATCCAGCACCTTTGGTGAAATGGCCGAAGACATCAAACCCATCGTGGCCAGCGGTTCGTCCGACAGCGCAGCACTGGATGCAGTGTTCGAGGTTCTGGTGCGTGCAGGGCGCAACGCGCCCATGGCGAAAACGATGCTGGTGCCTGAATCATGGTCCAAGCAGGCGGTCGAGCTGCCGCAGGCGTGGCGCGATATGTATTCCTATTGCAACTCGGTCATCGAACCCTGGGACGGTCCCGCCGCACTGGCGATGACCGATGGCCGCTGGGTCTGCGCCGGTCTCGACCGCAACGGTCTGCGCCCCATGCGCTATGTCGTGACCAATGACGGGATGGTCATTGCAGGGTCCGAAGCAGGCATGGTGCCGCTGGACGAATCCCGCATCGTGCGCAAGGGCGCGCTGGGTCCGGGTCAGTTGCTGGCCGTGGACATGACCGAAGGCAAGCTGTTCGACGACTCGCAGATCAAGGATCAGATGGCCGCCTCGCAGCCCTTTGGCGATTGGGTTGGCAAGATCAAGGAACTGGGCGACAGCTTTGGTGCGGTGACCGAAAAGGCGCTGTTTTCGGGTGGTGAATTGCGCCGCCGTCAGATCGCCGCCGGTTTCAGTGTCGAGGATCTGGAACAGGTTCTGGCCCCGATGGCCGAAGACGGCAAAGAGGCGCTGGCCTCGATGGGCGATGATACGCCTTCTGCCGTGCTGTCGAAAATGTACCGCCCGCTCAGCCATTTCTTCCGCCAGAACTTCAGCCAGGTGACCAACCCGCCGATCGACTCGTTGCGCGAATTCCGCGTGATGAGCCTGAAAACACGGTTCGGCAACCTCAAGAACGTGTTGGACGAAGACAGCAGCCAGACCGAGATTCTGACGCTGGACAGCCCCTTTGTCGGCAACGCGCAATGGGACGAGCTGACCACGCATTTCAACGCGAACCTGGTCGAGATCGACTGTACCTTTGTGGCGGGTGAAAACACGCTCAGCGCCGGTCTGGCCCGCATCCGCGCCGAGGCCGAGGATGCCGTGCGTTCGGGCGCCGGCCATATTGTGCTGACCGATCAGCACAGCAACGCCGACAAAGTGGCGATGCCGATGATTCTGGCAACCTCTGCTGTACACTCGCATCTGACCCGCAAGGGACTGCGCACCTTCTGTTCGCTGAACGTGCGCTGTGCCGAATGCATGGACGCGCATTATTTCGCGGTGCTGGTGGGTTGCGGCGCGACCATCGTCAACGCCTATCTGGCCGAGGATTCCATCGCCGACCGCATCGAACGCGGCCTGCTGGACGGCAACCTGACCGACGCCATCGCGCGTTACCGCGAGGCGATTGATCAGGGTCTGCTGAAAATTCTGGCCAAGATGGGCATCAGCGTTGTGTCGTCCTATCGCGGCGGTCTGAATTTTGAGGCTGTTGGCCTGAGCCGTGCCATGTGTGCCGAGTATTTCCCCGGCATGACCAGCCGCATCAGCGGGATCGGTGTCACCGGCATCCAGTCCAAGGTCGAAGACGTGCACGCCCGTGGCTGGCTGAGCGATGCGGTCCTGCCCATCGGCGGCTTCTACAAGGCGCGCAAATCCGGCGAGACTCACGCCTGGGAAGCCACGTCGATGCACATGCTGCAAATGGCCTGCAACCGCGCGTCGTTCGAGCTGTGGAAGCAATACAGCGCCAAGATGCGGAGCAACCCGCCAATTCACTTGCGCGACCTGCTGGACATCAAACCGCTGGGCAAGCCCGTGCCGCTGGAAGAGGTCGAAAGCATCACCTCGATCCGCAAGCGCTTCGTGACACCGGGCATGTCGCTGGGGGCCTTGTCGCCCGAGGCGCACAAGACCCTGAACGTTGCAATGAACCGTATCGGCGCAAAATCCGACAGCGGTGAGGGTGGCGAAGATCCGGCGCACTTTGTACCCGAAGCGAACGGCGACAACCCGTCGGCCAAGATCAAACAGGTCGCATCGGGCCGCTTTGGGGTCACTGCCGAATACCTGAACCAGTGTGAAGAGCTTGAGATCAAAGTGGCGCAGGGTGCCAAGCCCGGCGAAGGCGGCCAGCTGCCCGGCATGAAGGTCACCGACCTGATCGCGCGGCTGCGGCATTCGACCAAGGGTGTGACCCTGATCTCGCCGCCGCCGCACCACGATATCTATTCAATCGAAGATCTGGCGCAGCTGATCTATGACCTGAAGCAGATCAACCCGCGCTGCAAAGTCACCGTGAAACTGGTGGCGTCCAGCGGCGTCGGCACGATTGCGGCAGGCGTGGCCAAGGCCAAGGCGGACATCATCCTGATCTCGGGTCACAATGGCGGCACAGGTGCGTCGCCTGCAACTTCGATCAAATATGCCGGTCTGCCGTGGGAAATGGGCCTGACCGAGGCGCATCAGGTTCTGGCGATGAACAACTTGCGTGGCCGCGTGACCCTGCGGACCGATGGCGGGCTGCGCACGGGGCGTGACGTTGTCATGGCTGCGATGATGGGAGCCGAGGAATACGGCATCGGCACCGCCGCATTGATCGCGATGGGCTGCATCATGGTGCGTCAGTGCCAGTCGAACACCTGCCCTGTCGGCGTGTGTACCCAGGACGAGTCGCTGCGTGGCAAGTTCACCGGCAACGCGGACAAGGTCGTGAACCTGATCACCTTCTATGCGCAAGAAGTGCGCGAGCTGCTGGCGTCGATTGGTGCGCGCAGCCTGGACGATGTGATTGGTCGCGCGGACCTGCTGGCGCAGGTGTCCCGCGGGTCGGCACATCTGGACGATCTTGACCTGAACCCGCTGTTGATCACCGTCGATGGCGCGTCGGAAATCGTCTATGACCGTGACAAGCCGCGCAACGCGGTGCTGGACACGCTGGACGCCAAGATCGTGCGCGACGCCGCGCGGTTCCTGGAAGACGGCGAGAAGATGCAGCTGTCTTATGCGGTGCAGAACACGCACCGTACCGTGGGCACACGCACTTCCAGCCATATCGTGCGCAAGTTCGGGATGCGCAATTCGTTGCAGCCCGACCACCTGACAGTGAAACTGACCGGCTCGGCGGGTCAATCGCTGGGTGCTTTTGCGGCGCCGGGGCTAAAGCTGGAAGTGTCGGGCGACGCCAACGACTATGTCGGCAAGGGGCTGTCGGGCGGCACCATCGTGGTGCGTCCGCCGATGTCCTCGGGTATTGTTGCATCTGAAAACACCATCATCGGCAACACCGTGTTGTACGGTGCGACTGCGGGCTATCTGTTCGCAGCAGGTCGTGCCGGCGAACGGTTTGCGGTGCGCAACTCGGGCGCGTCGGTGGTGATCGAAGGCTGTGGCAGCAACGGCTGTGAATATATGACCGGCGGTGTTGCGGTGATTCTGGGCGATATCGGAGCCAACTTTGGCGCGGGCATGACCGGCGGCATGGCATATCTTTACAATCCTGTTGGTCAGGCTTCCGCCATGATGAATATGGAAACCCTGGTGACATGCCCCGTGACTGTCGACCATTGGCAGAACCAGCTTGAAACCCTGCTGGAACGGCATCTTGAGGAGACCGGTAGCCAGAAGGCGGCAGATATACTTCAGCATTGGGATATCGAGCAGAAGCATTTCATGCAGGTCTGCCCGAAAGAGATGCTTGTGCATCTGCCCGCGCCCTTGTCGATCGAGGAAACAGCGATCCCGGCGGAGTAATAACAGATGGGGCCTTTTGGCCCTATCTTTGCATCATCGCGGCACGCGCATTTCGCATACGTTCTGCGTTAACGCGCGAGCCGACATAGGTGTTTTCAGCAAGAATGTCGGCCACGCGGCCGACATTGGTTCCCATCTTCGCGGCAATGACATTGTCATCGTTGCCCGTCCAGCTGAGAAGCCAGACCGTGGCAGCATCGGCATAGCTGAGCACGGCAGGTTGTGGTGTTGTTGCCAATCCGGCGCTGCCGGAGGCACTGATTGCAGTAATCATCCCGAGGTCTCCATGTTGCGTTGCGGGAGTTGCGCGAACGGCGCAATTGCCGTTGACTGATGTTACCACGACACAGTGCGCAACCCGACCTCTTAACATTTTGATATTTATTAAATTTCTCTGAATTTTGCGTGTTGCGCGAAAGCTGTCTCTGGTATCTTGCGGTTGGCTTGGGTTCGGCATCCATATCTTGTGGCATTTCTTGAGAGAGTCAGCCCATCTTGGGTTTCTGAATTGGCCCAAGGGGTAAAGGAAATCTCTCGAACTTTACCCGGTTCGACTTGTTTCGTCTGTGAACAGCCAATGATTGCGAGCCCGCGAGGGGACGTCTATAGCTGTTGGATGGCCCGGAAAGCGACGAAAAAAACGACCAAGACCAAGACAGCAAAGCGCCCGCGTCTGGGCCGCTGGCTGTTTAGATGGTGGTTGCGTGTCGTCAGCGTGGTCTTTCTGTTGATGGTTGCGGTGGTGCTGCTGTATTCGGTCGTAAACCCGCCAACGACTATCTACATGTTTCAGGAATCGCGCCGGTTGGGCGGGCTGGATCGTCAGTGGGTGCCATTGAAAAATATTGCCCCCGTGATGGCCCGCTCGGTTGTGGCCGCTGAGGATGCGAATTTTTGCAATCATTGGGGCTTTGATCTGGTGGCCATTCGCACTGCCATCGAGGAAGGGTCGGGGCGCGGCGCGTCAACGATCAGCCAGCAGGTCGTGAAAAACGTCTTTCTCTGGCACGGGCGCAACTGGTCGCGCAAAGCACTCGAGGCTGTGATGACCCCGCTGATCGAGGCGCTTTGGTCCAAGCGCCGGATCGTCGAAATCTATCTGAATGTGGCCGAGTTTGACGAGGGCGTTTTCGGCGTTGAAGCTGCAGCGCGCCATTACTTTGGTGTGGGGCCCGAAGAACTGACCGCTGTGCAGGCCGCCCGTCTGGCGGCGATCCTGCCGCTGCCAAAAGAGCGATCCGCCAGCAATCCCAGCAAATCCGTCCGGCGGCGCGCCGCCGCGATACTGGACGGGGCGGCAACAATTGACGCGGATGGGCGCGCAACCTGTTTCCAGAGTTGAAAAGGCCCGTCGCCCCGTGCAAGGAAGGTGAACGTTTCGTTCCCCTTATAGCGGATGTCCCATGGCCAAAATGTTTCACGTCCCCCTGTCCCCCTTCTGCCGCAAGGTGCGTCTCAGCCTTGCCGAGAAGAAGATCGGGGTTGATCTGGTTGAAGAGAAATATTGGGAAGGCGACGCGGATTTTCTGCGCCGCAATCCTGCTGCCAAGGTGCCTGTTTTGCAACTGGACGGGCTGATCATGTCTGAGAGCGGTCCGATTTGCGAATACCTTGAAGAGACGCGGCCCGAACCATCCTTGCTGCCCAAGGATCCGGTTGCCCGGCTGGAGGTGCGGCGGCTGGTCGGCTGGTTCGACGACAAGTTTCACAACGAGGTCACGTCAAAGTTGCTGTACGAGCGGGTGAACAAGAAGATGATGGGTCAGGGCTATCCCGATTCGAAGAATGTGAAAGCCGGGGCCAAGGCGATCAAATATCATCTGGATTACATGACCTGGCTGCTGGATCACCGCCGCTGGCTGGCGGGGGACCAGATGACGCTGGCTGATTTTGCGGCTGCGGCGCATCTTTCGTCTTTGGACTATATCTCGGACGTGGACTGGAACCGGTCGGCGGTGGTCAAGGACTGGTACGCCAAGATCAAGAGCCGCCCCGCATTTCGCAACATTCTGGCCGATCAGGTGCCCGGCTTCCCACCGCCACGACATTACAATGACCTGGATTTTTAAGGCTGCCCTGGCGCAGGGGCTCTGCCCCTCGGCCTATGGCCTCACCCCGGGATTTTTTGAACCAGAGAAGATATGGACCTGAAGCAACAGGTAGTCGCGCGGGCCCTTGAAGAGGGTTTTGTCATGGCGCGCGTGTGTCGGCCGGATTCGGTGCCGCAGGCAGCGGAGCGGCTGCAAGAGTTTGTCAACGCGGGCTATCACGGGCAGATGGGCTGGATGACTGAACGGATGCACTGGCGGGGCAACCCGGCGGCGCTGTGGCCCGAGGCGCAATCGGTGATCATGTTGGCCGAAAGCTATGCGCCGGACTATGACCCGCTGCCATTGCTGGAGGCGCGCGGGCAAGGTGTAATTTCGGCCTATGCGCAGGGGCGTGATTACCATGATGTCGTCAAGAAGCGGCTCAAGCGGTTGGGGCGCTGGTTGATTGAGACCGCCGGGGGCGAGATCAAGGTGTTTGTCGATACAGCACCTGTGCCTGAAAAGGCGCTGGGGCAGGCGGCAGGGTTGGGCTGGCAGGGGAAACACACCAGCTTGCTCAGCCGGGAATGGGGCAATTGGGCCTTTTTAGGCTCTGTTTTTACCACGCTAAAGCTTGCGCCGGATGCGCCCGAAGTGGGGCATTGCGGGTCTTGTACCGCCTGTCTGGACATCTGTCCGACCAATGCCTTTCCCGCGCCCTATCAAATGGACGCACGGCGGTGCATTTCCTATCTGACGATTGAACATGCGGGTCCGGTCGACGCAGAGCTGCGGGCCTTGATGGGCAACCGCATTTACGGATGTGATGACTGTCTGGCCGTCTGTCCCTGGAACAAGTTTGCCGTCGCAGCCAGCGATATGCGTTATCACGGGGGTGTCGGTGCGCCGCCCTTGGCAGAGCTGGCTGCATTGGATGATGCCGGGTTTCGTGCGCGGTTCTCCGGTTCTCCGGTCAAGCGCATCGGTCGCAATCGGTTTGTGCGCAACGTGTTGTACGCGATCGGGAATTCAGGTGTCGCAGACCTGCTGCCGGTGGCCTGCGGACTGTGTGAAGATACGGATGCTACGGTGGCCGATGCGGCACGCTGGGCAGTGGCGCAATTGAAGGGAACAGCCTGATGGCGATCTTGTTGGGCGTGGATACGGGCGGAACCTATACCGATGCGGTGTTGATCCGGGATGAACAGGTGGTGATCGCCAGTGCCAAGGCGCTGACAACGCGGCAGGATCTGGCGATTGGTGTGGGTGCCGCAGTGCGCGCGGTGCTCTCGCAGTCGGGTGTGACGGCGGATCAGGTGACGATGGCGTCGCTGTCGACGACATTGGCCACAAATGCGCTGGTCGAGGGGCAAGGCGGGCGCGTGGCGCTGGTGTATATCGGCTTTCGCGA
Source organism: Pseudosulfitobacter sp. DSM 107133 (assembly GCF_022788695.1). NCBI lineage: Bacteria > Pseudomonadati > Pseudomonadota > Alphaproteobacteria > Rhodobacterales > Roseobacteraceae > Pseudosulfitobacter > Pseudosulfitobacter sp. DSM 107133. Next base: position 190,584 of record NZ_CP085154.1, read on the forward strand.
GCGGGACCTTGACGCGCACGGCCTGCGCGATGCCCTGAAGGGGGATCCGTATATTGTGCTGGGCGGGGGCCATGATCATGCGGGCGTCGAAGTGGCGTCGCTGGATGAAACATCGCTGATTGCCTTTTTAGAGACACATAAAGCGGATGTAAGCGGCTTTGCCGTCGCGGCGCAATTTGGCACGCGCAATACGGCGCATGAAGTGCGGGCGGCGGAGTTAGTGACGCAGATCACCGGGCGACCGGTTTCGGCGTCGCACCAGTTGTCAGCCAAATTGAACGGGCCCAAGCGGGCGCTGACTGCCGTGCTGAATGGGCGGTTGATCGGGCTGACCTTGCGATTGATCGGGCGCGCCGAGCAGGTGCTGGCTGATCTGGGGATCACCGCGCCGATGATGGTTGTGCGTGGCGACGGAGCGCTGATGAGCGCGGCGCAGGCGCGGGCGCGCCCCATTGAAACGATCCTGAGCGGGCCTGCGGCATCAATCGTCGGCGCGCGCTGGATGACAGGCGCAGAGACAGCTTTGGTCAGTGATATCGGCGGGACCACAACAGATGTGGCGATGCTGAAGAATGGCCGTCCTGCGATTGATCCGGCGGGCGCGCGCGTGGGTCCCTATCGCACCATGGTCGAGGCGGTAGCGATGCGGACGACGGGGCTGGGCGGTGATAGCGAGGTGCATTTTACCGTTGACGGGTTGCTGGGGGGCGTGACCCTGGGGCCGCGCAGGCTGTTGCCGGTTTCGCTGCTCGCACACGCGGCAGAAGACGCGGTGTTGCCCGTGTTAGAGCAACAATTGCGCAGAACGACACCGGGCGAATATGACGCGCGTTTTGTGCGTGCGGTGCCGGGGATCGAGGCACACGGGCTGGCGGCGCGGGACGCGGACCTGTTGGCACGGATCGGTGTCGAGGTCTGGCCGATGGGCAAGGTTCTGCGGTCGCGCATGGAAATCGCCTCTCTCAAACGGTTGGTCGAGCGTGGGTTGGTGCAGATCGCGGGGGTTACGCCTTCGGATGCGGCGCATGTTCTGGGACGTGTCGCGGCATGGCATAGAGATGCGGCGCGGATGGCCTTGGAACTGTTCGGCAGGCGACGCACCGGGGCAGGGGTAACCTTGGCACGGGACCCGCAGGTTATGGCGCAGATCATCGTGGATCGGTTGACCCATCAAACCGGCCTGGCCTTGTTAGAGACTGCTTTTGATGAAGACCCCCAGGATTTCGGCCTTCCGCCGGATGTGTTGGCGCGTCATGTTTTGATGCAACGCGGGCTCGGGAAATACGCAGGGGTCCTGCGCATTGATACCGGTCTGAACGTGCCTGTTGTCGGACTGGGGGCGTCAGCGGCCAGCTATTACCCGGCGGTAGGGGCGTTGATGGGCTGCGAGATGATCCTGCCGGAACATGCAGGGGTTGCCAACGCCATAGGGGCGGTTGTCGGGCGGGTGACCATGCGGCGCAGCGGCACGATTACATCGCCAAGTGAAGGGCGGTTCCGCGTGCATTTGGACAGCGGTCCTGAGGATTTTCAGGCGTCAGATGTGGCACTGACACGGCTTGAATCGGCCCTGCGCACGGCAGCGGTTGCGGATGCCGAGGCCGCAGGCGCGGGGGATATCCAGATAAGGGTCGAGCGGGACGTGCGCACCGCCGAAGCAGAGGCGCGGCAAGTGTTTGTCGAGGCGACACTGACGGTCGAGGCGTCGGGCCGCCCGCGTGTCGCGGACGGCTGATATTGCGTACCAGGGTCTATTCTGCGGCGCGCCTGGGCAGCACCCAGTCCGGGCGCACAAAGTGACAGGTGTACCCGTTGGGAATACGTTCCAGATAGTCCTGATGCTCTGGCTCTGCTTCCCAGAAATCTCCGACGGGTTCCACCTCTGTCACCACCTTGCCGGGCCACAGGCCGGATGCTTCGACATCGGCGATTGTGTCCAGTGCCACGGCTTTCTGGTCTTCGTCGACATAGTAGATTGCCGAACGATAGCTCAGGCCCACATCGTTGCCCTGACGGTTGGGCGTGGTCGGGTCGTGGATCTGGAAAAAGAACTCCAGCAAGGCGCGATAAGAAACGACAGCAGGATCATAGATGATCTCGATGCCTTCGGCATGGGTGCCGTGGTTGCGGTAGGTCGCGTTGGGCACGTTACCGCCGGTGTATCCGACGCGGGTGGATTTCACGCCGGGACGCTTGCGGATCAGGTCTTCCATGCCCCAGAAACACCCACCGGCCAGAACTGCGCGTGCGGTGCTCATGCCACGTCCTCTACCTGGTCAAGGTAGTCTCCATAGCCTTCGGCCTGCATGTCATCGCGATGCACAAACCGCAACGATGCCGAGTTGATGCAATAGCGCAGGCCGCCACGGTCGCGGGGGCCGTCAGGGAAAACGTGGCCCAGGTGGCTGTCGCCATGGGCGCTGCGCACTTCGGTGCGGATCATGCCCAGGCTTGCGTCGCGCAATTCGGTTACATGGGCGGGCTCGATCGGTTTGGTAAAGCTTGGCCAGCCGCAGCCGCTTTCGTATTTGTCGGCAGAGGCAAACAGCGGCTCACCCGATACGATATCGACGTATATGCCGGGCGCCTTGTTGTCCAACAGCTTGCCCGTGCCGGGACGCTCGGTGCCGTTCTGTTGGGTTACATGATATTCCTCGGGGGACAGGCGCGCGATTGCGTCGGGGTCTTTGGTGTATCTGGTCATAGTGCCTCCTGCGGATTGGATTGCCTTGGTCATAAGATGGGGTGTGCCTGTGCAATTCAAAGGGATGTTACAATCTGGTCACGGAAAGGAAAGGTGATCCGGCAGCCGTTATGTCGCGTATACACAAACAGACGCCACAGGAGCCATGCCATGAAACGCCTTGCCCAACTGTTCGCCGGCCTTAGTGTCAGTCTTGCCTTTGTTGCGGTTGCTTGGGCTGGTGTCAGCGGGCACCGGTTTTCCAATATCGACGGCGGGCAGCTGGCGATGGACGATTGGGCGGGACGCCCCGTGCTGGTTGTGAACACTGCATCGCAATGTGCCTATACACCGCAATATGCCCAGCTTCAGACCCTGTATGACCGTTACAAGGCGCGCGGGTTGGTGGTGCTGGCCGTACCGTCGGATGATTTCCGGCAAGAGCTGGGCAGTGCTGCCGAGGTCAAAGAGTTTTGCGAGCTGACTTTTGGTCTGGATATGCCGATGACCGACATCACCCATGTCACAGGGGCCCTGGCGCATCCATTCTATGCGCAGGTACGCGACGAAACCGGTTTTGAACCCCGCTGGAATTTCCACAAGGTGTTGATCGGCCCCGAAGGGCAGGTCGCCGCGACATGGGGGTCGGGCACCAGGCCGCTGTCCCCGCCTGTGATCCAGGCAATCGAAGCGCTGCTGGATTGACAGGCCGACGATCAGCGAACTGCGGGCACTATTTCTTTAGCAAACGCAGATCGAAATAACCCGAAGCGGTGCCGCCCCATTGACGCGATTTCCAGACAGTGCCGTCCCGGCGATCTACCCAATAGTGGTTTGCGAACCGGCCGGAACCGTTGATGCAATCTTCGCGCAAATGGACGGTGGGAAAGCTGCGCCCGACAATTTCAAGGCTCTCTGCGCCAAGGTTGTGAACCTCGCAGCTGAGCGACATGCGGTTTACCCCGTTTACATCGTTGCGAAAATACATGACCCGCTGGCCCGCGCTGGCGTTGCGCGTGCGCACGGCAGTAAGGGCGGGCGTGACCTCTGCCGAGGCGATGTCGTTGCCCAATCCGCGGGTGCCGATCAGGATACCATCGCGCAGGATAACCTGGTTGTTTCCGCGTGTGCTCCAAACAACGACGGTGCCGTCGCCATCGCGCACTTGTGTGGGAATCAGATAGGCGGTCTGCCCGCGTTTGGCTGAAATGACCTCAAGCGAAGGTGTGCGCAGCCCGTCCAGCAATGGCCGTGTCAGTGTCGGCAGCGCTGGCGGGTTTCGCTTTGCCTTGCGTTGGGCGATGGCAAGTTTGGCCATGTCTCCCAAGGAGGCAGCTTGCGTCGTTGCTGTTTCTGTGCCGCCAGAGCAAGCCGAGAGCAGTGCAATTGCGGCGAGTGCCGCATAGGTTCCCAGCGTTCTCATTCCCAGACTCTCCCGAAGTCAGCAACAATGTCATTGCGATGCCCGCGACGAACCTGCTCATACAGGCGCCCCGGCACGTTCAGCCGTGCGCCGCCGTCGCGCTGGATCGGGCGGATCGTTGTCGCAATGACGCGTTTCGATGGCTGACCGGTGAACCAGCTGGCCGGTATTTTCAGAATGATGCCCTTGTCGAACGACCCCTCGCCAAAGTCGGCGGCAGAGACGTTGGTCAGCGTAAAGAAGCCGCCAACGCTCCATCCATTTGCAAACTCGCGGGTCAGTGTCGCGGTTGCGCCTGTGTCGCCGGCCAGATAGCGGCCCACATCCAGTTGCCCGTAATAGCCGCCGCCAAGTTCGTAGTAGGCAGAGACGTGGCCGGTCGCGACCGTGTAATCTTGAAAGCCGAAGCGTTGTTCGAATTCGCGCTGTTTGACATAGTTCGCTTCGATACCCAAAGCGAGGCGGCTGTTTACCGGCTTCCACAACAGTTCGGCCGAGACACCACCAAACATCTGTTCCAGATAACCGGCGGTGACGCGGGCATAGGTGTTGGCGCCCGGCTTCCACTGTTTGCTGACATAAAGATTACGCAAGGCAGTGTCAGTTGCTTGGGCATATCGCAGGCCGTCGGTTCTTACGCGTTGCAGAACCGAGTTTGAATACCTGTCGCTGTCTGCAACGTTGCCAACCAGGCGGTGCCGCAGTTCACCGGCAACCAGCCAGCCGGGAGCAAACCGATAGCGGAATTCGGCGCTGACACCTGCGTCGGCGCGCACCGGGCTGTCGGGGTCGAAATAGCTGGGCGCGACATAGGGACCAAAGGAATAGTGGAAGGTCGGGTACAGGTCTGGGTTTTGCACTGAATGGGGCAGGTTGGGCGTTGCCTCGCTAAAGCCGGTGACGGACAGCAGCGCATCAACGTTGTCGGGTTCGAATTCCAGGGCCTCAAGGTCCGAGCGGCGCAGGGTTACCGTGCTGAGCGCAAGGTTGTTCTGCACGACCACAAGCCGGAAGGTTTCAACCGAGGCCGGCAGAATTTGCGCCATCACGCGCGCGGCACGGCCAATAGCGGCTGCATCAGAAGGATAGCGATGATTGAGGAACCGCAGTTCTGCACTGTTGGCGCTGACCGAAAGCTGTTCGATGGTCATGCCTTCGGTCTCAAGCAGCGGGCGCATCGCATCGCGTATGGATGCGGGGGCTGTTGCGCTCTGGCTCCAGTCTTCGGACCAGACTGCGGGGTTCGCAGTGCGCGACGGGCGTTGCTGGATGGCGCGGGGACCGGGGATACTTAGGGGCGTAATGGCGCGTCTGGGGTTGACTTGCAGCTGTGCACTGATGCCGAATTCTGATCCGTACATCCAATAGGCGCCCAGCCGCAGGTTTTGCGAATACTGGTATTCGGCGCCAAAGTTCAGCCTGCTTTTGCGGGTGAACACACCGCGCGAGGTTTCAGGCTGATAGGCGTCTGTGGAGTATTCTGCCTTGAGCGCCAAACGATCATCGACCTGCCATTCAAGGCCTGCAAAAGGTGCGGCGGGGCCGCGGAACCATTGGTCTGTGGCCAGTGTGCCACCCTTGCTGTTGGGGTCAAAGGTTGGACGATTGCTGCCGAAGGGTGCGCCGATCGAGCCAGAAGAGCCCAGACGTCCCCAACCAAGACCCGCGGTTACCTTGATGGTCCCGGGCAAACTGAAAGGCTGATCAAAATTCTTGGTGGCGACGACATATTCAGCGGCATTGATACCCGTGCCTGCGAAATCCTGAAGACCAAGGGTAATCGCGGGCCAGTACATTGTTTCACGGTGCAGCAAAAAGCGGACATCAAAGTTGCGGTCACGATAGGTGTCAAACCCGTCCGAGTTCCAGTTTTGAATGCCGACATACCGGAACGTGGCCGAAATGCGTGGCGAGAACTGGAATGTCATGGCCGTGCGGCTGATGCCGCCAAAATACGAATAGCTGACGGCGAACTGCCCGTCGGGCATCGCTTCGCCTCCTGGCATGTCGATCACACCGGGGCTGCCGTATAGATTCAGCGTTGGTTGCACAGGCATCGAAAAATGCGGGGTGCCTTCTTCGCTTTGCGCTGCACCGGCTGTGCCCAGCGCAATGGTGGCGGTTGCAAAGATGGTTTTGCGGAAGAGGAAACGCAGCACACTGCACCCGATCTGTTAAAGAAGTGTCCGGCTGAATAGACCACGCGACAGGCGGTCAGATCAACCGCAATGGCTCAGATCATCGGGCTTGCGCAGCAACCGCGGCATTCGGGCGACAATCAGCTTGCGGGATCAAGACAGCGGTGTGTATTGCGCTGCGTTTGCGATCTGGTCCTGAACGGCCAGCGAGTACCCTTCGACCCAACGCATCGCCACGGCCTTTGCGGCCTCTTCATCGCTGGCTGCAAGGGCCGCACGCAAGGCCCGCAGCGCGCTTGCGATTTCGATTTCCGACAGGGCGACTTCGTCCGCCGAGAAAATCTTGCGGTGCGTGGTGCCAACCAGATTGCCGGTCAGGGTCAGCTCTTCGGTCATCTTTTCACCCGGGCGCAAACCAGTGAATTCGATTTCGATATCACCTTCGGGGTTCTTGGCGTCGCGCACGGTATAACCCGCGCTTTCGATAATCTGACGCGCCAGTTTTTCAATATGCACAGGTTTGCCCATGTCCAGAACAAAGACTTCGCCCCCTTTGGCCATAGAACCGGCGCGCAGCACCAGATGCACGGCTTCTTGCACGGTCATGAAGTAGCGCGAAACTTCGCGGTGGGTCACGGTAACCGGACCGCCGCGGCGCAACTGTTCCTGAAACAGTGGCACAACCGAACCGGACGACCCCAACACATTGCCAAAGCGGACCATGGTGTAAATCGGCCCTTCGCCCAGCGGCACGCGCGAGGCCAGATCCTGAACCACAAGCTCTGCCAGCCGCTTGGATGCGCCCATCACGTTGGAAGGCCGCACAGCCTTGTCGGAGCTGATCAGAATGAACCGTTCAACACCGGCTTTTGCCGACTCTGAGGCAAGGGTTTGCGTGCCCAGAACATTGTTGGCCAGCCCTGTCAGCGGGTTGGTTTCGACCAACGGCACATGTTTGTAGGCAGCGGCGTGCAGAACCACCTGAATTTGATGGTCTGACAAGACACGTCGAACCTGACGGTCATCGGTGACCGATCCCAGCACGGGAATGATCTCGATTTTAGAGTCTTCGGCAATCTGGCGCAGTTCCATCTCGACCTTGTACAAGGCCACTTCGCTGAGTTCGAAAAGCACCATCTTGGCCGGGCGGCATTCCATGATCTGACGGCACAGTTCCGACCCGATCGAGCCGCCCGCGCCTGAAATCAGGACGGTTTTGCCCTGATAGCTTTCGACACCGCCCTCGCCGGTGGCCGATGAAACTTCATCACGGTTCAGGAACAGGTTCGGTTCGACGTCGGTCAGCTTGTCAACCAGCGCCTCTTCTCCGACCAATTGGGCAAAAGAGGGCAGCGATTGCACCTCAAGTCCCATCTTTTGCAGCCGCCGCGAGATTTGTGCCTGCTTCGGCAGGCTCAGAGATGGCAGGGCCAGCAAGACGCGGTCGATGTTTTTCTCGGCAGCGATCTGGGCAATACGCACCGGCGAATAGACCGGCAGTCGCGCCACAATCAGTCCGTGCAGGGCCTTGCTGTCATCGACAAAGGCGACGGGTTCAATGTTTTCGTGGCTGCGCAGCGCTGACACCAGCTGGGTGCCGGTTGTTCCCGCGCCATAGATCAGCACGCGGCACCGCACGGACGAGCGGCGATAGATCGCCAGAACGACCTGCAACATTATGGCGCGGGTGATGATCGAAAAGATAAAGAAACTGATGCCAAAGATAATATGCGTAGAAATGTTTACCGGAATGCGCGCGGCAGTGGTCAGCAAGAAGGAAACAAGAACAAGAGCCACAGAATAGGCCCCGGTCAGACCGATGGCGCCGGATTCGTAAGCGTTCAACTGGATGGTTGAGACACCCAGCAGAACCGACAGGGCACCGGAAATAAGCAGCAGATAGGGCAGCACCGGCAAATAGGACAGCAACATCGCGAATGCGTCGCCACCGTTCGCGTGCAGCGAAAATGCAAAAAGCAAAGCAAGCGGCACAAGGATCGAATCGATCACCAGCATGATGTTGCGTTTTTTGGCTCGCGACAGCGACTTAATGAAATTCAGCACTTAACGCCCCCATCTAGAACCAGACCTTCGACATGTCTGACACCGTAAAACAGATCCTAAGAGTTCGATCCAAATTAGAAATGCTGCGGCAGCGAAATGGTTCGCAGCTTCATAAAACAACAAAATTCCTCACCGTTGCCCAAAAAACGAACAACATTGTGAACTGTACGATAGAAAAAAGTGATTCGCACCTTGCGTTATTGCCCTGTCGACTTTGAGGCGGAGGACCGCCTGCGGAAAAGGTTCCCAATCGTCTGAAAAACCAAGTCAAAATCGTGGCAGGTTGATTGGTTGCGTTGGTAGATTAGGTCAAGACGCGCTTTGCGCGGGACACAGATACGGGTGTAGATGTCGTCGGTTTGCTCGGGGGTGATGCAGCGCGACAGCAGTCGGTCTTCGTGTTTGTGGAACCGGATGGTCGCCAGCCCAGTTACACCGGGACGTGATTGCAGGACCTTGTCATAGATATCGGGAAAGCGTTCGACATACTCGCGCAGCGGCGGGCGCGGGCCAACAAAGCTGAGGTCTCCCTTGAGAATGTTCCAAAGCTGCGGGAACTCGTCCAGCCGTTTGGCGCGCAGTTTCGCCCCGACCGGGGTGATCCGGCTTTGTTTGTCGCCACCTGAAACGCCTGCGTCTTCATCCACAACCGACATGGTGCGGAATTTCCACAGGCCAAAGGATTGCGTCGGTGTTTTCATACGTTCGGCCACATAGAACAGCGGTCGGCCCTGCTTGATCAGAATATAGCAGACCAGCCACAGGATGATGGGGCCAAGGATGATCACCAGAAGGCTGGCAAAAAACAGATCGAAAATGCGCTTGCGCAACGTCATGGTAAATCTCGTGACTCAAGCCAGTCGGCGACGATGCCTGTGGCGGTGCTGTCTTGTGGTGCAAAGGGGGCCAACAAGGCAAGCGTTTCGGTGTTTAATGTCACATCCCAGATCACCGGACCGTCCGGCACGCGGGTGCGCCATGGCAGGCGGGCGGCGTCCAGCAATGCTCCCATCTGGACAGCACCCGGCGCTGTCACGTTCAGAACCGGCGGCAGGGTATCGGTTGCCATAAGATGCGCCAGTGTCCGGGCAAAGACTTGTGGTCCGATATAACTGCGCCGTGGCGTCGTTCCATCAGGGTGCGCATCCAGTGACATCTGATCGTGCCATCCACCCAATATCGCATCGGCTCCGGCGACATTGCCGATGCGCAGACAGGTCACGGGCGCTCCGGTCGACAAGGCAGCCTGTTCCATTTCCAGTTTGGCCTGCCCATAGGGCGCGACCGGTTTGCAGGCGTCGGTTTCGCGCAAATCTTCTCCACCAGAGCCACAAACTGCGGCGGACGAGGCCAGAAACACACGCGCCCCCTGTGCGGCCTTGATCGCAGCCAGCGCAAGGTCGGTGTTCCGTCGCAGGGCTTGTGGGTCATGACCGATCACGCCCGCAAGGCACAAGATGCTGTCAGCGCCGGCACAAAGGTTACTTAGCCCCGTGGGGTCGTTCAGAATATCAACAACATGAAAACCGGCCATTCCGGCCCGCGACTGCCACCGGACGGCGGCTTCCGGCCAGTGCTTGCGCAGAATACCGCCCAAACGCCCTGTGGCCCCCAGGACCACATGCTTCTTATTCTTTAAATCATTGCTTGTTGACGTTGACGGCATGACCCCATTCAGTATCTTGCCGCAATAATAATTCCAACGGGTTTGCAGCATTTTGCAGACCCCATGATCCGGATATTAACTGCCGGGGGGCAATAACAGCATGACAGGACCAATGCGGGTTATCGGATGGCTTTGTGTCATGGTGTTTATGGCCGCCTGCGCAGAGTTGCCGCGCGGCGCTGCCGTTGACAAGGAAATCTTGAAAACATCCAGCGATGTTGACGCAGACTTTGCGATTTATCCTGTGACGCGGGCGTTTTTGCCGTCGGTGCAAAGCTGGCCTTCGGTTGGAGATGAACAGTACAGTTGGATTGGCGCCTCCAAAGGGCACAACTCGCAGGTGATTTCGGCTGGGGATACGCTGAACATCCGCATCTGGGATGCGGGCGAAAATTCGTTGTTGACGGGGCCCGGGTCGCCGGTGGCCGATCTGTCCGGCGTGCGTGTGACCGGTGCGGGCACTGTTTTTATTCCCTATGTGGGCAAGATCAATGTCGCAGGTCGCACACCCGACAGCGCGCGCGCTGCGATTCAAAACAGCCTCTCCGAAGTGGTTCCGTCGGCCCAGGTTCAGGTGACGATGGCCGAAGGCCGGATGAATGCGGTCGATCTGGTGGGCGGTGTCCGTGCGCCCGGATCGTTCCCGATGCCGGATCAGAACTTTTCGGTGCTGTCGCTGATTGCGGCAGGGGGCGGGGTCGACACTGGTCTGAAAAACCCGCAAATCCGTCTGGTGCGCGGTGGCAAGATCTATGGCACTTCGGTGGACCGTCTATATGAAAACCCGAACCGCGACACGCGGTTGCGGGGCGGTGACAAGGTGATTGTCGAAGCCGACGAGCGCTATTTCGTATCGCTGGGCGCGGCGGGCAGCCAGTCGCTGCATCCCTTCACCAAGGACCAGATCACAGCAACGGACGCGGTGGCCATTCTGGGCGGTGTGAACGCGGCGCGGGCCAATCCAAAGGGTATTTTGATCCTGCGTGAATATCCGGCCAGCGCCGTGCGCCCCGGTGTGCGCGGTCCGCGTCAGCAGCGGGTGGTGTTCACGCTGGACCTGACCACGGCAGACGGCCTGTTTTCGGCGCGCAACTTCATGGTCAACTCGGGCGATGTCGTGCTGGTTACCGAAAGCCGCCTGAACAGCGCCCGGACGGTTCTGGGCCTTGTCGGATCGGTGTTCGGGGTCTTCAACACGGCCAACAACCTCGGCAACTGATAGCCTAGGCGGGCAGGGCAATCGCTTTGTCTGCCGGCACCAGCGCGTTGATCTGGCGCAGATGTTCGGGCAGGCAGACCGTCAGGAAATCATAGGTTTTCACCACATGCGCGCGCGCATTCGGCCCGATATGCGCATAGGCATCGGGGCGGGCCAGAACATCGACGACCTGGGCGGCAAGGGCCGCAGGGTCGAAGAAATCCACCAGCAATCCGGTTTCACCATGCGTAATGGCTTCTTGCACGGGGGCCACATCACTGGCGACGACGGTGGCCTGCATCGACATCGATTCCAGTAGCGACCACGACAGCACAAAGGGCATGGTCAGATAGATATGGCACCGGCTGATCTGGATCAGCTTTTGATAGGATTCATAAGGCACCTGACCCAGAAAATGCACGCGGGACCAATCGACGCGGTCCCCCACTTCGGCCTCCATCTGGCCGCGCAGGCCGCTGGGGTGTTTTGATTTGCCGCCATAGGAGGTGTCATTGCCACCCACCACCAGAACACGGGCTTGGGGCCGTGCGGCCAGAATGTCAGGCAAGGCTCGCATGAATTGATGAAAGCCGCGCGTGGTCTCAAGATTTCGGGACACGAAGGTGACGATTTCATCGGCCCGTGTCAGAGGGCGGTCGAGCCGGCCCAACCCCAATTGGACATCAGGATCGGGCAGCAATTTGTCGGTGCGGATACCATCATGGCAGACATACATCTTGTCATGAAACCGTGCCGGAAAGCGGTTCTTTTGCCACTCGGTCGGGCATTGTGCCAGCTCGACCCGATCAATATTGACGTCCGGCACCGTGTTATGGGCCTGCATGATGAACGGAGAATGGGCGCTGGGCGGGCTTGAAGGTTCAAAGCCCACAGGGCCGCCGGTGACGCTGTAATAATATTCAAAAAATCCGATGACCGGCACGTCGGGAAGGATTTCCTTCATAAAAGTCAATTCGCCCCAACCGACGTGGCCAATGATGATGTCGGGTATCCAGCCTTCCTTGTCGCGCAATGTTTGGGCGGCCATGGCGCATCCAAAGCCCGAGCCCGCGGCGTTTTCCCATGTTTTCACGAGTTCATAGGCGTCGTCGGCGGCACGATGATGGGGTTGGTAGATAACGGTTCGCACGCCTTTCATCACCGGAGGTTTCTTGCGTTGGGTCAGAAAAATGATGTCGTGATCGTTGGTGTCGGCCAGCCATTGCACAAATTCGCGATATTGGCCGGGCATGTTCTGGTGCACAAAAAGAAGTTTCATTGAAATACCTTGGGACTGATCGGCCAAGTCTAGCGTAGGTCTAGGTGGTCCACAATAAATGGGTTCCGCGTATTTCCTGACCCGGGCTCAGGCCGAAATTGGCCCGGTAGCATTTCGAGAAATGGGACAGAGATTGGAACCCGCAGGCCACACAAATGTCGGTCACGCTCATCGCGGTTTGCCGCAAAAGGCCGCGCGCCTTTTCCAGTCGCAGGCTGAGATAGTGACGCTTGGGCGACACGGCGAGGTATCTGGCAAAAAGACGTTCCATCTGGCGGGTGGACAGCCCGACCAGATCGGCAATTTCATCGGGGCGCAGCGGGTCTTCCAGGTTGTTGGCCATCGCCTGTAGCGCCAGTGCCAGTTTCGGATTGCGCGCCTCGACAGGGCCGCCTGCCGACATCCGTTGCGCATGTTCCTTTTGGCGCGGGTGGGTGTACACCATCTGGTCGGCCACCCATGTTGCCAGATCCTGCCCGTTTTCGTCACGGATGCGGGCCAGCATCATGTCCATGGACGCGGCGCCGCCCGCTGTGGTGAACACCCGCCCGTCAATGGTGAACAGTCCCTTTTCGACAATCACATCCGGCAGCAGTTCGCTCAGCGCATCGCGGTATTGCCAGTGTGTAACCACCCGTTTGCCTGCCAGCAAACCGGCCAGCGCCAACGTATAGGCCCCTGACGATAACGCGCCAAAATCAATGCCGCGCCGGGTTTCGCGACGCAGCCAGTTCAGGATGGGTTTGGTGCTGCCGGCGCCCGCCTTGTCACCGGCGCAAACCACAAGCGTGTCGTCGCGCCGCAGCTCGGTGAGGGGGCCGTCGACGACAGTGGTGATGCCGTTATAGGCCGCCACGGGGGCGCCATCTTCGCTCAGCACGGTCCAGCTGTAATAGGTCTGATCCGAAGGGTGCAGGTTGGCAAGGCTCAGCGCTTCGAGCGCGCAGGCAAAGCCCAACTGGCTGTATCCGGGGATCAACAGGAACACATAGCGACGCGGAACAATTTTCATGAACGCAGGCTAGCGTGCGCTGTTTCGCGCTGGCTGTTCTGAAAACGACCTGCGGTTCAGCTTGCGGCCAATGCGGCGTCCATCAGGCTGCGGATCTTGCGCGCTTCGGGAGCGTTCACCAGACGGGCAACTTCGGTGCCGTTTTTCATCACCAACAGGGTCGACCGGCGCGCGACTTTCAGCCGTTCGGCCATGCGCGAGCGGCCATAGGTGTCCCAGTTCACGTCGATGAATTGCAAGCTGCCGTATTTGGGGTTTTCAGAAATGGCCTGGGCGATCAGCTCTTGTTTGATCTGGCAGGTCAGCGACCAGTTGGTGCGAAAGTTCAGGATCACGACCTGATCGGTCACGCGCACTTCATCCCAAAGCGCGGGCGAGAATGTGCGGACCTGAAAGGCAGAGGCCATATGGGGCAGGACGAGGGCGGCAGCGGTGGCGGTTAAAAAAGCGCGGCGGTTCATCAAAGGCTCCGTTTGAAATACAGGCCCAGTCTAACGGGTGTCGCGCGCGGGTCTCAATGGTTTGCGCGGCGCAGGGGTCAGGTTTTTGCGGCGCGTGACAGTTGTACCGCAAGGATGCCCAACCCGATGATCGCGACGCCCAGAATGTCATGCGCGCCCAGTTTCTCGCCCAGCAAAGCGGCCGCGATGGCCACGCCAAAGAACGGATTGAGAAAGTGGAAGGTCGCAGCCTTGACCGCGCCGATGCGCTGGACCAGCGCAAACCAGATGTAAGTGGCCAGCAGGCCGGGGGCCAGCATGGTGTAAACAAAGGCGACAACCAGTTCCGGTGTCAGGGTCACACGCACGGTTTCGGTCAGCGCCGAAGCAACGGCCAGAAACGCGGCGCCCACGAACATTTGCAGCCCGACGACCATCATCAGATTGCCGCCCGACGATGCCCCGCGCATCGACAGCGTGGCCACGGTCAGCGAACCGGCTCCGATCAGGCACAGGGCCACACCGCGCATGTCCACGCCTGCATCCATCCGCGCCGACATGATGATGATGACGCCGACAATCCCCATCAGCAGCCCGATCATGCCGGCCAACGGCAACCGGTCGCGAAACACGATCCAGCCCGCTGCGGCCACCATCAGCGGCATGGTCGAGGCGATGATCGACGCCAGCGAGGCTTGTACGGTCTGCATCGCGAAAAAGTTCAGGCCCAGATAGATGGCGTTCTGGCACAGTCCAAACACAAAGGTTGCCCGCCATTGGTCGCGCGTCAGGTTCCAGCTTTGGCCCATCATACGCGCAAGGGCGACGCCGATCATGCCGGTCAGAAAGAACCGCAATGACAACGAGGCCAGCGGCGATGCATCGGCCACGATGATCCGTGCCGAGGTAAAGGCCGACGACCAGATCAGGGCAAAGATGACGCCCATAAAGATTGCTTTGATGTCCATGTCGGTAGGGCGTCCTGAGGTTGCCGGATCTGGCGACCTTTTCGCAATTGGTGCCAAGGGGCAAGGTGCTGGCAGGATAATGCAGCCGGATCGGCCGCGCGCAGGGCGTCATCCCGAAACAACAAAGGGCCGCCCCAGGGCGACCCTTTGCATAACTCAAGTCACAGACAAGGTTAGCCGTTCACGCTGTCTTTCAGCGCTTTGGCGATTGTCATTTTGACAACCTTGTCGGCTTCTTTCTTGAACTGCTCGCCGGTGGCAGGGTTGCGCACCATGCGCTCGGGGCGCTCGCGGCAATAGATTTTGCCAACGCCGGGCAGGGTAACGGCACCGCCGCCGGACACTTCACGAGTGATCAGCGCGCAAACTGCATCCAGCGCTGCGCCTGCGGATTTCTTGTCTGTCCCCATGTCCTCGGCCAGTGCGGCGACGAGTTGGGTCTTTGTCATTGGTTTTGCCATTTTATGGTCTCCTTCGTCCGCCCGAATTATAGGGCCTCACGCCCGTAGAGTAACGGAATGTTGTATATGAACACAACGAATAGTGGTCCAAGACAAGCGGTAATCGTTCATTTTCCGCTTATTCCTGCCGATTTTTCTAAGATTTTGCCGATCAGAGGAAGGCCGTCTCGTCAAAAGACCGCAATTTCCGGCTGTGGATACGTTCCAGTGGCATCTTGCGCAACCGCTCCATGGCGCGAATTCCGATCATCAGATGGCGTTGCACCTGCGTGGTATAGAACTCTGACGCCATGCCGGGCAGCTTCAATTCGCCGTGCAATGGCTTGTCAGAGACGCACAGCAAGGTGCCATATGGCACGCGGAACCGGTAACCGTTGGCGGCAATCGTGGCGCTTTCCATGTCCAACGCGACCGCGCGCGATTGCGACAGGCGGGCGACGGGGCCGGACTGGTCGCGCAGTTCCCAGTTCCGGTTGTCGATGGTGGCGACAGTGCCCGTTCGCATGATCCGCTTCAGGTCGAATCCTTCCAGCGCCGTCACCTCGCCCACCGCTTGTTCCAGCGCGATCTGGATTTCAGCCAGTGCGGGGATCGGAATCCACACTGGCAGGTCGTCGTCCAGAACGTGATCTTCGCGCAGATAGGCGTGGGCCAGCACAAAGTCGCCCAAGGCCTGCGAATTGCGCAGGCCGGCACAGTGTCCGACCATCAGCCACGCGTGGGGGCGCAGCACCGCGATATGGTCGGTTGCGGTTTTGGCGTTGGACGGACCGATGCCGATGTTCACCAGCGTGATGCCGCTGCCGTCCTTCCGCTTGAGGTGGTAGGTCGGCATTTGCGGCATCTTCACCGGCTCTGTCAGCGGCTGGTCACCTGCCGTGATCACCGCGTTGCCGGTCGAGACAAAGGCAGTATAGCCGCTGTCGGGATCATCCAGTTGCGCGCGGGCAAATGCCTCAAACTCCGAGACATAGAACTGGTAGTTGGTGAACAGCACAAAGTTCTGGAAATGCTCGGGATCGGTGGCGGTGTAATGGGCCAGCCGCGCCAGCGAATAGTCGACACGCTGGGCGGTGAACGGGGCCAGTGGGCCGACGCCATCCGCCGAGGTGTAGGTGCCGTTCACGATGTCATCGTTGGTGGTCGACAGGTCCGGCACGTCAAAGACATCGCGCAGGGTAAAGTCGGCAGCGCCCTGTTGCGGCACCTGAATGGCGGCGTCCGATCCTACGGCAAAATGCACCGGAATCGGGGTGTCCGATGCGCCGATGTGCACCGGCTGCCCGTGGTGGTCGATCAACAGGCCGATCTGCTGGATCAGATAGTTGCGAAACAGGTCTGGCCGCGTGATCGTTGCTGCATAAATACCGGGTGTTGGAACGTGACCAAAGCTGAGACGGGTGTCGACCTGCGCATAGCTCAACGTGGTGACGCGCACCTCGGGATAGAACGCCCGCACGCGCGCGTCGGGGGCGCCTTCGGACATCGCGCTCAGGAACTGCGTGCGCAGGAATGTGGTGGCGGCGGTGTACAGCTCTTGCAGGTAATCCACTGCGGCCGTCGCATCGGTAAAGCTGCGTGGGTGGCCGTCGTCCGGTGTCAGAATGCGGGTCATGTATGTGTCTCTATCACGGGCTTGAATTCAAAGGTACGCACATCGACCAGGCCAAGGTCCGAGATGCGCAGTTCGGGGATCACCACCAGCGCCAGCAGCGAATGCTGCATATAGGCGTTGTTCAGCGTGCAGCCGCAGGCACGCATGGCCTCCATCATCGCATCGGCCTTGGCGGCGACTTCTTGGGCGGGGCTGTCGGACATCAGGCCGGCAATCGGCAGGTTGACCAGCGCCAGTTCCACGCCGTCCTTGAACACGGTGATACCCCCCCCGACCTCGCGCAAGCGGTTGGCGGCCAGCGCCATGTTGTCGGCGTCAGTGCCCACCACGATCATATGGTGACTGTCATGTGCCACGGTCGAGGCCATCGCCATCTGACCCTCGTATCCAAACCCTGAGACAAAGGCGTTCACCACACCACCCGTGGCCTGATGCCGTTCGACCAGCGCGATCTGACACACTTCACCCGTGGCCTGAACCCGACCTTCGGTGACGGGCAATTCGAATTGCAATGCCTTGGTGGGGGCCTGGTTTTCGACCACGCCGATCACGTTGGCAGTGACAGCATTGGCGCCCTTGGGCGCAGCAATGCGGAAGTCATCCGCACGCAGATCACGCGCCATGTTCACAGTCTGCCGTGCGGTATCGGGCCAGTCGTAATGCGGGCAATCAACGCAGATTTCGCCGTTGATAGAGACTGTTTTGCCCCGCGCAATCACATGTTCAATGGGCAGCGTCTTCAGATCCGAGGTCAGGATCACATCCGCCCGCCGTCCAGGGGTCAACGAGCCGATTTCGCGCTCCAGACCAAAGTGGGTGGCGGTGTTGATCGTCGCCATCTGCAAGGCCACCAGCGGATCACAGCCGCAGTCGATGGCATGACGCACCACGCGGTTCATGTGTCCGTCATTCACCAGCGTGCCGGAATGGCAATCGTCGGTGCACAGGATCATGTTGCGCGGGTCCAGCCCTTTTTCGGTGATCGCGGTGATCTGGCTTTGTACATCATACCACGCGCTGCCCAGCCGGATCATCGACCGCATCCCCTGACGCATCCGCGCAATCGCGTCCGCCTCGCAGGTGCCTTCGTGATCGTCCGCAGGGCCGCCCGCCACATAACCCGCAAAGGCAGGACCCAGATCGGGCGAGGCATAGTGCCCGCCCACGGTCTTGCCCGCCCGCTGTGTCGCCGCGATCTCGGCCAGCATCTTGGGGTCGGCGTTGCTGACACCGGGAAAGTTCATCATTTCACCCAGACCGATGATGCCGGGCCACGCCATCGCCTCGGCCACGTCCTCGGGCGAGATTTCAAAGCCGGTGGTTTCCATGCCGGGCGCGCTGGGCGCGCAGCTGGGCATTTGGGTAAAGATGTTCACCGGCTGCAACAGCGCCTCGTCATGCATCATCCGCACGCCGTCCAGCCCCAGCACGTTGGCGATCTCGTGCGGATCGGTGAACATGCTGGTCGTGCCGTGCGGAATGACCGCGCGGGCGAATTCCGCAGGCGTCAGCATACCGCTTTCGATGTGCATATGCGCGTCACACAGACCGGGGATCATGTAGCGGCCCTGTGCCTCGATCACCTCGGTGTCGGGCCCGGTGCAATAGCTGGCGTCGGGCACCACACAGGCGATGCGGCCGTGGGTGATGGCGATGTCATGACCATCCAGCACCTCGCGGGTGTGGACGTTGACCCATTTGCCACCCTTGATGACGGTCTGCGCAGGGGTGCGGCCCGTGGCCACGGCGATCAGGTCGGCGGCCACATCGGGCCACGAGGGGAAGGGGATATGTTCCATGCCCCATTTGTTCCAAAGTCGCTGGCGGGTGCAAGGGGCTGTCTGCGCATTCTTGAAAACGTCATGAAACTGCGGCAAGGGCTGTGCATGGATATTGTCATCTTTCACAACCCCGCCTGTGGCACCTCGCGCAATGTGGTGCAGATTGTTCGTGACGCGGGCTATGATCCGACCGTCATCGAATATCTTGATGCCGGATGGACCCGCTCGCAGCTTTTGGTGTTGTTCGCGGCTGCAGGGATGACACCGCGTGATGCGTTGCGCGTTTCCAAATCTCCGGCGGCTGAATTGGGGCTGCTTGAGGACGGGGTCAGCGATGATGCGCTGCTGGATGCAATGGTCGCCCATCCGATCCTTGTGAACCGTCCCGTCGTGGCCTGCGTACAGGGGGTGCGGCTGTGCCGACCGTCGGGCGCTGTGCTGGACCTGCTACCCGAATGGCCGCCCGCACCCTACGTCAAGGAAAACGGAGATCTGTTGATTGATGCCGATGGCAACCGTTTGCCGGAATGACTTGACGATACGCACCAGTTTGGCAACGGTGCGGCATGGATTATGAAACGATTTCCCCCGACTCTTTTGGCCGCACTCTGCGGGGCATGGGCCTGAACCTTCTGGTGCGCAATGTCCGCGCGCATGTTGCCTTTTTAGAGACTGTTTTTGACATGTCTGCGCATCGTGTGTCGGATGATTTCGCAATCATGGTTTATGGCGACCAGCTGTTCCAGCTGCACAGCGATGGCACCTATGGCACCCATCCGCTTTTGGGTCTGTTGCCCGAAAATCCACCACGGGGGGCGGGACTGGAAATCAGGCTGTATGAAACCGACCCGGACGTGGCTACGCAGCGCGCGGAAGCGGCTGGCGGCACCATCCTGCAAGAACCGATGGACAAGCCGCATGGCCTGCGCGAGGCCAGCATCCTGTGCGCCGATGGCTATGTCTGGGCGCCGTCGCGCCCCAAATCATAGCCTGCTGCCGGATAATCTGCGGCCATTTCCTCTTTGATCCATCTGGCAAAGGCGCGGGCCTGAGGGTTGTCTTCGGCCTGTGGGCCCACGGACAGATAGTAAGCCTCTTGCATCTGGGCGGACCCCGCAAAGGGGCGTACCAGACGGCCCGCCGCAATCGCATGGCGTGCAGCGCAATCATGGGTCATCGCCAGCCCCGCGCCAGCCTCGGCAGCGGCCATTGCGGTGGCCAGAACCTGCGTATGGGTAACGCGCGGAACCGGGACCGGAGGCAGGCCAACACCCTCGGCCCATGCGTCCCAGGTGGTCAGCATCGCGGTGCAATAGTACAGGCGGTGGCGGGCAATATCGGCCAGTGAAACCTGATAGTCGGACGCACAGACGGGATAGAACCTGTCCCAGGTCAACCGCTCGGCTGGACGATCGCGGGCGGGGGCCATCAGAAAGCGGATTTCGATATCTGCCATGTCGCCCCGCTCCATCGGATCCCAGATGGCAGTGTTGATCTGCAAATGCAGATCGGGATGGCGGGCGTACAGGCGCGGCAGGCGCGGTGCCAGCCAGCAGGTCGCAAAGGTCAGGTTGCACTGTACCTTCAGGGCATCCCGCGCATCGCCATCGACCAGCATCCGCGTGCCCCGGCTGAGCGTCTGAAAGGCGTCGCGCACAACGGGCAGGTAATTCAGCCCCGTCACCGTCAGTTCCAGCGCCCGTGGGCGGCGGTAAAACAGCGGCTGTCCCAGATAGCCCTCAAGCGATTTGATCTGCTGGCTGACCGCGCTTTGCGTCATGTTCAGCTCCCCCGCCGCTGCGGTGAACGACAGATGCCGCGCCGCCGCCTCGAAGGCGCGCAGCTGGTTCAGCGGGGGCAGGGCGCGGGTATTCATAAATCAGTCATTAGCATTGCTTATGCAATGGCGACAGTTTTTTCGTTGGCTATCC
Source organism: Pseudosulfitobacter sp. DSM 107133 (assembly GCF_022788695.1). Classification (NCBI taxonomy): domain Bacteria; kingdom Pseudomonadati; phylum Pseudomonadota; class Alphaproteobacteria; order Rhodobacterales; family Roseobacteraceae; genus Pseudosulfitobacter; species Pseudosulfitobacter sp. DSM 107133. The sequence goes on from NZ_CP085154.1 coordinate 211,243, forward strand.
GGTCCCGCCCTCGCCACCATACGCAAAAGCCACAACCGGAGAGCTGACCCATGTCCGTCACCCAGATCCGCCCCAATATGGACCACATGCAGGAGCGCGTGGACCTCGCCGCCGCCTTTCGCTGGACCGCGCGGCTGAACCTGCACGAAGCGGTGGCAAACCATTTTTCGCTGGCAGTGAACGACGACGGGACAAAGTTTCTGATGAACCCCAACCAGATGCATTTCTCGCGGATCAAGGCGTCGGACCTGATCGAGATGGATGCGAATGACCCGGACAGTATGGTCGGCGTCGACGCGGACCCGACCGCCTGGGGCCTGCACGGCGGCATCCACCGTCATTGCCCGCACGCACGCTGCGCGATGCACGTCCATTCGATCCACGCCACGGTGCTGGCATCATTGGCCGACAGCCGTCTGCCGCCCATCGATCAGAACTGTGCCACCTTCTTCAACCGCTATGTGATCGATGACGGCTATAACGGGCTGGCCTTCGAGGACGAGGGCGAACGCTGTGCGCGGCTGTTCGATGATCCGAAGAAAAAGGTCATGATCATGGGCAACCACGGTGTGATGATCATTGGCGATACGGTCGCAGAAACCTTTAACAGGCTCTATTATTTCGAACGCGCGGCCGAGACATATATCCGCGCGCTGCAAACCGGACAGCCCTTGCGGGTGCTGTCGGACGAGGTCGCGGAAAAGACTGCACAAGAGGTCGAAGACTATCCCGAGCAGGACTTGCGCCATCTGGCCGAGCTGAAAGCCATCCTTGACGAAGAAGGCTCGAACTACGCGAGCTGATAGGAATACACACATGATTTACGGTCTGACGGACGAGCAGACGATGATTGCGGACACTGTCCGCAGCTTTGTCGAGCACGAGATTTACCCGCACGAGGAGCTGGTCGAGCGCACCGGCGAAGTGCCTGCGGAGATTGCGCAGGAGATCAAGAAAAAGACACTGGATCTGGGTTTTTACGCCTGCAACTTCCCTGAAAGCGTCGGCTGTGCGGGGCTGAACCACGTTGAATTCGCGCTGGTCGAGCGCGAACTGGGGCGCGGATCGATGGCGCTCAACCATTTCTTCGGGCGGCCCCAGAATATCCTGATGGCCTGCGAGGGCGAACAGATCGACCGTTACCTAATGCCGGCCGTGCGCGGCGAGCGCATGGATGCGTTGGCGATGACCGAACCAGGTGCCGGATCGGACGTGCGCGGCATGAAGTGCAACGCGGTGCGCGACGGCGGTGACTGGGTGGTGAATGGCACCAAACATTTCATCTCGGGCGCGGACCATGCGGATTTCATCATCGTGTTCATCGCCACGGGCGAGGACCAGACGCCAAAAGGCCCTAAAAAGCGGATTACGGCCTTTTTGGTGGATCGGGGCACGCCGGGGTTCACCATTCGCGATGGCTACAAATCAGTCTCGCATCGCGGTTACAAGAACATGATCCTTGAGTTTGACGACTGCCGCCTGCCAGACGCGCAGGTGTTGGGCGAGGTGCATGGCGGGTTCGAGGTGATGAACACATGGCTCTATGCCACGCGGATCACGGTTGCGACCATGTCCGTGGGCCGTGCGCGGCGGGTGTTTGACTATGCGCTGAACTACGCCGCCGAACGTGAACAGTTCGGGCAGAAGATCGGCAAGTTTCAGGGCGTGTCCTTTCAACTTGCCGACATGATCACCGAGATTGACGCCGCCGACCTGCTGACACTCGCCAGCGCCGACCGGCTGGACAAGGGGCTGCCTGCGAACCGCGAGATCGCCTCGGCAAAGCTGTTTGCCAGCGAGATGTTGGGGCGCGTGACGGATGCGGCGATACAGGTGCACGGCGGGATGGGGTTGATGGACGACTATCCGCTGGAACGGTTCTGGCGGGATGCGCGGGTCGAACGGATCTGGGACGGGACCAGCGAGATCCAGCGTCACATTATCAGCCGCGAGTTGTTGCGTGCCCTGGGCGCATAGGCGGGGGCCAGCCCCCCGGCCTGCGGCCTCCCCCCGGGATATTTCTGGCCAAAAGAAGGTGCAGTATGGCGCGTGATCTATCGCGGTTGTTGCGGCCACGGTCGATTGCCGTGGTGGGTGGCGGCGCATGGTGTGCGCAGGTCGTGAAACAGTCTCTGCTTATGGGATTTTCGGGCGATATCCATATTGTTCACCCAAGAGGCGTGGTGGTCGAGGGGATCGCGTCGGTGCCGACGGTAGAGGCGTTGCCACAGGTGCCTGACGCGGTCTTTGTCGGGGTGAACAGGCACCTGGCGATTGATGTGGTTGCGCGTCTGGCGCGGATGGGGGCCGGAGGGGCGGTTTGCTTTGCGTCCGGCTTTGCCGAAGCGGTGGCAGAAGATGCCGCTGCGACGGATTTACAGGCGCAACTGCTGGCTGCGGCGGCCGATATGCCTTTGTTAGGGCCGAACTGCTACGGGTACATCAATGCGTTGGACGGGGCGCTGTTGTGGCCCGACACGCATGGGTGCGCGCGGGTCGGGGCGGGCGTGGCGATTTTGACGCAAAGCTCGAACATCGCGATCAATGTGACAATGCAGCTGCGCGGGCTGCCGATCGCCTATGTTGTGGCATGTGGGAATATGGCGCAGACGGCGCAGGCGGATATCGCGCTGGGGTTGCTGGATGATCCGCGTGTGACGGCCATCGGGATGCATATCGAAGGGTTCGGCGATACGGGTGCCTGGCACCGGCTGGCGGTGCGGGCCACCGAGCGTGGCGTTCCGTTGATTGCGCTGAAGGTTGGCGCATCGGAACAGGCGCAGCGGGCGACGGTGTCGCATACGGCGTCACTGGCAGGCGGCGATGCAGGTGCCGCTGCCTTGCTTGCGCGTCTGGGGATCGGTCGCGTGCGGGATTTGCCGACCTTTGTCGAAACGCTGAAGCTGCTGCATGTGGCCGGACCGCTGGATGCGCCGACGCTGTCGTCGGTGAGCTGTTCGGGCGGCGAGGCGAGTCTGGCGGCAGATACGGCGCATGGGCGGGCGGTGACATTTCCGGCTCTAACACAGGTACAGAGGGCTGTTTTAAGCGAGGCGCTGGGCCCGATGGTCGCGTTGTCGAACCCGCTGGATTACAACACCTATATCTGGCGTGATGCGGCGGCAATGGCGCGGGCCTGGGCGCCGATGGCTGCGGATCATATCGGGTTGACCCTGCTGATTGTGGATTATCCACACACCGATGCGACGGATTGGGAATGTGCGACGCTGGCGGCACTGGACGTGCGCGCGCAGACCGGACGACCCGTAGCGGTTGTTGCGACATTGCCCGAGTTGATGCCCTTGGCTGTCGCCCAGAGACTGATAGCGGGCGGTGTGGTGCCGATGAACGGGCTGACCGAAGCGATTGCCGCAGCCGAAGTTGCTGCGCATCTGGGTGCGCCTGTGGAGCAAGCGCCGTTGCCGTCTGGTGAGGCCCGCGATGGCGTGATGCTGAGCGAGACGGAGGCGAAAGCGGCCCTGTCAGAATATGGGGTGATAATCCCGAAATCAGTCTCTGTTAAAGCGAATTTTGTTCCTGAATTGACCGGATTGAGTCCTCCCCTTGCGGTCAAGAGGCTGGGGTTGGCACATAAAACCGAAGCGAATGCTGTACGGTTAAACGTCGCCTTGGATCAGGTGCCGGGAATTCTGGCAGGGTTGCCGGGCGACGGGGCCATTGTCGAAGAGATGGTAACCGATGGCGTCGCGGAAATACTGGTGGGTGTCACCCGTGATCCGGCGCACGGATTCGTTTTGACACTGGGCGCTGGCGGGGTGCTGACCGAGATACTCGCAGACACTGTTTCGCTTTTGGTTCCCGCGGATGAAGCCGCAATAAAACAGGCTCTGGCAAGGCTGAAATGCGCCCCGTTGCTGTCCGGATATCGTGCCAAACCTGCCGCTGACATCGACAGCATCGTGGCCGCGGTCATGGCGGTGCAATCCTATGTGATTGCACAGGCCGATGTGATCAGCGAGGTTGAGATCAATCCGCTGATATGTACCCCGACACGCGCCGTCGCTGCCGACGCGCTGATCCGAATTGCAAAGGACTGACAGATGGACCCGATCAAGACCCGCCGCGACGGTGCAATTTTTCATGTGACACTGGACCGCCCCAAAGCCAATGCGATTGATCTGGCGACCAGCCGGATCATGGGAGACGTCTTTGCCGGTTTCCGTGATGACCCCGATCTGCGGGTGGCGATTGTCACAGGCGGGGGCGACAAGTTCTTTTGCCCGGGCTGGGATCTGAAGGCGGCGGCCGATGGCGACGAAGTAGATGCCGATTATGGTGTCGGTGGTTTTGGCGGATTGCAGGAACTGCGCGGAATGAACAAGCCGGTGATTGCCGCCGTGAACGGGATTTGCTGCGGTGGCGGGCTGGAGCTGGCGCTGAGCGCCGATATGATTCTGGCGGCAGATCACGCGCAATTTGCCCTGCCCGAGATCCGTTCGGGTACGGTGGCGGATGCGGCCAGCGTGAAGCTGCCCAAGCGGATTCCCTATCATATCGCCATGGAACTGCTGCTGACCGGGCGCTGGTTCGATGCGGCCGAGGCGCACCGTTGGGGGATCGTGAACGAAGTGTTGCCCGCAGATGCGCTGGATTCGCGGGCATGGGAGCTGGCGCGACTGCTCGCATCGGGACCGCCGCTGGTCTATGCCGCAATCAAGGAAATCGTGCGTGATGCCGAGGATGCCAAGTTTCAGGATGCGATGAACCGGATTACCGGGCGGCAGTTGCCAACTGTCGATGCGCTTTATGCCTCCGAGGATCAACTGGAGGGCGCGCGCGCCTTTGCCGAGAAACGTGATCCGGTCTGGAAGGGGCGCTAACGTTCGATCCAGATTGCGACCCTCGTTCATAGGGCAAGGGGCTTGAACATGATGCCGCGGCGGGGCACCTATGGGTTATGAACAAGACATTGCTTTCCTTCGGACATGGCTATTCGGCGCAGGCTTTGGCGGCGGTGCTGATCCCGCAGGGATGGCGGGTGATTGGCACCACGCGCAGTGCGGACAGGGTCGGCGAGATCGGCCAAACCGGTGTTACACCGCTGGTCTGGCCGGGCGGGGACGTGATGCCCGCGCTGGCCGAGGCGACGCATGTGTTGATTTCGGCAGGGCCGACGGCACAGGGCGATCCGGTGTTGAATGCGCTGCACGGTGCGATTGCCGCCAAGGCAGGTGACTTGCAATGGCTGGGGTATCTGTCGACCACGGGTGTCTATGGGGATCACGGTGGCGATTGGGTGGACGAAGCCACGCCCCTGACCCCGACAACCCAACGCGGACAATGGCGCAAGCAGGCCGAAACGGACTGGCGCGCCATTCCCGGCCTGCCCCTGCATATTTTCCGGCTTGCGGGCATTTATGGCCCCGGTCGCGGACCTTTTGAAAAGGTGCGCCAGGGCACGGCGCGGCGGATCATCAAAGAGGGTCAGGTGTTCTCGCGCACCCATGTCGAGGACATCGCGCAGGTTCTGGCGGCGTCAATTGCCCAGCCGGACCCCGGAACTGCCTATAACGTCTGCGACGATGATCCTGCCCCGCCGCAAGAGGTGATTGCCCATGCCGCGACATTGCTGGGGATGCCGGTGCCACCGGCCATTCCGATCGAGCAGGCGGATATGACGCCTATGGCGCGCAGTTTTTATGCCGAAAGCAAACGGGTTCGGAACGAACGGATCAAAGAAGCGTTGGGTGTTCGGCTGCGTTACCCAACTTACCGCGAAGGACTGGCCGCCCTTTTGAAAGACGGCTGATCCGAGAATGCCCAGTTTTGACGACAAGACGCTGACGCATCTGCTGGATGCGATTGACAACGCTGCAGACGGCACGGTGGTGTCGGTGCGCGAGATTTTGGGTGCGATTGGAGATCGGTCGATCATGCCCCTTGTTCTGGCAGTGTCGATCCTGATTGTCTCACCCTTGTCCGGTATTCCGACGGTTCCGACCTTGTCGTCGGTCATTTTGCTGGTTCTGATGGGGCAGGCCTTCGGGCGGCGGCGGCATTTGTGGTTGCCTGACTTTCTGCTGCGTCGCGAACTGTTGGCACCGCGGGTCAAGACGGCGACGGGCTGGCTGAGGCGGCCCTGCGCGTGGCTGGACGCACATGCGCGTCCACGGCTTAGGGTGCTGACCTCTGGCGTGTTGCGACCGCTGACGCTGGTGGTGTGCATGGTGACGGCGGCTACGTTGCCGTTTTTCGAAATCCTGCCCTTCGTGTCGTCGTTCAGCGCTGGTGCGATTGCGATGATCGCCTTTGGCGTGATTACCCGCGACGGTCTGTGGGTGCTGGCAGGCTATGTGCAGGTTGCCGTTCTGGCCGGTCTCGCGGTCTGGGTCTGGCCGGGTTAGAGCCTGTTCAGGCCCGTTCCACGCCGATCTGTGACACACCCAGAACGCTCAGCACCTTGGCCTCGATGTCCGCTGCACTCAGTTGCGCGGTGGCGTACATGTCGGCAGGGCTGGACTGGTCGATAAAGATGTCAGGCAACACCATCGAGCGGAACTTCAGGCCATCGTCAAACACGCCCTCATCGGCCAGCAGTTGCGCCACATGGCTGCCAAAGCCGCCAACGGCGCCTTCTTCGATGGTGATCAGCGCCTCGTGGTCGGCAGCCAGTTGCAGGATCATGTCGCGGTCCAGCGGCTTGGCGAAACGGGCGTCAGCGATGGTGGGTGTGATCCCTTTGGCAGCCAGACTTTCGCAGGCGGCTTCGACTTCGCTCAGACGGGTGCCAAAGGACAGGATCGCCACGCGCGACCCTTCGCGGATCATGCGGCCCTTGCCGATTTCCAGCGGGGTGCCGCGTTCGGGCATTTCAACGCCGGTGCCTTCGCCGCGCGGAAAACGGAACGCAATAGGGCCGTCGTTATGGGCAGCGGCGGTGGCGACCATATGGGCCAGCTCGGCCTCGTCGGCGGCGGCCATCACCACGAAACCGGGCAGGTTGGCAAGGAAAGCCACGTCAAACGCCCCCGCATGTGTGGCACCGTCTGCCCCGACAAGGCCCGCGCGGTCGATGGCAAAGCGCACCGGCAGGCGCTGGATCGCCACGTCGTGTACCACCTGATCGTAGCCACGTTGCAGAAAGGTTGAATACATCGCGCAAAACGGTTTCATCCCGCCGGCAGCCAGCGCCGCCGAAAAGGTCACGCCATGCTGTTCGGCTATGCCCACGTCAAAGCAGCGGCTGGGATAGCGTTCGGCAAACAGGTTCAGGCCGGTGCCGTCGGGCATCGCGGCCGTGACCGCGCAAATCTTGTCATCCGCTGCGGCCTCTTTCAGCAGATGCTGGGCAAAGACGCTGGTATAGCTGGGCGCGTTGCTGGGGGCTTTTTTCTGTTCGCCGGTGATCACGTCGAACTTGGCGCGGGCGTGGCCCCTGTCGGCAGAATGTTCTGCGGGGGCGTATCCCTTGCCCTTTTTGGTCAGCACATGGATCAGGATCGGGCCGGTGGCGCGGGCCTTGACGGTGCGCAAAACGGGCAGCAATTGATCCATGTCGTGGCCGTCGATCGGCCCGAGATAGGAAAACCCAAGCTGTTCGAACAGGGTGCCGCCCACGGTCATGCCCTTGAGCATGTCCTTGGCCCGACGCGCGCCTTCGCGGAAGGGGGGCGGCAGCAGGCTGACAGCGCCCTTGGCGGCGGCTTTCAGGTCTTGAAACGGTTCTTCGGCATACAGGCGCGACAGATAGGACGACATTGCGCCAACGGGCGGGGCGATGGACATTTCGTTGTCGTTCAGAATGACGATCAGACGTTCGCCCAGATCGCCCGCGTTGTTCATCGCCTCATAGGCCATGCCCGCGCTCATGCTGCCGTCACCGATCACGGCAATCGCGTCGCCCAACCCCTCGGGCGTGACACCGCCCAGATCGCGCGCAACGGCAAAGCCGAGGGCCGCACTGATCGAGGTGCTGGAATGGGCCGCGCCAAAGGGGTCATAAGGGGATTCGCTGCGCTTGGTGAAACCCGAAAGCCCGTCTTTTTGGCGCAGGGTGCGGATGCGGTCACGGCGTTCGGTCAGGATCTTGTGTGGATAGCATTGGTGGCCCACATCCCAGACGATCTTGTCGCGGGGGGTGTCGAACACGGCGTGCAGGGCCACGGTCAGCTCGACCACGCCCAGACCTGCACCCAGATGCCCGCCGGTGACCGATACGGCTGACACGGTTTCACGGCGCACCTCGTCGGCCAGTTGATGCAACTGGGCGTCGCTGAGGTGTTTCATGTCAGCGGGGCGCTGGATTGTATCCAGCAGGGGGGTGTTTGGGCGGTCCGTCATAGGGCGGCCTTCTGTCATTTCTCGCGGCGGATGACAAATGCGGCGGTTTCGCGCAGCACGTCGGCATCTGGTCCATAAGTATCTAGGGCGTCGCAGGCAGATTGCACCAGTTCGGATGCGCGGCGTTTCGCCCCGTCCAGACCCAGCAGCGAAACAAAGGTGGCCTTGCCTGCCTCGGCATCCTTGCCGGTGGCCTTGCCGACGGTGCTGGCATCGCCGGTTATGTCCAGCACATCGTCGGCAATCTGGAACGCCAGCCCCATCGCCTGTGCATAGGTCCGCAGCGGGGTGGTGTCTGCACCGGCCATGCGTGCACCGGCACAGGCCGACCATTCGATCAGCGCGCCGGTCTTGCCGCGTTGCAGATATTCGATTTGCGCAAGGGTCAGCGGCACGTCGGCGGTTTCGGCGGCGATGTCCAGCGCCTGACCCAGCACCATGCCCCGTTGCCCTGCGGCCAGCGCCAGCGTGTGCGCCAGATCGGCGCGGGCGGGGCCGACTGAGTCGTGGGTAACCAGCTCGAAGCTGAGCGCATGCAGCGCGTCACCGGCCAGCATGGCCGTCGCCTCGTCCCATTTGACGTGAACGGTGGGCTGGCCCCGGCGCATGTCGTCGTTGTCCATGCAGGGCAGATCGTCGTGGACCAGCGAATAGGCGTGCATCGCCTCGATCCCCGTCGCGGGCCATATCGCCGTGGCCGGGTCCAGCCCGTGCAGCCGCGCCGATTCCAGCACCAGAAAGCCGCGCAGCCGTTTGCCGCCTTGGGTGGCGTGCGCCATCGCATGGGTGACGGGCACATCGTCCAGACTGTTCAGAACGGTGTCGAATTGCGATTGGATCTGCGTGGTGGCCTGTGCCAGCCGGTCGGAAAACATGAGCCTATTGAATGTCGGCGGGCGTGGTGCCGGTGGGATTGCCGTCGCTGTCCAGCGTGATGGCGGCGACCTTTTCCTCGGCCTCTTTCAGCTTGGCTTCGCAGCGGGCTTTCAGCGCCGCGCCGCGTTCATACAGCGTGATCGACTGATCCAGCGCCACGTCACCGCGCTCAAGCTGGCCCAGAACCTGCTCCAGCTCGGCCATCGCCTGTTCAAAGCTCATCTCGTTCACGGGTGTATCGGTCATCGCGCCGCGCCTCTTGTTATTTCTGGGTCAACATAGCGGTCTTCGTATCCCGATGCCAGACGCACAAGCCGCAGTTTTTGCGCAGTTAGTCGGGGGCCAGCATATAGCCCGCCCCGCGCACGGTTTGCAGATATCGCGGCTGTTTCGGATCGCTTTCGATCTTGCGGCGCAGGCGGGTGATCTGCACGTCAACCGCGCGTTCCTGTGCCTGTCCGCGGTCACGGCCCAGTTCCTCGACCAGCTTGGCGCGGCTGATCGGATTGCCCGGTTGGGCGGAAAAAATCTTCATCAGCAACATTTCGGTGCCGGTCAGGCGCACGATGTCCTGACCTTGCCACATCTCGCCGCGTTCAAGGTCATAGCGGATGTCGCCAAGATGCAGGATCTTGGGCATGCTGTCTTCTGCGGGGGTTTCGGGCATACGCCGCAGCACGGCATTGATGCGCAGCAGCAGCTCCTTGGGCTCGAAGGGTTTGGGCAGGTAATCGTCTGCCCCGGCCTCGAAACCCTCGATGCGGGCATCGGTTTCGCCGCGCGCGGTCAGCAGCAGGATCGGTGTGGTCTTGGTTTCGCGCAACGACCGGCACAGGCTGAGGCCGTCTTCGCCGGGCATCATCACGTCCAGAATGATCATGTCGAAATCCAGCCCCGTCAGGATGCGCCGCGCGTGCTGCGCGTCGCGGGCAGCGGTTACCAGAAATCCGTTCCGTATCAGGAATTTCTGCAACAGGGTACGAATACGCTCGTCGTCGTCAACAACCAGCAGGTGGACGTCGAAATCGCTCATGCGCCGTTTTCCTTCAGGCGCGCATAGGCGCGGCGCATTTCCGGGTCCATCATCGCTTCGAGCACGCGGCGGAAACCGCCAACGGCGTCTGGCCCGGCCTCGCGAAAGGCGGCGCGCATACGGGCGCGTTGGGCATCGGACAATTGCTGTTCCAACGCGCGGCCCGCATCGGTCAGGTGCAGGTGACGCTCGCGTTTGTCGGTTTGGCCCACTCGGCTTTCCACCAGCCCGTCAGCGATAAGGGTGCGCAGCACGCGGTTCAGCGATTGTTTGGTCACGCCCAGAATGTTCAGCAGGTTGTTCACCGTCGTGCCCGGAGCACGGTTGATAAAGTGCACCGCGCGATGGTGCGCACGCCCGTAAGCCATATCCGCCAGAATACGGTCTGGATCGGCGGTAAACCCGCGATAGGCAAAGAACATCGCCTCGATGCCCTGCCGCAGTTGTTCGTCAGTCAGAAACAGCAGGCTTTCGCCGCCCAGTCCCGAACCCATGCCGGTGTCACGCATTTCTCGTGGCCTCGCTCGTCTTGTGTGACCAAGAGCTTACGTCAGTGTTGTTGACATTCCAAGAGCCAAGGGCTATCGAATCAAAGGTTTTGCGCAACAAAATGTCCGCACCGGTCATAAATGCGCAATATTGGGAAAACAAACAGAGGGATGTGACCGATGTCTGGCGCATATGATGATCGTGACGGCAAGATCTGGATGGATGGTAAACTGGTCGACTGGCGCGACGCAAACGTTCATATTCTGACACACGCTCTGCACTATGCCTCGTCGGTATTTGAAGGCGAACGCTGCTATGACGGCAAGGTGTTCAAAAGCCGGGAACATTCGCAACGCCTGCTGAAGTCGGGCGAGTTGATGGACATGGAGATTCCCTATTCCGTCGACGAGATCGAAGCCGCCAAACGCGCGACACTGGATGCCAACGGTCTGACCAATGCCTACCTGCGGGTTGTGGCGTTCCGCGGTGCGGGCGAGGACATGGGCGTTGCCGCATCGCGCAACCCTGTCCGCATGGCTGTGACCTGCTGGGAGTGGGGCAACTATTACGGTGACGCCAAGATGAAAGGCGCCAAGCTGGACATCGCCAAGTGGAAGCGCCCCAGCCCCGAGACCATCCCCGTCGCAGCCAAGGCTGCGGGTCTGTATATGATCTGCACCATGTCCAAACATGCGGCCGAAGCCAAAGGATGCTCGGACGCGATGTTCCTGGATTACCGTGGCTATGTGGCGGAAGCGACCGGCGCCAATATCTTCTTTGTCAAAGACGGTGAAGTGCATACGCCGCTGCCGGATTCGATCCTGAACGGTCTGACCCGTCAGACGGTGATCGGCATGTTGAAAGACCGCCAGATCAAGGTACACGAGCGCCACATCATGCCCGAAGAGCTGGAAGGGTTCGAACAATGTTTTCTGACCGGATCGGCGGCGGAAGTGACGCCGGTGGGCCAGATCGGTGATTTCAATTTCGAGGTCGGGGCGCTGACGCGCGAGATCGCGGAAGGTTATGAAAAGCTGGTGCGCGCCTAAGGGTCGGAGGGGGCTCTGCCCCCGGCGCTTTCGCGCCTCCCCCGGAGTTTATCGGGCAAGATGAAGAGACGGGCGCGCGCCATAGGTTTGGCCGCGCCCGTTTTTTTGGTTTGGTACGTTGGTTCAGTACAGGGCGACGGGGTTGATCATCGCCTGTACGGTGCCGCGAATGCGGGCCTGGCCCAGCACGAACATGAATTCGTTCACGCCGTCATCCAGGATCGGGCCGGTATTCATCGTTTCAAGGATGTAGATACCGTTTTGTTGCAGGAAAATGACGTGCCCGTAAAAGGTGCCGTCGCCTTCGACGGCGGGCACGGCTTCAAGCCCCCATGTGTCGGCGCCCACAGCCATCGGGTCGAGCGAGGCGACATATTCGGCGCCTTCGTTGGTCAGGCCGGGTTCGCCGGACACCCATGCGGTGGGGTCCTGGGTGAATTTGCCCTGTGTCCAGCCGGTGTGGAACAGGATGATGTCGCCGGGGTTCATGGTGACGTTTTGCGCCTCCATCGCGGCTTTGATGTCTTCGGAGCCAAAGCCCTGACCCGCGTCCATCACATCGGTGCCAAAGTGTTTGGCCATGTCGACGATCACCGCGCGCCCGACCAGTGGCGGCACGTCATGGGTGCCAAGTTTGGCGAGGCCCGTGATCACGCTGATGTCTTTTTCATCCAGACAGTTATAGTACAGCCCGTTTTCACCCAGGTGGCCAAGGCCGTCGAGTTGCGAGCCGATGCCGATCCATGTGTACAGGATGTCATCGTTATAGTTGCCGGGATAGCCGAAGGCCTCAAGCTTGACGCCGCCCTGTTGGTTCGGCTGCACCACTTGCAGGCTGAGCGAGCGGGGCGGAAAGGCAGGGGTTTTGGCGTCGATGGTGATGCCAAGCGGCATGGATTTGCCCTGTTTGATCAGCTTGGCAGCTGCCAGCGTGCGTTCGGTACTGACGTGGTTGGCGGCACCGATGGTGTCATCGGCGCCCCATTTCGACGATATGCAGGCGGAATGTGCATCAGCCAACGCTGTTGTGGCCGTCAGCGCAAGCGCTGTTACGGCGGCGAAAGTGGTTTTGAAAGTCATTTATAGTTCCTCCCTGATGCGCCACGAGAATCGCGTGACGCAGGGGAAGACTACCACAGGTTGAGGAGGTCGGCGCGTGACGCGGCGTCAGTAGTCGACGCCGCGCTGTGCCTTAATGCCCGCCTGGAAGGGGTGTTTGACCTCGGTCATTTCCGTCACAAGGTCGGCGTAGTCCATCAATTCCGGCTTGGCGTCGCGCCCTGTCAGGATCACGCTGGTACGTTCGTTGCGCGCCTTCAGCCCGTCGATGACCGCCGCGATGTCCAGATAATCATAGCGCAAGGCGATGTTGATTTCGTCCAGCAGGATCAGGTCATAGTCGCCCGACTGCATCATCTCGCAGGCCTTTGCATAGGCGGCAGTGGCGGCGGCAATGTCTCGGTCGCGGTCCTGTGTGTCCCAGGTAAAGCCTTCGCCCATCGTGTGCCATGTGACTTCGGGCAGGTTCTTGAAAAAGCGGCGCTCGCCGGTGATCCATTTGCCTTTGATGAACTGAACGACGCCAACTTTCTGGCCCCACCCCAAAGCACGAAGTGCAACGCCGAAGGCGGAAGACGACTTGCCCTTGCCATCGCCCGTATGGACCAGAATCAGACCGCGGCCCGGGTCTTCGGTCTGGGCGATCTTTTCGCGCTGCTTGGCTTGCAGGTCCTGCATCTTGGATTTGTGGTCTTCTGTCATGTCTTAACCTTTTGGATCGGTCACGGCGCGGACACGGCCACGTTCGAGACCCAGTTGACGTTCTCGCCAGATGATCAGCACGCCGCCGGCCACCACCAGCGTTGCACCGGCCACCGTGGACCATGTCGGGATTTCGCTGAACACCACAAAACCGATTGCGGTGGCAAAGATCAATGAGGCGTAGTCGAACGGGGCCAGCATCGAGGCTGCCCCGAAGCGGAACGCGCTGGTCATCAGGATTTGCGCGATGCCGCCGATCACGCCCGCGCCGACCAGCAGCACAGTGTTTTCAGGCGACGGCATGACCCAGCCAAAGGGCAGGGTCAGCAGGGACAGCACCGTGGCGGTCACTGAGAAGTAGAACACAATGGCGGCGGTGTGTTCGGTCTGCACAAGGCGGCGGATGTGGATCTGAACCAGCCCGCGCACCAGCGATGCGCCCAGAATGGCAAGCACACCCATCGTAGCGGCCGTGCTCATGTTGCCCGCGCCCAATGTCAGGTTGGGCCAGATAACGATCAAGACGCCGATCAGCCCAAGCCCCACGGCGGTCATGCGGATAGCGCGCACCTTTTCGCCCAGCAGAAACACCGCAAAAATCACGGTGAACATAGGCGTGGCATAGCCGATGGCGGTGACCTCGGGCAGCGGCAGCAGGCCAAGGCCCATAAAGGTCAGCGTCATTGCGGCGGTGCCGAACAGCCCGCGCCACACATGGCCCATCGGGTTTTTGGTCGACAGCCCGTGGCGCAGCTCTTTGGTTTGCCAGAGCCAGATCAGAATGACAGGAATACAAAAGAATGAGCGAAAGAAAACGGCCTCGCCCGAGGGCACTTCGGCCACGGCCACCTTGATCATGGCGGACATGACCATAAACAAAAACACTGCCACCAGCTTGAGCGTGACAGCTGTGCCGGGACGATTTTCGATCAGGGGCAAAGGCATGCCCGACACTTGATCGTTCAGCGATCAAGTTGCAAGCGTCAGTTTAGTTTTGCGACCGCCAATGCAGAGTTGTCAGAGGGGTTCCATATCCAGACCTCGTTATAGTCCGAGACATTGTACGACTGGCCCGCTGGATAATCCTGCGATCCTTCGGTGGCTTGCAGTGCGCCCATGTCTGTTTCGACCGCGACAACGCCGTTTGACCCCAAGCCTACATGTGCGTTTTCTGCGCCTTGAAGTTTGAAGTTTCGCATCAGGGAAATGCCTGCATCGGTCACAACCACATCGCCGCTGGCAGAGGCGCCGTTGTGTCCATGAAACGTGCCTTCACGCCCAAGCGTATCTTGCGCAAAGGCAGGAAGCGCAGGCAGCAGCGCACCGAGAACAAGAGCGTTGAATATCATGCGACGGGTCATAATGCATCCTTTCGACACAGCATGCCCTGTAATCTAGGGCGCGACGGGGTATTTCCCACAGACCTCTGCTAAATCGTGCCTATTGTGACATTTCAGCCGATGCGCCCGCGGTTTTCGCCGATCTGCCCGCCAACCTGACCGCGATGCAGCAGCATGTGGTCCAGAAGAACGCAGGCCATCATCGCCTCGCCCACGGGCACGGCGCGGATGCCGACGCAGGGGTCGTGGCGGCCCTTGGTGATAATCTCGGTTTCCGCACCCGTCTTGGTGATGGTCTTGCGGGTTTTCAGGATCGACGAGGTTGGTTTGACGGCAAAACGCACGACAATGTCCTGTCCGGTGCTGATACCGCCCAGAATACCGCCCGCGTGGTTGCTGGAGTATGACGGCTTGCCGTCGTTGCCCATGAAAATCTCGTCGGCGTTCAATTCGCCGGTCAGCATCGCGGCGGACATGCCTTCGCCGATCTCGACACCTTTGACCGCGTTGATCGACATCATGGCGGCAGCAAGGTCGGTGTCCAGCTTGCCGTAGACAGGAGCGCCAAGGCCGGCGGGCACACCGCGCGCCACCACTTCGATGATCGCGCCGACGCTGCTGCCGGATTTGCGCAGGTCGTCAAGGTAGTCGGCCCAATCAGCGGCGGTCTGGGCATCGGGAGACCAGAACGGGTTTTGTTCGATCTGGTCCCAGTCGAAGCGGGTGCGGTCGATCTCGTGGGCGCCCATACGGGTCATGTAGCCGGTGATCTGCACGTCTGGGGCAATCGCGCGGATCGCCTCGCGCGCCAGACCGCCCGCCGCCACGCGTGACGCGGTTTCGCGGGCCGAGGACCGGCCGCCACCGCGATAGTCGCGGATACCGTATTTCTGCCAATAGGTGATGTCGGCGTGACCGGGCCGGAACTTGTCCATGATGTCGCCGTAGTCCTTGGAGCGCTGGTCTGTGTTTTCGATCATCAGTTGCACGGGTGTGCCTGTGGTCTGGCCTTCGAACACGCCCGACAGGATGCGGACCTCGTCGGCCTCGCGGCGCTGGGTGGTGTATTTGTTCTGACCCGGTTTGCGGCGGTCCAGCCAGTGTTGGATCATCGCCTCGGTCACGGGCACGCCCGGAGGGCAGCCGTCGACCGTCGCACCCAAGGCGGGTCCGTGGCTTTCACCCCATGTGGTGACGCGGAAGAGGTGGCCAAAGCTGTTGATCGACATCGCGGTCTCCTTTGGCCCAAGGCCATAACGGCACAGGCCCATCGGCTCAAGAGTGATTGACCGGTGCGGTTCAGCCTGTACCGTCCTGAAACGGCATCAGGAGGACACAATGACAAAACCCACACCTGTGAATGCCCGCATTGCGGGGCTGCGTGATCTTGAACCCGCAGCGCGGCTGGACGCGGTCTGTGCGGCGGCGGGGCTGGATCAGAGCGACCGCGCGTTGCTGGCGGGCGAGGGGGCGTTGCCGTTGGCCACGGCCAACGGGATGATCGAGAACGTGGTGGGCAAGTTCGAGATGCCGATGGGCGTGGCGACCAACTTTTGCGTCAACGGCAAGGATTACCTGATCCCGATGGTGGTCGAGGAGCCTTCTGTGGTGGCGGCGGCGTCCTATATGGCGCGGATTGCGCGGGCCGGGGGCGGCTTTCATGCCTCGGCGGATGATCCGGTGATGCGCGCGCAGGTGCAGGTGCTGGGCGTTAGCGATCCTGCGGCGGCGCGGCTGCGGATACTGGAACACCGCGGCGCGTTGATGGCGCTGGCCAATTCAAGGGACAAGGTGCTGACCGGTCTGGGTGGCGGCTGCAAGGACATCGAGGTGCATGTGTTTGACGACACGCCGGTGGGGCCGATGGTGGTGCTGCATCTGATTGTGGACGTGCGCGATGCGATGGGGGCGAACACGGTCAACACGATGGCCGAACTGCTGGCCCCAAAGGTCGAGGCGATCGCGGGCGGCACCGTGCGGCTGCGCATCCTTTCCAATCTGGCCGATCTGCGGCTGGTGCGGGCGCGTGTGGATCTGGAGGCGGCGGCGCTGGATACCGATACTTTGAACGGCACGGATGTGGCGCAGGGCATCGTCGAGGCCTGCGCCTTGGCGGTGATTGACCCGTATCGCGCGGCGACGCACAACAAGGGGATCATGAACGGCATTGATCCGGTGGTGATCGCCACCGGCAACGACTGGCGCGCGGTCGAGGCGGGGGCACATGCCTTTGCCGCGCGCTGCGGACGCTATACCGCGCTGACGCGGTGGGAGCGCACCGCCAGCGGTGGGCTGAGTGGGAGTATCGAACTGCCGATGGCGCTGGGCCTTGTGGGTGGGGCGACCCGCACTCACCCGGCGGCGCAGGCGGCGTTGCGGTTGCTGCGCGTCGAGACGGCAACCGAACTGGCGCAGGTGGTTGCCGCCGTGGGCCTGGCGCAGAACATGGCGGCGCTGCGCGCCCTGGCAACCGAGGGCATCCAGCGTGGCCACATGGCGCTGCACGCGCGCAACATCGCGATCACCGCAGGCGCGACAGGTGCCGACATTGACCGTGTCGCCCGTGCCATCGTTGCAGCAGATGACATTACGGTGGACCACGCGCGCAGCATTCTGGACGAAACCTGAATACGGCTTGCCTCGGCAGCCCACACACCCTAGCTATTGCAACACCTCGGGGGGCCTAATGGCTGAGATGCGAATGATCGCGGACCCGTTGAACCTGAACCGGTTAACACCGGCGGAGGGAAGGTCTGGACATCTCTCCACGCTTTGCCCTTTCGCCAGCAAATTGGAGGATGCCATGAAGCCGATCCATCTTGCAGCGGGAGTTCTTGCAGCAACCGTTGCCACCACAGCGCAGGCCGAAACGCCTGTTCTGACCGTATATACCTATGACAGCTTTGTATCCGACTGGGGCCCCGGTCCGGTGATCGAGAAAGCCTTTGAAGAGGTGTGCGACTGCGATTTGCAGTTCGTGGGCACGGGCGACGGGGCCGCGCTGTTGGCGCGGGTGAAGCTGGAGGGCGCGCGCTCGGACGCTGATGTCGTGCTGGGGCTCGACACCAACCTGACCGCTGCCGCCACCGCCACGGGCCTGTTCGCGCCGCATTCGGTCGATGTGGCCTATGACGTGCCGATGGAATGGAGCGACCCGAATTTCGTGCCTTTTGACTGGGGCTATTTTGCCTTTGTCTACAACGACGGCATCACGCCGCCCAAGAATTTCCGCGAACTGGCGGACAGCGATTTGAAGATCGTCATTCAGGACCCGCGGTCGTCCACACCCGGTCTGGGCCTGCTGATGTGGGTCAAGGCGGCTTATGGCGACGAGGCGCCTGCGATCTGGGCCGATCTGGCGGACAACATCGTGACAGTGACCAAAGGCTGGTCCGAATCCTATGGTCTGTTCCTTGAGGGCGAGGCCGATATGGCGTTGTCCTATACCACTTCGCCCGCCTATCACCTGATTGCCGAAGAGGACGCCACCAAAAAGGCAGCTCCCTTCTCGGAAGGACATTATTTGCAGGTCGAAGTCGCTGGCAAACTGGCAGCAAGCGACCAGCCCGAGCTTGCGGACAAGTTTCTGGATTTCATGGTGACGGATGCGTTCCAGTCGGCCATTCCCACGACCAACTGGATGTATCCCGCCGTAACGCCCAAGGACGGTCTGCCCGAAGGGTTCGAAACACTGATCACCCCCGAAACGGCGCTGCTGGTGCCGTCGGAGGATGCGCCCGCACTGCGGGATGAAGCGTTGCAGGAATGGCTGCAAGCCCTGTCCAAATAAGCCGCTTAGGCGGTATTGGCGCTGCGACATTGGTCGTGGCGCTGATCGCTGCCGCGCTGGGCGCGGTGGCGTGGCGGGCCGAGGGGGGATATTCCCTTGGGCCTGCCGATTGGGCTGCGGTACGCTTTACCCTGTGGCAGGCGTTTCTGTCTGCGTTGATATCGGTCGCGCTGGCGGTGCCGGTGGCGCGTGCACTGGCGCGGCGGCGGTTTGCGGGGCGCAGCGCGCTGATTGCCCTGTTGGGTGCGCCGTTTATCCTGCCGGTGATTGTCGCGGTGCTGGGGATTCTGGCGGTCTTTGGTCGTGGCGGCTGGGTGAACCAGCTGCTGGGGTACTGGGGGTTCGTACCGCTGTCGATCTACGGGTTGGGCGGCGTGCTGCTGGCCCATGTGTTTTTCAATCTGCCGCTGGCGACGCGGCTGATCCTGCAAGGTTGGCAAGGCATTCCGGCGGAACGCTTCCGGCTGGCCGCGCAGTTGGGCCTGACGCCGCGCATGGTGTTTCGCGTGCTGGAATGGCCCGTACTGTTGCGCGTGGTGCCGGGCGCGCTGGCTTTGATATTCGTGATTTGTCTGGCGAGTTTCGCCGTGGCGCTGACGCTGGGCGGGGGGCCAAGGGCGACCACGATCGAGCTGGCAATCTATCAGGCGTTTCTGTTCGATTTCGATCTTGGCCGTGCGGCGATGTTGTCGCTGATGCAGCTTGGTATGGCGGGCGCTGCGGCGGTGTTGGCGCTGTGGCTGGTGCCGCAGGTGTCGCTGACGGGGGGTATGGGCCGGATGGTGCGGCGTTGGGATGCACCGACGGGCGTGCTGCGCTGGGTCGATGCCGCGCTGATCGCTCTGGCGGCGGCGTTCCTGCTGGTGCCGCTGCTGTCGGTCGTGCTGTCCGGTTTGCCGGGGATCACGGCATTGCCCGCGAATGTGTTTCGCGCGGCGTGGTCGTCGGTCTGGGTGTCCTGCGTCAGTGTCTGTGTGCTGCTGGCGCTGGCCCTGCCGATGGCGGGCTGGATCGGCACTAGCCGTCGCGGCGGGGTCGAAGCGGCGGGGCTGTTGGGGTTTGCCGCGTCGCCACTGATGATCGGGACGGGGTGGTTTATCCTGATCTATCCCTTTGCCCCACCGTCGGCGCTGGCCTTGCCAGTCACGGCCTTGGTCAACGCGCTGATGGCGCTGCCTTTTGCTCTAAGGATTCTGGTGCCGGGGGTGCGTGACGTTGTGGCGGCCCAAGGGCGGCTGAGCGCGGCGCTGGGCCTGCGCGGCTGGCGGCTGTGGCTGTGGGTGATCCTGCCGGGGGTGCGCCCGCAAGTGGGCTTTGCCGCCGGGCTGGCGGCGGCGCTGTCGATGGGCGATCTGGGTGTGATCGCCCTGTTTGCCGATCAGGACCATGCGACGCTGCCCTTGCAGATGTACCGTCTGATGGGGGCCTATCAGATGCAGGCGGCGGCGGGTGCAGCGCTGTTATTGATAATCCTCGCCTTCGGGGCGTTCTGGATCTGTGATGCTTGGGGGCGACGTGGTGCTATATCTGAATGACGTGTTGATCGAGCTGGGCGATTTTACCCTGCGCGCGGATTTGTCGGTGCCTGCGGGGCGCAAGGTGGCGATCATCGGGCCATCGGGCGCAGGCAAGTCGACGCTGGTGGGGGCCGTGGCCGGGTTCGTGCCGCTGGCGCGGGGCACGGTGACGATGCAGGGGAAGGACATTACGCATGTCGCCCCCGACCAGCGCGGCATGGCGATGTTGTTTCAGGACGGCAACCTGTTCCCGCATCTGACGGCGGCGCAGAATGTGGGGCTGGGCCTGCGCCCCGCGCTGCGCCTGACGGCGGACGAGCAGGGGCGGGTGCGTGATGCGCTGGCGCGGGTCGGGCTGGCGGGGTTCGAGGACCGGACGCCCGCCAACCTCTCCGGTGGTCAGCAAAGCCGCGCGGCGTTGGCGCGGATGTTGGTGCAGGGGAAGCCGCTGATGCTGCTGGACGAACCCTTTGCCGCCCTCGGGCCTGCGTTGCGCGATGAAATGCTGGATCTGGTCGCCTCCGTCGCCGCCGACACCGGCGCTGCGGTGCTGATGGTCACCCACGCCCCGCAGGACGTGCGCCGTTTTGCCGACGATGTGATCTTTGTCGAAGGAGGCAGGGCCCATGCACCACAGGCGGCGGAGGCGTTGATGGACAACCCGCCGCCTGCTTTGAAGGCCTATCTGGGTTAGGCTGCCCCTATGCCGCCGCGACGCTGCGCAGGCTGGCGCGCGCCTGAAGGATGCCAAGTGCGGCATGGGCGGCCTCGCGGCCCTTGGTCACGAAGTGTTCGGAATAGATCGCCATGTGGTGATCGGTTTCCTGGAAGTGGTGCGGTGTCAGTGACACAGACAGAACCGGCACACCGGTGTCCATGCCTGCGCGCATCAGCCCGTCGACCACAGCGCTGGCGACAAAGTCGTGACGATATATACCACCGTCCACAACCAGCGCCGCGCAGACCACAGCGTCGTAGCGTCCGGTCGCGGCCAGATCGCGCGCCATCAGCGGCATTTCAAACGCGCCCGGCACGTCGATCACGTCGATCTGGGTGCGGGGGATAACCTCGGAAAATCCGTCCAGCGCGCGGTCGACGATATCGGCGTGCCAGCGGGCCTGGACATAAGCAATGCGGGTGTGTGTCATATGTAATCTCCTATCGTAACAGACACGTCACCCAAGGCGATTACATGCCATAGCTGCGCCACAGAGCACAGACATGACACGTTCTCTTTCATCCGGACTATGACCGTCGGCTCCGGCATCTCACCGGATCTGCTGACACGCCTGCAAGGCAAGCGCCGCTCGCGGGCTTACGGGTCATGCCCGCATACCGCCGGTGGGGAATTGCACCCCGCCCTGAGAACTTTGCCAGATTGTCAAAAGCGCGCAAAGCCTGCAATAGAAATAGTAGCTTCTGAACGGGACGTTATTCATGCATCCAAATCCGGTTTTTCACGACGCCGACACGGCGCGCAATCTGGCCTTTGCCCGTGATCGCGGCTTTGGCGTGCTGGCGATGAATGCGCCCGACGGGCCGTTGATCAGTCACGTGCCCTTTGTGCTGTCTGACGATGGGGCCAGCGTGGCGCTGCATCTGGTGCGGTCCAATCCGATTGCGCGGTCGCTGGGGAGCCCGCAGCCGGTGCGACTGGCGGTCAGTGGTGGCGACAGCTATGTGTCGCCCGACTGGTACGAAGTGCCCGATCAGGTGCCGACGTGGAACTATGTCGCCGTGCATCTGACCGGAACGCTGGAACTGTGCCCGCAGGACGAGCTGCGCGCGCTTCTGGATGCGCAGTCGGCGCATTTCGAGGATCAGTTGCGGCCCAAGACTCCGTGGACGACTGACAAGATGGACGCCGCGGCGCTGGACCGGCTGATGCGCCAGATCGTGCCCTGCCGGATGACAGTGACCGGTGTCGATGGCACATGGAAGCTGAGCCAGAACAAACCCGATGCGGTGCGTGAAAGCGCGGCAGACGGGGTTGCGGCTTTCGGGCTGGGCAGTGATCTGGCGGTTCTGGCTGCTTTGATGCGCGGTGCGGGATCGAATCCATAGGTACGCGTTTGACTGTTTGTTGTACGGCGTTAGGGTGACGACGAACCCATAGGAGTGACCTGAATGAAGCTGATGATGTCCGGGGCCTCGCCCTTTGTGCGTAAAGTTCTGGTGGTGTTGCACGAGACGCAGCAACTGGATGACGTCGAGATTGTCACTGTCACCACTGCCCCCGGTGCGACCCCTGCCGATCTGGCGGCGGCGAACCCCATTGGCAAGATCCCCGCACTGGTGCGCAACGAAGGGGCGACGCTGTATGACAGCCGGGTGATCACCCGGTTTCTGGACGACCGCGCCAAGTCGGGCCTGTATCCCGTGACAAGCCCCTGGGAAACGCTGACGCTTGAGGCGACGGGCGACGCGATCATGGAGGCGGCCGTTGCCATGGTATATGAACGGCGTCTGCGCGACGAGGCGCTTCAATCCGACACATGGGTCGAAAACCAGTGGGAAAAGGTTTCGCGGGCGCTGAACGCGCTTGACAGCCGCTGGATGGGCCATTTGTACGGGCCGCTTGATATCGGCCATATCGCGGTGGGCTGCGCGCTGGGATACCTTGATTTCCGGCACGAAGACCGCAACTGGCGCAAGGGCCACGATGCGCTGGCCGCTTGGGCCGCCAAATTCGCTGAACGCGATTCGATGCAAGCGACTGTACCCTAAGGCGGAACGGGAGAATTTCGTGATTTTTTGCCGCAGGGGTTGATAAAGTTCCCACATGCGACGACGTGCGACATCAATGATGCTGGACTGGACAGGTTCACCCCGTTAGATACGCCCCGAGGAAGGCCGCGCTTTGTTGCGTGGCCCCATTGGCGAATGACCCCCGAGGGTCAAGAGAGTTGGAGAAAACCCCGTGTCCCACACAGATGAACACGACGGCAACCGGCGCGACTTCCTGTACTACGCAACGGCGGGTGCAGGTGCTGTTGCAGTAGGTGCTGCCGTCTGGCCGCTGGTCAATCAGATGAACCCCTCGGCGGACGTGAAGGCGCAGTCGTCGATCCGCGTGGACGTGTCCGGCGTTGAACCGGGCACACAGTTGACCGTGAAATGGCTGGGCAAGCCCGTGTTCATCCGGCGCCGGACCGAAGCCGAAGTCGCCGCTGCGAATGCGGTTGATACGGATACGTTGCCCGATCCGATCGCACGCAACGCGAATATTGCGGGCGACGCGCCTGCGACAGATCCGAACCGGTCTTTGGTTCCTGCTGGCGGCGAAGCCGGTGCGGACAGCGACTGGCTGGTGATGATGGGCGTTTGTACGCACCTGGGCTGCGTGCCCCTGGGCGACGCAGGCGACTTTGGCGGCTGGTTCTGCCCCTGCCACGGTTCACACTACGACACTGCGGGCCGTATCCGCAAAGGGCCAGCACCGCAGAACCTTCCGGTTCCTGTGGCTGAATTCGTGGACGAAACCACGATTAAACTGGGTTAAGGGAAGGGAACGCAATGTCTGGAATTCCTCACGACCATTACGAACCGAAAACTGGTGCAGAAAAATGGCTTCACAGCCGTCTGCCCGTTGTCGGTTTGCTGTACGACACATTGATGATCCCCACACCCAAGAACCTGAACTGGATGTGGATCTGGGGCATCGTTCTGGTGTTCTGCCTGGTCTTGCAAATTGCCACCGGTGTTGTGCTGGTTATGCACTATACACCGCACGTTGATATGGCATTTGCCAGTGTCGAACACATCATGCGCGACGTGAACGGCGGCTATATGCTGCGTTACATGCACGCAAACGGCGCTTCGCTGTTCTTTGTTGCTGTTTACGCCCACATCTTCCGTGGTCTGTACTACGGGTCCTACAAGGCCCCGCGTGAGATCACGTGGATTATCGGCATGTTGATCTATCTGCTGATGATGGCGACCGGCTTTATGGGCTATGTTCTGCCCTGGGGTCAGATGTCGTTCTGGGGTGCCACGGTTATCACCGGTCTGTTCGGCGCGATCCCGTTCATCGGCGACAGCCTGCAAACCTTCCTGCTGGGCGGGCCTGCTGTTGATAACGCCACGCTGAACCGTTTCTTCAGCCTGCACTATCTGCTGCCTTTCCTGATTGCAGGTCTTGTGATCGTACACGTCTGGGCCTTCCACTCGACCGGCAACAACAACCCCACGGGCGTTGATGTGCGCAAAGGGTCGAAAGTAGAAGCCGAGAAAGACACGCTTCCGTTCTGGCCCTACTTCGTGATCAAGGACCTGTTCGCACTGTCCGTTATCCTTGTGGTGTTCTTTGCGGTTGTCGGCTTTATGCCCAACTATCTGGGCCACCCGGACAACTACATCGAAGCAAACCCGCTTTCGACACCCGCGCACATCGTGCCCGAATGGTATTATCTGCCCTTCTATGCGATCCTGCGTGCCTTCACGTCCGAGGTTTGGGTGGTGCAGATCGCATCGTTCCTGACCGGCGGTATCGTTGACGCGAAATTCTTTGGTGTTCTGGCGATGTTCGGCGCGATTGCGGTGATGGCACTGGTGCCGTGGCTGGACACATCTTCGGTACGTTCGGGCCGCTATCGTCCGATGTTCAAGATGTGGTTTGCCCTGCTGGTTATCGACTTTGTCGCATTGATGTGGCTGGGGGCGATGCCTGCGGAAGAACCCTATGCCACCTTCTCGCTGATCGGCGCGACATACTGGTTTGCCTACTTCCTGATCATCCTGCCGATTCTGGGCGTGATCGAGAAGCCGGATGCGCAGCCCGCAACGATCGAAGAAGACTTTGCCGCAAAAGTGGCCAAGACCGGTTCGGCCAAGGCCGACGCTGCGTCGCAGCCTGCGGAATAAGAGGATGAGCACCATGTTCAAGAAAATCGTACTTGGCGCTGCTGTGGCCGTTGGTCTGGCTGGAGGCGCTTATGCCGCTGGCGGAGAAGTGCATGTCGAAAACTTCGACTTCCCCTTCGACGGTCCGTTCGGCACCTATGACACCAACCAGCTGCAACGCGGCCTTCAGATCTACACCGAGGTTTGCTCGGCCTGTCACGGTCTGAAATTCGTACCGCTGCGCACGCTGGGTGACGAAGGCGGGCCACACCTGCCCGAAGATCAGGTTCGCGCCTATGCCGAACAATTCGAGGT
This sequence comes from Pseudosulfitobacter sp. DSM 107133, assembly GCF_022788695.1. Lineage (NCBI taxonomy): Bacteria > Pseudomonadati > Pseudomonadota > Alphaproteobacteria > Rhodobacterales > Roseobacteraceae > Pseudosulfitobacter > Pseudosulfitobacter sp. DSM 107133. The sequence goes on from NZ_CP085154.1 coordinate 236,556, forward strand.
TTTCGACCCCGAGCTGGACGACACGCGCCCTGGCAAGCCGGTGGATCACTTCCCCCATTCGGCATTGGAAAACGCACCCGATCTTAGCCTGATGGCCAAGGCGCGTGCGGGTTTCCATGGTCCTTATGGTCTGGGGATCAACCAGCTGATGAAAGGCATCGGTGGTCCTGAGTATATCGCCACCCTGCTGAGCAGCTATGAAGAGGCCCCCAGCTGTGCGCCCGAAGATTTTCCGGGTTATTACAACGTGGCCTTCGCAGCCGGCGGTTTCCCCGAGGAATGCAAGGACGAACACGGTCACCACATGTACCCCGGCAGCTGGATCGCTATGGCACCGCCGCTGGGTGGTGAGGACGTCGAGTTTGCCGATGGTCACTCGAACGAGCTGCACCACGAAGCGCAGGACGTTGCAGCGTTCCTGATGTGGACAGCTGAACCCAAGCTGTCGCAGCGCAAACAGGCCGGTTTTGTCGGCGTGCTGTTCCTGACTCTGCTGTCGGTTCTGCTGTACCTGACCAACAAGCGCATCTGGGCGCCGGTCAAGAAAAAGTACAAGCGCAAGGATTGATCCTGACGCATCGAACGACATGATAAACCCCCGCGCTGGCAACAGGGCGGGGGTTTTTCGTTGTCTGGTGATTGGCGGGTGGTTTCAGGCCAGCAGATGACTGTCCGCCATACCCGTGATGCTGGCGGTGACGATGCTGCCTTCGGTCCGGGGCGCGTCGAAATGCACTTCGGTAAATTGCGCCGTGCGGCCCATATGCGGGCTTTCCATGAGGATCTGGTGTGTGCGGCCCACCTGTGCGTTCAGGTGGCGCTGAACCTGTGCTGCGCCCGCCGCCCGCAGCCGTGCGGCGCGTTCCTTGATCGCGCGGCCGTTCACTTGCGGCATGCGCGCCGCAGGGGTTCCGGGACGGGGCGAATAGGGAAAGACGTGCAGCCACGTCAGGTCGCATTCCTCGACCAGCGCCAGCGCGTTTTCAAAATGCGCCTCGGTCTCGGTCGGGAAGCCTGCGATGATGTCGGCCCCGAACGTCATATCCGGCCGCAACGCGCGCGCCTCTTGGGCAAAGCGGATGGCATCGCCGCGCAGGTGCCGCCGTTTCATCCGTTTCAGGATCAGGTCGTCGCCGTGTTGCAGTGACAGGTGCAGATGCGGCATCAACCGCTGTTCGGTGGCAATTGCCTGCATCAGCGCCTCGTCCACCTCGATCGAATCAATCGAACTGATTCGCAGGCGCGGCAGGTCGGGCACCAGTTTGAGAATACGCATCACCAGATCGCCCAGACGTGGCGCGGCGGGCAGGTCGGCCCCCCAGGACGTCAGGTCGACACCGGTCAGCACCACCTCGTTATAGCCACGGTCCACCAGCCGTTTGATCTGATCCACCACGACCCCCGCAGGGACCGAGCGCGAGTTGCCGCGACCGTAGGGAATGATGCAGAAGGTACAGCGGTGGTCACAGCCGTTCTGGACCTGCACATAGGCGCGGCTGCGGGTGCCGAAACCGTCGATCAGGTGGCCAGCGGTTTCGGTCACCGACATGATGTCGTCAACCTGCACAGGCTCGGTGCCAAAGTTGCCGGCAAGGCCGGACCATGTGTTGGCCTGCATCTTTTCGGTGTTGCCGATCACCGCGTCGACCTCGGCCATATTGGCAAAGGTGTCCGGCTCGGTCTGCGCGGCGCAGCCGGTCACGATCAGGCGGGCGTTCGGATTGGCCTTGCGCAGCTTGCGGATGTCCTGACGGGCCTTGCGCACGGCCTCGGCGGTGACGGCGCAGGTGTTGACCACCACGGCGTCTTGCAGGCCCGCGCCCTCGGCCAGTTCCTTCATCGCCTCAAGCTCGTAAGCGTTCAGGCGGCAGCCGTGATTCGAGAAGATCGGGGCGCTCATGTCAGGCTGTCCAGAAACGCCTGCGTCAGATGGCCTGAAAAGACGTGCATGGTAGCACCGGTCATCCAGACGCCATCGTCGCGCCATTCCACGCGCAGTTGCCCGCCGTCCAGATCAATCACCACATCGCGCCCCGTCAGACCACGCCGCGCCGCTGCGACAGCCGTGGCGCACGACGACGAGCCAGACGCCAGTGTCAGCCCCACGCCACGCTCCCACACGCGCATACGGATGCGGTCGGGTCCGGTGATCTGCGCCACCTGCACGTTGGTGCGCTGAGGGTACAGCGGATGGTGTTCAATGCGGGGGCCAAGGTCGCTCAGGTCGACGGCTTCGGCGTCGTCCACGAAAAAGGTGCAGTGCGGATTGCCCATGCCGGTTGCGGTGGGCGCGCCGTCAATGGGCAGCTCCAGCGTGTCCATCTCGTGGGCCAGTGGAATCTCGTCCCAATCCAGTTGTGGGTGGCCCATGTTGACCGAGGTGATTCCATCGCCCATGTCGCGCGCTGCCAGATCACCGCGATCGGTGGTCAGATGCAGTGCATCGGCCCCGCTTTCGTCCATCAGATAGCGCGCAATACAGCGGGTGGCATTGCCACAGGCGGCGGACAGCGATCCGTCTGAATTGTAAAACGTCAGATGCGCGTCTGCCGCGCCCTTGGTGATGACAGCAAGCTGATCGAATCCCACACCACGGTGACGGTCGCCCAATGCCTGTGCCAGCGCAGGTGTAATCGCAACACCCTTCAGACGTGCATCGACGACGACAAAGTCGTTGCCCAGCCCGTGCATCTTCATGAAGGGCAAATTTGTTCGAGAATCCTGTGCCATGGCGCGCATATAACGCCGCCCCGAAGACGAATCCAGTACTGAGCCAATAAAGTTGGTGAATAGGGCTTGACCACCCCGCCAACTCTTTCTAGTTAGCCGCCTAGTGGGCCGTTAGCTCAGTTGGTAGAGCAACTGACTTTTAATCAGTAGGTCGTTGGTTCGAACCCAACACGGCTCACCACTTTCTCCCATTGAAGGACGATATGAAGTTTGCCGTTTTCGGCGGGCGTTCGGGGCTTTTCCACATTGGTTTTGATGTCTCGGGTGTCCTTCTTCTTGAGTGGCATACGCTTGTTTCGTCAACAACGGCGCGGTCCTGCGGCGCACTGCGCGCTGTACCAGCGACGGCTTTGCCAAATTCGGCCCGGTTTGCAACGTTAGATTAACTCGTCATCTGACGTTTGACAGGCGCGGCAGCGTCGCCGGTGGGGCGGTTCAAGGCATGCTGACATTATCTGTCACCATGCCTTGCTAATCTGCATCCACATTGTTCAGGAGAAATGAAATGGCACGAACTGGGTCCTGCAATTGCGGTTCGGTCCGCTACAGCATCACGGCAGATGTCCGCCACACCGGTGCATGTCACTGCGGCATGTGCCGCAAGTGGTCGGGTGGCGTCTATCTTGGGGTCGAGGTTGCCCCCGACGACATCACGATAGAGGGACAGGACAAACTGACCATCTACACGTCATCGCCCTGGGCCGAGCGGGCCTTTTGCGGCACCTGCGGGTGCAGCATCTATTACCGCGTCACCGCCCCTGGCCCGCATCAGGGCACCTATCACGTCGGATTGGGCACGCTGGACGACGCGGGCGGTATCACGTTGAACGGAGAGATTTTCATTGACCGCAAGCCGCCGGGCTATGCCTTTGCCGGCGATACGCACAAGATGACCGAGGCCGAGGTGATGGCGATGTTTGGCCCGGACTAGCGCGCGCCCAACATCGCCAGACGGATAAAGGCGCGTTCCACCAGCGCCATGGCGGGCGCGTGCTGTCCGGCCGAGCGCAGGGCAAGATCGGTATCGGTCAGTACGGTCAGCGCGGTTTCCAGCTTGGCAGGGCCCCAGTTGCGGGCCTGCGCCAGCATCCGGTCGCGATTCGATCCCCAGATTTGCGGGCGTCCCGACGTGTCCACCGCAGCGCGGTGCAGGTTGCGGAAGTGGCGCATCGCACCGATGCACAGGGTGACGGCGGTCACGCCCTGCGCCTGCAATTTGCGCATCACCGGCCCGATATCGGCCGCGCGGCCATCGCCCACCACCAGCAACACGTCGTCCACATCGGCCTCGGTCGAGGTGGGTGCGTTGGCGACGATGTCTTCGGCGGTCAGCGGCGTGGCGTCGCCGTGTTTATACAGGCTGATCTTTTCCAGTGTCTGGCGGAAATCGCCCGGGTCCAGCGCGCGGGCCAGATCGTTCAGCATGTCCATCACCGCGCGGTCCGGCGCTGTGACACCCGCCGCGCGCAGGGCGGCTTCGATTTCGTCGCGGGTGGGTGGATTGTCATAGATGCCCACCGCCAGAGCGGATTTGTGGCCTTCAAAGGCCTTGCGCAGCTTTGATGTGGGTTTCAGCGCTCCGGCTGATACGATGATTTGCGCATCACCCGCCTGCCAGTCGGCAAGTGCGGCGATGATCGTCGCGGCGGTGTTTTCGTTTGCATCCTCGACAAAGGCAGCGCGGGGGCCGGGAAAGAACCCGATGGCCTTGATCGCGTCCAGCAGCATTGCGGGGTATTTGCGCAACTCGGCGGCGGGGATGCGGGTCAGGCGCATTTCCTCTTCGCCCTTGTCGCCGATCAATGCCTTCAGCAGTTGCTGGCGTTTCAGCGCCACGCGCATGGCGTCGGCCCCGTAGATCAGAATGCCGGTGCTGTCCGGATCGGGTTTGGCGAAATAGCCGTTCGCCTGTGCACCGGCCAGCTTCATAGTTTGGTGGCGACCAGCCGGTCAACGACCATGTCACCCAGCGCTGTCATCAACCGCTGACGCGCATCGCGTTCGGCGGCCAGCGTTGCCACGGTGGATCCGGTTGAGGAATAGCCGGTAAAATTGGTGACGGTTCCGGTGCTGACAACCGCGCTGTTGGCGCTGCTGGTCAGCGTATATGTGGCCGTCCCCAACAGGTTATAGCGGTCGATGTCGCCATCGGCGTCAATCGCCAGACCTTCCCGTGTCACGATCAGATCAATCGCCAGACCATAGGCGGGGTCGCCCGCGCGGCCAAGGCGGCGTTCGATCTGTTGCAGCATCAGCTGGTCGTCGCGGGTGTCAGGCGCTTCGACCAGAACGCGCCCCTGTAACGCCGTGCCTGCCCCTTGCGGCCCGTAAACCGGCGCAAAGCCGCAGGCGGCCAGCAGGGGCAGCGCAAGAAGCGTTTTATACAACGACATTGACGATCCGTCCCGGCACCACGATCACCTTTTTCGGCTGGCCCCCGTCCAGGGCCTTTTGAACAGGTTGGCTGGCCAGCGCCAGCTTTTCAACCTCTTCCTTCGACATGTCGGCGGGAACCGTGATTTCGCCACGCCGTTTGCCGTTGATCTGGATCGGCAGGGTCACGGTGTCGTCCACCATCATCGCTTCGTCCGCTTTCGGCCAGTCGGCCAGCGTGATCAGGCCCGCGCCGCCCTGATGCGACCAGATCGCCTCGGCCAGGTGTGGCGTCATCGGGGCCATCAGCTGCGCCAGCGTCATCACGGCAGTGCGTTGCGCCGTGTGGCCTGCCTTGGATTTCTGCAAGGTGGCGGTAAAGGCGTAGAGCTTGGCAATCGCCGCGTTGAAGCCAAAGGATTCAATCGCGACGGTCACGTCGTGAATGCATTTGTGCATGGCGCGCAGCAGGTCGTCGTCGCCTTCGCCGGGCGCGTCGTGATCCATGTCGGTGATCCGGTGCGAGATGTTCCAGACCCGGCTGAGGTGCTTGTACGCGGCCTCGGCCCCCGAGGCGGTCCATTCCACGTCACGCTCGGGCGGGCTGTCGGACAGCACGAACCAGCGCGCGGTGTCGGCGCCGAAGGATGAAATGATGTTCAGCGGATCGACCACGTTGTTCTTCGACTTGGACATTTTGGCCGATGGGACGATCTCGACCTCGCCGCCGCCGTCGATCAGGAACGCCTTGTCCCCCTTCAGCTCGACCGCTTCGGGATAGTGGTACACCGGTCGGCCATTGTCTCCGACGCTCTGATAGATCGCATGGGTTACCATCCCTTGTGTGAACAGCGCGTCAAAGGGTTCAACCGCAGTCGCAGGCAGGTGGCCGGTGATCTGCATCGCACGGGCAAAGAAACGCGAGTAGAGCAGGTGCAAAATCGCGTGCTCAACCCCGCCGATATATTGATCGACGTTCATCCAGTATGCCGCATCCTCGGCCACCGTGGGCGTATCGGCGCGGGGCGCGGTGAAGCGGGCGAAATACCACGACGAATCAACAAAGGTGTCCATCGTGTCGGTTTCGCGCTGTGCCGGTGCGCCGCATTTCGGGCAGGCACAATCGCGCCAGGTGGGGTGACGGTCCAGCGGGTTGCCGGGGGTGTCAAAGCTGACGTCATAGGGCAGCTCGACGGGCAGGTTCTCTTTCTTCTCGGGAACCACGCCGCAGTCTGCGCAATGCACGACCGGAATCGGGCAGCCCCAATAGCGTTGCCGCGACAGGCCCCAGTCACGCAGGCGGTATTTGGTCACGCCCTGACCCACGCCGTTGGTTTCGCAGGTTTCAATGGCCTCGATAATGGCGGCATCACCGGTCATCTTGCGCGGCTCGCCGCCCAGGGGGCGGACAAAGTGCACGGTCACGTCCTTGCCGGGGACAAAGGCAGCGCCGCCGTCTTCGGGGGCGGTGAATCCTTCGGTGTTGGCGGGGACAAAGGTGGAGGTTACCGGCAGGTCGTATTTGCGGGCAAATTCCAGATCACGCTCGTCATGCGCGGGGCAGCCAAAGATCGCGCCGGTGCCGTAATCCATCAGGATAAAGTTGGCGATGTAGACGGGCAGTTCCCACGATGTGTCAAAGGGGTGGCGCACGCGCAGACCGGTGTCAAAGCCCATCTTTTCGGCGGTCTCGATCTCGGCGGCGGTGGTGCCGCCCTTGCGACATTCGGCGTTGAACGCAGCCACATCGGCGTTGTCACGTTCCAGCGTCTTGGCCAGCGGGTGATCGGGCGAGATGCCCACGAACGACGCCCCGGCCAGCGTGTCGGGGCGGGTGGTGTAGACTTCGACGCGGTCAAACCCATCAGGCGCGGGCGCGCCTTCGTCCGGCTCTCCGATCAGCGAAAAGGCGAATTGCAGCCCGCGCGATTCGCCGATCCAGTTTTCCTGCATCAGCCGCACCTTGGCGGGCCAGTTGTCCAGACCGTCCAGCGCGTCCTTCAGCTCTCCGGCCATGTCGGAAATCTTGAAGAACCACTGCGTCAGTTCGCGTCGCTCGACCTCGGCACCCGAGCGCCAGCCCTTGCCGTCGATCACCTGTTCGTTGGCCAGAACGGTCATATCGACAGGGTCCCAGTTCACCTGTGCGTTCTTGCGATGCACCAGTCCGGCGTCGAGGAAATCAAGGAACAGCGCCTGCTGCTGGCCATAGTATTCAGGATCGCAGGTGGCGAATTCGCGTGACCAGTCGATCGACAGGCCCAGCGGCTTCATCTGGCCGCGCATGTCCTTGATGTTGTTGTAAGTCCAGTCGCGCGGGTGGCCGCCGATGGCCATGGCCGCGTTTTCCGCCGGCATCCCGAAGGCGTCCCAGCCCATCGGATGCAGCACGTTGTGCCCCGTCGCCATCTTGTAGCGCGCCACCACGTCGCCCAGCGTGTAATTGCGCACATGGCCCATGTGGATGCGGCCCGACGGATAGGGGAACATTTCCAGCACGTAATACTTGGGGCGGCTTTCGTCGCGTTTGGCCTGGAATATTCCGGCCTTGTCCCAGGCATCCTGCCAGCGGGCTTCAAGATCGGAGGGGGTATAACTGGGCATGTGCAACTGTCCTGTCTGACACGAAAACGCCGGGCGAATGGCCCGGCGCAACTGTTAAAGTGATTTGTCCGGCGCTTAAAGCCTGTTGTCGGAGATCCGCAGCTGGCGGGCCCGCGTCAGGATTGCATCCTCGATGGCCCGTGTGGTGGCGGCGCTGGCGGGACCGCCGCGCGTTTGCAGTGCCACGTTCAGCGACCGTGCATCCAGCGCAGGGTCTTTGATCAAAACGGTGGCGCGATAGGCGCTCCCACCGCCGGGTGGAGTGCCATAGCCGGTCACGATGACACCAGTGAACGGGTCAACCGTCTGAACCGGCAGGAAATCCAGTACTTCCAGCGAGGCCTGCCAGATATAGCGGTTCACCAGCACCGTGGTTTCGCTGGATTTGCGGTTGAACGCATTCCAGATCGTGTTCTCGGTGTCGATGTTGCTGGGGATGTTCGGATTCGAATATTGCGCCGGACGTTCAGTTGCCGGCTTTCCAAGCCGACCAATCGAACCACACGCTGTCAGCGCGCCCACAGCAGCAAAGGCCACCGCAAGATTGAAAAAGGATTTGAGCCGCATACCCGCACACCTATGCCTGTTTGGCACTTGGTCTACCCAAGCGACCGTGTCGGGGCAAGGTCTATGTCGGAAAGCGCCCTGTTTGAAGCGAATTCGGGCGTGTATACACTATAATGGAAAAGCGGCAGCGCGCGCTCTGGTCCGGCGTTTGACGGCATTGCCTGAAAACAGGGTGTGGCAAAGCTGCATCATTAACCGAACACATTGTATCCGTGCCCCGCACATTGCTTGCCAAGACGGGGGCAAAAGAGGGAAACACCCTTCATACCCTCATCGGATTCCCCGACGTGGGCATGTGAAATTTGAAACTCGAGGGACAACTCATGAAAAAAGTTCTCTTCGCCACGACTGCCCTGGTCGCCACCGCTGGTGTCGCAGCTGCAGACGTTACATTCGGCGGTTACGGTCGTTTTGGTATCCTGTACAACGAAGCCAATGTTGGCAACGAAACCAACATCACCAGCCGTTTCCGTCTGCAAATCGACGCGACAGCTGAATCGGATGGCGGCGTTGTCTTCGGTGCACGTGCACGTATCCAGCAGAACAACACCGACAACGCTAACAACCCCGCAGGTACCGGCATCAACGGCGTTCGCTTCTTCGCACGTTCGGGCGGTCTGGAAGTCGGCGTTGGCAACATCTTCGGCGCTCTGGAATTCATGCCTGGCCAGTACCCCATCGATCTGGGTCTGACCGGTCTGGGTTACCAGTACACAGCCTACAACTTCCGCGGCGATGCATACTCGTCCGGCGGTAGCGGTGCTGCTGGTCAGAATGGTATCGAAGTGATGTACTCGGCAGGCGACCTGTCGGTGCACGTTTCGGCTTCGGACGTGAACGACCGCATCGCGGGCCACATCGCCTACACATGGAACGGCTGGACATTCGCTCTGGGCGCTCAAGACTCGAACGTTACAACCGACACTGACTGGACTGTTTCGGCAGGCGGCAGCTTCGGTATCGCAGACGTGACACTGACATATGCTGACAACGGCACAGCTGGCGACCACTGGGTTCTGGCCGGTGCGTTCGACGCAGGCGCAGCCACCAAAGTTGAAGTCTATGTTTCTGATGCAGACTACTTCATGGACACATCCTACGGTATTGGCGTCCACCACGACCTGGGTGGCGGCACATCGATCCGCGGTGGTGTTGCAAGCATGGGTACCGGCGACACACGCGCCGACCTGGGTGTTCGCTTCAACTTCTAAGTTGATCGACATCTGACGATTTGGGGCAGTCCTTCGGGCTGCCCCTTTTCTTTTGTGCACCCTTTTCTTTCTGCCCCCTGACTTGGTATCTGGGGGCAACGCAAGGAGAGACGCATGGGACTTCAGGATATTCAGGACCGGATTGCCAAGGCCGAGGCCGACGCACGTCGCGCGGCGGGGTCGGTTCAGTTGATTGCGGTCAGCAAGGTGCAGCCAAACGACCGTGTGCGCGCTGTGCTCGAACAGGGCCATCGCTGTTTCGGCGAGAATCGCGTGCAAGAGGCGCAAGGCAAGTGGCCTGATTTCCGCGAAAGCTTTGACGGAATCGATCTGCACCTGATCGGCCCGTTGCAAAGCAACAAGGTGCGGCCCGCATTCGGGCTGTTCCAGTCCATTCATTCCGTCGACCGTCCCAAGCTGGCGACAGCCATAGCGCGAATTGCCCAAGAGGAAGGGCATTGCCCCGACCTGTTCATTCAGGTGAACACCGGAGAAGAGGACCAGAAAGCGGGCGTCATGCCTGCGCAGGCCGATGATTTCGTGGCCGAATGTCGCGCAATGGACCTGCCGGTGCGCGGGTTGATGTGCATTCCGCCGGTCGACGAAGAACCGGCGCTGCATTTCGCATTGTTGGCCAAGATAGCTGAACGCAACGGTCTAAGTGGCCTGAGCATGGGCATGAGCAGCGATTTCGAACGCGCTGTAGCACTGGGTGCGACGCATATTCGCGTGGGGTCGGCGATATTCGGTGACCGCGTCCCGACCTAGGACGGAACGATCAGGCGCGTCCCGATGGTGATGCGCGCCGCGACCCGCGCCAGATGGTCGGGGCGCAGGGCAACGCAGCCTTCGGTCGGATAGCCCGGCCTGCGCCAGCGATGCATAAAGATGGCAGAACCCGCGCCGGCCACTGCGTCGGGCCAGTTCCAGTCAAGCACGATCACCAGATCATATAGCGGATCGGCGCGGCGCAGCGCCTCGTGACTGTGCGCATAGGGTGCGCGGACATGGTGGTTGTAATCGGGCTGGCCCGAAGCATCCGACCACAGATCGCGTGGCCCGATGGGCGTGGCCCACGGCGCGGGCGCGGCAATGCGGTCGGGGCGGAAAAGCATACCGACAACCCTGTGAACGCCTACCGGAGTCGCCCCGTCACCCTCGCGCTTGTCGTGCGACAGGCCACCCTTGCCGATGGTGCAGGGATAGGTCTGACCACCAAAGCGCAGCCCGCGCGGTGTCAGGACCATGTCGGCGGGGGTCACAGCAGGTGCCCCGATTTGCGCGCCTTGGTGGCCAGATAGGCGGTGTTGTGGCGGTTTTCGCCTACTTTCAGCGGCACCCGTTCGGCCACGGTAATGCCGCAGGTGGTCATCATGTCGACCTTTTTGGGGTTGTTGGTCAGCAGCCGTACCGCCGAAAATCCCATGGATTTCAGGATGTCCGCACCCAGACGAAAATCGCGCTCGTCGTCCTCAAAACCCAGGCGATGGTTCGCCTCGACGGTGTCAAAGCCCTGATCTTGCAAGGAATAGGCGCGCATCTTGTTGGCAAGGCCAATGCCGCGCCCCTCTTGGTTCAGATAGAGCAGAACGCCTGCACCTTCGCTTCCCATCTGGGCCAGTGCGCCGCGCAGTTGCGGGCCACAGTCGCATTTCAGCGACCCCAGAAGATCTCCGGTGAAACAGGCTGAATGCAGCCGCGCCAGCACCGGTTTGCTGCGGTCGGGGCGGCCTATTTCGATGGCATAATGCTCTTCGCCACCATCCTCGGGACGGAAGATGTGCAAGCGTCCCGCTTCCGATGCCTCCATCGGCAGCCGCGCTGCGACGATCGGATGCAGCGGGCTGGCGGCGGCGATGTGGTCGGCCAGCTGTGCCAACGGCAGTGTGGTCAAAGAATGCTGCGCGGCAAAATTATGTGATTCCTCCAGCGGCAGCACCACGGCAGCGGGCAGCAAACGCGCGGATTTGCACAGGGCAAGCGCTGCACGATGCGCCAAAGTGTTACCGCCACGGGCGGAAACCAGCGGCCCCTTCATCGGGCTGCGCAGGTCGTCGGCGGGGTCAGCAATGGCCTGAACCCATGCCAGTGATGCATCATCGGGCAGGGTCAGTCGCGCCAGATCCCGGTCATAGGCGCGCGCCTTCAGCGTTTCGGCCCGCCGCGCCGTGATCGCCAAAACCGGTGTTCCACCAAGCGCCAGAACATCGGCAAGCCGTTGCGGTGAAAGCGTTTCTGCTGCCAGCATCAGTGCCGCACCGTCGCCGGTCAGCACCACGGGAACGCCCATGCGCAGATCGGCGCGCGCGCGGGCCAGTTGTTCGATGATATCCGGGGTAAAGGCCATGTGCCGCGTCCTGATGTTTGTCGACTTGTGATGTAAGCCATGCGAACCGGAAATGAAACATTTGCACCGTTTGGCACACGACCGCGTGAGAAAATTGCAGCAAATCTTGTCAGGATCGTGATGCAGGCGCATCTGGTAGAGAAGAACACAGGAGGCCCATGATGGCACAACTGAAGAAAATTCTGCTGGTCGATGATGACGAAGACCTGCGCGAGGCCCTGAGCGAGCAACTGGTGATGACCGAAGACTTTGATGTTTTCGAGGCATGTAACGGCGCCGAGGCGATGACCAGGGCCAAGGAAGCGCTGTATGATCTCGTGATTCTGGACGTGGGCCTGCCCGATACAGATGGCCGCGAGCTGTGCCGCCTGATGCGCAAGCAAGGGGTGAAAGCGCCGGTGCTGATGTTGACCGGCCACGACAGCGACGCCGATACCATTCTGGGTCTGGATGCCGGGGCCAATGATTATGTGACCAAACCGTTCAAGTTTCCCGTTCTGCTGGCCCGCATTCGCGCACAGTTGCGCCAGCACGAGCAGTCGGAAGATGCTGTGTTCCAGCTGGGGCCGTATACTTTCAAGCCGTCGATGAAGATGCTGGTGACCGAGGACGACAAAAAAGTGCGTCTGACCGAAAAGGAAACCAACATTCTGAAGTTTCTGTACCGCAGCACTGAAGGTGTGGTGGCGCGTGATGTGTTGCTGCACGAGGTCTGGGGATACAACGCCGGCGTGACCACGCACACGCTGGAAACACACATCTATCGCCTGCGTCAAAAAATTGAACCCGATCCGTCCAATGCGCGTTTGCTGGTGACGGAATCTGGGGGCTATCGTTTGATGGCGTAGTGCTATATTCTACCTAAGAGGGAACTTTGCGCGCTGTGCGACGTTCCCAAGTCATCCCGCTGCATGTCCGGGTCAAACATGCACCTCCCTGTTGGACTTGGCCGGGCCTTTGTGCCCGGCCCTTTTTTGTTTGGAGGCTGGTGGTTACAGCTGCCAGAGGCGGCGCGCCCGGCCGCTGTGTTTACTGTACCCGACAAAAGACAGGGGTTTTTCGGTGGCGGCGGCGCTTTGGTCGGCATAGGGTCCAGCCACTGCAAATATGGGGGCATCGACATGGCATTTTCTCTGGCAACCTGGAACATCAACTCGGTCCGTCTGCGCGAGCCGATCGTGCTGAAACTGCTGGCCGAACACGGGCCGGACGTGCTGTGTTTGCAAGAATGCAAAAGCCCCGTGGACAAGATCCCGCGCGAGGCGTTCAACGCGGCCGGTTACACCCACATGGTTGCGCGGGGCGACAAGGGCTATAACGGGGTGGCGATCCTCAGCCGGTTGCCAATGGAAGAGGTTGGCGCAGAAGATTTTGCGGAACTGGGCCACGCACGGCATGTGTCGGCGCGGCTGGAAAACGGTGTGACGGTGCACAATTTTTATGTGCCCGCAGGCGGAGACGAGCCAAACCGCGAGCGCAATGTAAAATTCGGCCAAAAGCTGGATTACCTGACCGACATGCGCGACTGGTTCCACGCACAAAAGCCGGAAAAGTCGATTCTGGTGGGTGATCTGAACATCGCCCCGCGCGAAGATGACGTGTGGGATCACAAGAAGCTGTTGAAGATCGTCAGCCACACGCCTGTCGAGGTCGAGCATCTGGCGCAGGTGCAGGATTCAGGCAACTGGGTGGACATCACGCGGCAGGATATCCCCGACGGATTGTTGTATTCGTGGTGGTCATACCGTGCCAAGGATTGGGATGCCGCCGACAAAGGGCGCCGGTTGGATCACGTCTGGGCCACGGGCGACATCGCACAGGCGGGTCATTCCAGCCGCGTCCTGCGCGAAGCGCGCGGATGGGAAAAACCCAGCGACCACGCCCCGGTCTTCGCAACCTTCGACCTTTGAATTTCGCGCTGAAATGCGCATATAGACGACAAACACTGATGCAAGGACGGATCAAATGGAATTGAACTTGAGTGCAGCGCCCGAAGCGGCGGATCTGATCAAGGACGTGTCCGAGGCGACTTTCATGGCCGATGTGGTCGAAGCCAGCCAGACAGTGCCGGTGATCGTGGATTTCTGGGCCCCATGGTGCGGCCCGTGCAAAACGCTGGGCCCGCTGCTGGAAGACGCCGTGCGCGCGGCAAAGGGGGCCGTGAAAATGGCCAAGGTCAACGTGGACGAGGCGCAAGGCATTGCCGGGCAGTTGCAAATCCAGTCGATCCCGACGGTCTATGCCTTTTACAAGGGCCAGCCAGTTGACGGGTTTCAGGGCGCTGTGCCCCCATCTGAAGTTACGGCATTTGTCGAGCGTGTGATCAAGGCGGGCGGCGGCGAGGCCCCCAGCGACACGTTGAACGATGCGGTCGACGCCGCGGACGAGATGCTGGCCGAGGGCGCGTTCGAAGATGCGGCGCAGACCTTTCAGGCGATTTTGGAAGAAGACCCGGCGCATGCCGGCGCCTATGGCGGCTTGGTGCGGGTTCACATTGCGATGGGCGATCTGGATCAGGCCGAGGCGGTTCTGAACGGTGCGCCGGTCGAGATTTCAAAAAGCCCCGAGCTGGAAGCGGCCCACGCGCAACTGGAACTGGCGCGACAGGCGGCGAACGCGGGCCCAGTGGATGAATACCGCGCGGCAGTCGAAGCCAATGCAGATGACCATCAGGCCCGCTTTGATCTGGCGCAGGCGCTGCATGCAAGCGGTGATACCGAAGGGGCGGTTGCGGAATTGCTGGAACTGTTCAAGCGGGATCGTGACTGGAACGACGGCGCGGCCAAGACGCAGTTGTTTACCATTTTTGATGCGCTCAAACCGAATGATCCTGTGGTTCTGAACGGACGGCGGAAATTGAGCTCGATGATATTTGTCTGAGCCGCACAGCGGACTAGGTAAGGGTTATGCGCCACGCCGTTGATCTTCCCGAGACGATCCCTGTGTTCCCCTTGCCGGGGGCGTTGCTTTTGCCGCGTGCCCATTTGCCGTTGCATATCTTCGAGCCACGCTATCTTCAGATGCTGACCGACGCGCTGAAAACCGACGGGCGGATCATTGGTATGATCCAGCCCAATCCGGTTCCGGGACGGTCTGAAAAGGGATTGCACACCATTGGCTGTGCCGGCCGTGTCACCCAGTTTTCAGAAACCGAAGACGGACGCTACATGGTCACGTTGACGGGCTTGTCGCGCTTTCGAATGGTCGAGGAGATCGAGGGTTTTACCCCCTATCGCCGCTGCAAGGCGTCGTGGGCGGGCTTTGATCGCGATCTGGGGGACAGCGAAACCGATGCGACGCTGGATCGCGGCCCGTTTTTGTCGCTGCTGGGCCGGTATTTCGAAGCGCGCGACCTGTCCGCGGACTGGGACACGCTGAAAGAGGCGGACGACGAATTGCTGGTTAATTCTCTGTCGATGATGCTGGATTTCCAGCCCGAGGACAAACAGGCGCTGCTGGAAGCGCCATCGCTGGACACGCGGCGTGAAACGCTGGTGACCCTGATCGAATATGCGCTGCGTGGCGGTGCCGAAGGAGATTTGTTGCAATGAGTGGAACGAGCATCGAAGCCGACCGCAAAATGCTGGAAGCGCTGGTGTGTCCGCGCACCCAGGGCACGTTGCGTTATGACGCCGAAGCGCAAGAGCTGATTTCGGTCGCAACCAAGCTGGCCTATCCGATCCGCAACGGCATTCCGATCATGCTGGACAGCGAAGCGCGCGTGATCGACTGATTTTCAGTAGGGCAGGGGGGCGTCATAGCGGCTTGCCCTGCATCAGCCGCGGCAGTTCTCCGGTCAGTCCCGCAGCCTCGCGGATGGCGCCACGGCGCAGGCCGGGCAGCGCACCGATCACCCCCATGCCAATGTCGCGTCCGATCCTGAGGATCGGATTGTCGTTTGAAAACAGGCGGTTGAATGCATCTGTCGCCATCGCCAGAGCGGTGTTGTCGAACCTTCGCCATTCCTGATAGCGGGCCAATGTTGCCACGCTGCCGATGTCTTCGCCGCGCCGTGTGGCGTCGGTCAGCACCTCGGCCAGTGCGGCGATGTCGCGCATACCAGCGTTCAGGCCCTGACCTGCAATCGGGTGCACGCCATGTGCTGCATCGCCGATCAGCGCGACACGGTCGGCCACCATTTCGGTCGTCAGTGACAGGCCCAGCGGATAGGTCCAGCGTTTTCCGGTCAGTCGGATGTCGCCCAGAAAATCGCCAAAGCGCGGGCGCAGCATGTCGATATAGTCCGCATCCGGCAGCGCGTTGAAAGCGCGCGCGTTCGCGTCGGTTTCCGACCAGACGATGGAACTGACATTGCCGGGCAAAGGCAGGATCGCAAGCGGCCCCTGAGGCATGAAAAACTGGTGTGCAATGCCGTGGTGCGGCAGGTCGTGTTCTATGGCGCAGACCAGCGCGGTTTGGTCGTAGGACCACGCGATCCGCTTGATGCCCGCACGCTGCGCCGTGCCGCTGGTGCGGCCATCGGCACCGACGGCCAGCCGGGCGGTCAGCAGTTTGCCATTGTCCAAGGTCAGCGTGATGCCGGCGGCATGGGCGCGCTGGCCGGTGACAGCATGGCCGGACAGTTGGGTGATATGGTCGCTGGCATCCATCGCGTCGATCAGGGCGCGGCGCAGGTGCCGGTCCTGAACCATGTAACCCATTGGCCCTTCTTCGATTTCCGCGTGATCGAAGTGCATGAAAAACGGCGACGGACCTTCGCCCGCGCGCCCGTCCGTCACCTTGATCTCCAGCATCGGCTGCGCGTTGTCCGCCAGTTGGCGCCATAGTCCCAACCCCGCCAGCAACCGCTGCGAGGTGAGGGCCACCGCATAGGACCGCCCGTCAAAGGCCGCATTCTTGCGCACGGACTGCGCCGTGGCGTCGATCACGGTGACGCGGTGACCTTGGGACGCCATGGCAAGCGCCAGAAGGGGGCCGTTCAGCCCGCCGCCGATGACGGCGATATCGGTATCAGTGTTCATGTCGCTCAATATGAACGCGCGGCGGGGATTGTCCATGCGCCGAGGCGTCGCTACCGTCGCGAAAACGCAAAAGGAGTGGCGCGATGCAAGACTGGTTGTGGATGACGGCAAGCGATCTGGGGCGCGGGATCGGCGCGGGCGAGATTGATCCGGTGGCGTTGACCCAGGTCTATCTCGACGCCATCGAAGGCCACGAATTGCGCGACCGCATCTATGCGCGCGTTACCCGTGAACGTGCGCTGACCGAAGCGGGTGCTGCGGCTGAAAGGGCGACAACAGGGCAGCGGCGTTCCTTGCTGGACGGGGTGCCGGTCAGCTGGAAAGATCTGTTCGACACCGCCGGTGTGGCGACCGAAGCGGGTTCGAAACTGTTGGCGGGCCGCGTGCCGGATCGCGATGCGGTTGTGCTCGAGGCGGCGACGGCGGCGGGGCTGGTCTGTCTGGGCAAAACGCATATGAGCGAGCTGGCGTTCTCGGGACTGGGCTATAACCCCTCCACCGCGACCCCCCCTTGCGTGAACGATGCCGATGCGGTGCCGGGCGGATCGTCCTCAGGGGCGGCAGCGTCGGTTGCCTTTGGTCTCGCGGCTGCGGGGATCGGGTCAGACACCGGCGGATCGGTGCGGATTCCGTCGGCGTGGAACGATCTGGTGGGGCTGAAAACCACTTCGGGGCGGTTGACGCTGGAAGGTGTTGTGCCGTTGGCGCTGAAGTTCGACACCATTGGCCCGCTGGCCCGCAGCGTCGAGGATTGCGCGCAATTGCTGGCAATTCTCGAAGGCGGGAAACCGGCGGATCTGGAAGGGGCCAGCCTGAAAGGGCGGCGTTTCGCGGTTGTGAAAACCGTGTTCATGCAGGACGTGCGCGCAGCGCCGCTGGCGGCATTTGAAAGCGCGGTTGAACGGATGCAGGCCGCGGGGGCGATTGTCGAGCGGATCGAGGTGGACGCGGTGCAAGAGGCGCTGGATTGTGCCGGGCCGCTGATCCCGACCGAGGCCTACGGGTTGTGGCGCGACGTGATCGAGGCGAACCCCGAGGCGATGTTCTCCGAGGTGTTGAAACGGTTCCGGTTGGGGGCGGATATCAGCGGGCCGGATTATGTGGCGGCATGGGCAGCTTTGGAAGCCGCGCGGTTCGGTTATGACGCGGCGGTTGCAGGCTATGATGCGGTGATTGTGCCGACAGGGGCAAACCTGCCGCCGAATCTGGAGCGGTTGAACACCGAGGACGATTATTACCGCACCGAAAACCTGCTGACCCTGCGCAACACGCGCATTGGCAACCTTTTGGGTCTGTGTGCGCTGACCCTGCCCACGGGTGTGCCAAGCTGTGGCGTGATGCTGATGATGCCACCCGATTGCGAAGAGGCATTGTTGCGGCTGGGGGCCGCAGCCGAGGCAGCGCTGGCGTAATCCGGCACGGGTGATTTGGGGGCTTTGCCCCCGCCCTTCGGGCACCCCCAGGATATTTATTGCCAAAAGAATCCAGCGCAGTGCGCGAATGCCACAAGTTGCCGCTTTGGCGTGGTTTTGGTGGACGAGTTGGGGGGGCTTGCGCTATCCTTTGGCAAACGGGGCGATAACGATCCCGATCCGAGGCAGCTTTATGAATTTTCCCGAGCGGTTTTCGAACCTTCCGGCCTATGCGTTTCCGCGTTTGCGGGCGCTGTTGGACCATCACACCCCCGGCGGGGACGTGGTGCATATGACCATTGGCGAGCCGAAACATGCGTTTCCGGCCTGGGTTACGGATGTGATTTCGCGGAACACTGTCGGTTTTAACTCTTATCCGCCGAACGAAGGCACGCCGGAATTGCGCGCGGCGTTCTGTGACTGGGTGGCGCGGCGTTACAATGTTGCGCTGGACCCTGAAACCAATGTTCTGCCGCTGAACGGCAGCCGCGAGGGGCTGTACAACGTCGCGATGGCGCTGTGCCCCGAGCAGAAGAACGGTCAGCGGCCCGTCGTGCTGATGCCGAACCCGTTTTATCAGGTCTATATGCTGGCGGCGACATCCGTCGGGGCCGAGCCGGTGTTTGTGAACGCGACGGCCGAGTCGGGCCACCTTCCGGATTACACGGGCCTGACTGTGGATGTGTTGGAGCGGACCGTGGCCTGCTATATCTGCTCGCCTGCCAACCCGCAGGGCGCGGTGGCGGATTATGGCTATTGGTCTGATCTGATCACTTTGGCCGAAAAGTATGATTTCCAGATTTTCGCGGATGAATGCTATTGCGATATCTACCGCGATGCACCGCCCGTGGGTGCCATGCAGGTGGCACGGAACCTGGGCGCTGATCCCGAACGGCTTGTGACGTTTCATTCGTTGTCGAAGCGGTCAAATCTGCCGGGGCTGCGGTCGGGATTTGCGGCGGCTGGCCCCGAAAGCATTGCGCGGATGCGTCAATTGCGCATGTACACAGGCGCGCCGCTGCCCTTGCCGCTGCAAGCTGCGGCAGCGGCCGTTTGGGCGGACGAGGCGCATGTGGACGAAAACCGCGCGCTGTATCGCGAGAAATACGACTTGGCAGACCGCATTTTGGGCAATGTTGCGGGCTACAAGGGGCCAGAGGCCGGATTTTTCCTGTGGCTGCCGGTTGAAGACGGCGAAGCCGCCGCGCTGAGCCTGTGGCAGGCGACGGGTGTGCGGGTGCTGCCCGGTGCCTACCTGAGCCAGAATGATGCATCGGGTGTGAACCCCGGAAAAGGATATATCAGGGTCGCCTTGGTGGCCCCAAAGCCGGATGTGGAGCGTGGCCTGACGGCCATTCGCGACCACATTTACGGCGTGAAATAACGAGGGACGAAAGCAATGGCATATCAGACACGCGGGCGCGACCCACTGTTGGACACCAACATGGCCGAGGCCATCGAGAAACGGGGCAAGGAGCTGATTGGCATCGCCCTGCTGGTGGCCGGTCTGATGGCCGCTGCGATGATTGCGTCCTATACCCCGGATGATCCCAACTGGATGGTGTCGACCGATGCGCCGGTGCAGAACTGGCTGGGGCGCACAGGGGCGTCGATTGCGGCACCGTTGTTCATGATTGCAGGCTGGGGGGCGTGGGGCATTGCCGCTGTGCTGCTGGTCTGGGGCGTGCGCTTTGCGCTGCATGCAGGTGACGAGCGTGCCGTGGGGCGGTTGATTTTTGCGCCGATCGTGGTGGCCTTTGGCGCAATCTATGCGGCAACGCTGGAACCCGACGCGCAATGGCTGCGGACCCATTCCTTTGGCCTGGGCGGGCTGTTTGGCGACACGGTTATGGGCGCGATCCTGACGATCCTGCCGCTGGGTTCTGCTTTTGCGGTCAAAACGATGTCGTTCCTGATGGGTGTGGGTATCGTGGTGTTGTCGGCCTTTGTGCTGGGCTTTACCATGCCCGAGCTGAAACGGATCGGGCGGTTTTTGCTGATCGGTCTTATCATGGTCTATGCGTGGACGATGACGCTGCTGGGCCGAGGTGCCAGCGGCGCGGTGCAGGGTGCGCGTGCGCTTCAGGCGAAGACTGCCGAGCGTCGTGAACAAAAGCGCATCGAGGCGGAAGAAAACGCCGCCTTTCATGCGCAACAGGCTTTTGCCGAACCGATTGTGCCGCAGGCCCCTGCGCATGGCATGTTCCAGACCGAAGCCGCACCCAAAAGCGGGCTGCTGGCGCGGATGCCGGGGCTGATCAAACGCCCTGACGTGTATCCAGAAGAAGAGATGCCCGAACCTGAGCTGATCGAGAGCTATAGCACGGCCGAAGTGGACGAAGGCCCCGGAGATGACCGTATCAGGGCCAAGATCGCGGACGTGATCAAAAGCCGCGTGCGTCAGGCACCTGTGTTGCAGGCCGAGAAATCAATGCCGCTGACAGGGGGGCTGGGGCAGGATCGCCGCCCGAAACCTTTGGTGTTGAACACCGCGCGCCCCGCCGAACTGCCCGCCGAGCCGCCGTTGACGGCGGCCGCAGTTGCAACCCCTGCGATGCGCGCCGAGCCGCCGCTGACCGCATCGCGTGCGGCGCCTGACTATTTCTCGAAACCGGTTGCGGCGCCTGTTGTGACCCCTGTGCGTGCGCCGGTTGCCATGCAAACACCTGCGCCAGCACCCGCGCCGGAACCGATGGCATATGCCGAACCCGACGCCTACGAGGATCAGTACCTTGAGGCCGACGAGGACGAGGTCGAGGCGCTGGCCCTGCACCAGCCGGAACCGCAAGCGCCGGTGATTCCCGTGGCCGAGCCGCGTAAGGTTGTGCAGCAACCCGCCCGCAAGATTGTGCAGCCCAGCAAACAGGCCCGTGCCGAGGCCCAGCCCGCGCTTTCGTTTGAAGACACGCACCCGGGCTTTGAGTTGCCGCCGCTGAGCCTGTTGGAAAGCCCTGAAACCGTGCAGCGTCTGCACCTGTCGGACGAGGCGCTGGAAGAAAACGCGCGGATGCTTGAAAGCGTGCTGGATGATTATGGCGTCAAGGGCGAGATCGTCAGCGTGCGCCCCGGTCCCGTGGTCACCATGTATGAACTGGAGCCTGCTCCGGGGTTGAAAGCCAGCCGCGTGATCGGTCTGGCCGATGACATCGCCCGTTCGATGGCGGCGCTGTCTGCGCGTGTGTCGACGGTGCCGGGCCGGTCGGTCATCGGGATCGAACTGCCCAACGAACACCGCGAAAAGGTGGTCTTGCGTGAAATCCTGTCGAGTCGTGATTTTGGCGACAGCAACATGCGCCTGCCGCTGGCCCTGGGCAAGGATATCGGTGGCGACAGCGTGGTGGCGAACCTTGCCAAAATGCCCCACCTGCTGATCGCGGGGACCACCGGATCGGGTAAATCCGTGGCCATCAACACGATGATCCTGTCGTTGCTGTACAAGCTGACGCCGGATGAATGCCGCCTGATCATGATCGACCCCAAGATGCTGGAACTGTCCGTCTATGACGGCATCCCGCACCTTCTGTCCCCAGTTGTGACCGACCCGAAAAAGGCCGTTGTCGCGCTGAAATGGACCGTGGGCGAGATGGAAGAGCGCTATCGCAAGATGTCCAAGATGGGCGTGCGCAATATCGAAGGCTATAACGGTCGCGTCCGCGAGGCACTTGCCAAGGGCGAGATGTTCAGCCGCACGGTCCAGACCGGCTTTGACGACGACACCGGCGAGCCGATGTTCGAGACGGAGGAATTCCAGCCCGTCGCACTGCCGTACATTGTTGTGGTCGTGGACGAGATGGCTGACCTGATGATGGTCGCGGGCAAAGAGATCGAGGCGTGCATCCAGCGTCTGGCGCAGATGGCGCGGGCGTCCGGTATTCACCTGATCATGGCGACTCAGCGGCCTTCGGTCGATGTGATCACCGGCACGATCAAGGCGAACTTCCCCACGCGGATCTCGTTCCAGGTGACCTCGAAAATCGACAGCCGCACCATCTTGGGTGAAATGGGCGCCGAGCAACTGCTGGGCATGGGCGACATGCTGTACATGGCAGGCGGTGCCAAGATCACCCGTTGTCACGGTCCGTTCGTCAGCGATGAAGAGGTCGAGGAAATCGTCAACCACCTCAAGGCTTATGGCGCGCCGGACTATGTCAGCGGCGTGGTCGAAGGGCCGGACGAAGACAAGGAAAGCAACATCGACGCGGTTCTGGGTCTGGGTGGCAATACCGACGGCGAAGACGCGCTGTATGACACGGCGGTGGCGATTGTGATCAAGGACCGCAAATGTTCCACCAGCTACATCCAGCGCAAGCTGGCCATCGGCTATAACAAGGCCGCGCGTCTGGTTGAGCAGATGGAAGATCAGGGCGTTGTCAGCGCGGCCAACCATGTCGGTAAGCGCGAAATTCTGGTGCCCGAACAATAAGCTGAACAGCAACCGGAACCCGGGCGGCCTGTGCGGGGTTTGGTGTCTGACACCAAAGCCAGGGGCCGCTCCGATGCGACAGACATCGCTCTATTTTCTGAAACCGTGCACGACGTGGCGGCCTGTGGCCTGCGCCGTGGCGAATGCGCGCGCATGTTATCGCATATCAATCGCTGCCCCCCTATATCTGTCAGCAACGAACACATGGAACTACGAGGCAAAACATCATGCTGAGCTTGAGAACATTCCTCCCCGCATGCGCCATCGCGCTGAGCGTCGCAGGGGCGGCGGCTGCCGACAAATTGCCGCTGAACGAGATTTCAAAGTACCTGAACACGCTGCGCACTGTGCAGGGCGATTTTACCCAGATCAACGATGACGGGTCGATCAGCACGGGCCAGATCTTTATCAAACGCCCCGGCCGTGTGCGGTTTGAATACAACGCTCCTGAAACCGCGCTGGTTGTTGCGGGTGCCGGCGCTGTGGTGATCTATGATTCGAAATCGAACGCCCCGCCCGAAACCTATCCGCTGGCCAAAACGCCGCTGTCGATCATTCTGGCGGACAATGTCAATCTGGGGCAGGCGCGTATGGTCACAGGGCACGACTATGACGGCACGGCAACCACCGTGACAGCCCAGGATCCTGAACATCCCGACTATGGCAACATCCAGCTAAAGTTTACCGGCAATCCGGTGCAGCTGCGTCAATGGGTTATCAACGACAGCAGCGGGTCCAGCACCACGGTTGTGCTTGGGGATCTCAAGATCGGGGGAAAATTGGCCAACAGCATGTTCGACACTGGTAGTCCGGGGCAGGCCCCGCCCCGCTAAGGGGCGAGTGACTCCTTAGCCGCGCGTGCGGCATCCCGACAGCTGAGTGGCATACATATTGGCGCGGGCATCAACCTTGCCCGCGACCTGCACCAACCAGGTTTTGCTGTTATAGCTGCCGCGCGCAAATCCGGTCTGCCCCTCGTGATATGCCAGATACTGGTTCCGCGCGTCGGTCAAGGCCACGCTGTTGCGTTGGTTGGTCGTATTCATGTACCAGCCCATAAAATCCGACGCGTCCCTGATCCGGTCGCGGCGGGCACGGTGATGGCCTGTTTCACGCTGGTATTCTTCCCAGGTCGCATCCAATGCCTGCGCATAGCCATAGGCGCTGCTTTGGCGGCCCATGGGAATCACCCCCGCCGCATAGCGGAAGGGGGTGCGCGCATTGGAGATGAATTTGCTTTCCTGATGGATGGTGGCCATCTGTACATGCACCGGAACGCCCCAGCGACGTTCGGTGGCGCGAAAGGCACGCAGGTATTCGGGGCGCTGTTGTACGATGACACAGGCATCGTCCAGACCGCGCGGCGCGGTCGACTGACCACCGCCACACGATGCCAACACCAACAGCGCGATCAAAGCTCGCAAGGTTCTGCTCATTTTACTGTCACTCTGCCTAAAGGTTCCACCACATTCAGCGGGTGGATTGTTTTGCACAGAGCATAGCCGATTTTACCGTTCGTGGAAATCCTCTTTGCTATCATGGGCGGGGCTTTGCGACCTGGCCACTGTTACAGCGGGAAGACAGACTGTTTCTGTGCCGTATGGCGCTGTTTTATGGACATAACCCGCTTGAAAAGAGTACGATCCAAGGATAGGGGCTGGAGATTATGTTGAGATTGCGCGCCAAATACCATCTTGGACAAGTTGTCCGTCACAAAAAGCACCCCTTTCGCGGGGTGGTCTTTGACGTGGATCCACAATTTTCAAATACCGACGAATGGTACGAGGCGATTCCCGAAGACAGCCGTCCGCGCAAGGAACAGCCGTTTTACCACCTGCTCGCGGAAAACGATCAAAGCTATTATGTGGCTTATGTGTCCGAGCAGAACCTTGTGGCAGACTATTCCGGCGAGCCGGTGGATCACCCTGACATCCCCGATCTGTTCGGTCCGTTTGAGGACGGGTCCTATCCGCTTCACTTCCAAATGAACTAAGTGGGAGTCGGGTGCGCAGTTTGACCTGCGCACCCTGATTGCATCAGTATCCCAGCGCGCAACCGTCCTTGCGCGGATCGCTCGCGCCTTCCAACACGCCGCTGTCATGCAGCTTGATCGCCTGTGCCCCGCCAAGGGGCGAATCAGGGATCTGTACGCTGTGCCCCATATCGGCCAGTTCCTGACGCACGGCGTCGGAGTATCCACGTTCGACCTGCAACACGCCCTTTTCGGGAAAGCTGCGGGGCGCGTCGATGGCGGTCTGGGGGTCCATGCCGAAATCGGTCAGGTTGGTCGTAAACCGCGCGTGGCCAGCTGGCTGGTATTGTCCGCCCATCACGCCAAAAGGCATCACCGGCTTGCCGTTTGCGCGGATGATGCCCGGAATGATCGTGTGCATCGGGCGTTTGCCGCCTTTCAACTCGTTCGGATGTCCTTCGGTCAGGGAAAAACCTGCGCCGCGGTTCTGGAACAGGATGCCGAATTTGTCCGAAGCGATGCCGGACCCGAAGCCGTGAAAAATCGAATAGATCAGCGATACGATCATGCCATCGCCGTCGACCACGGTGATATAGATGGTGTCCTTGTGCACCGCTTCCGAAATCTCGGTGGCGCTGGCCATCGCGCGTTTGGGGTCGATCAGGGCGGCCAGTTTGGCGGCGGTGTCTTCGGACAGCAGATAATCAAGCCGGGTCATATGGTCGGCGTCCGCCAGAAAACGGTTGCGCGTGTCATAGGCCAGCTTGGCCGCCTCGGCCTCGATATGCGCGCGCTCTGCGCCAAAAGGGTCCATCGCGGCGATGTCGAAATGTTTGAGGATATTCAACAGCAAGAGCGCCACAGCCCCCTGGCCGTTAGGCGGATGTTCGACCACTTCGATGTCTTTGTAAGCCCCCGCCACCGGAGTC
The DNA here is from genome assembly GCF_022788695.1 of Pseudosulfitobacter sp. DSM 107133. Classification (NCBI taxonomy): domain Bacteria; kingdom Pseudomonadati; phylum Pseudomonadota; class Alphaproteobacteria; order Rhodobacterales; family Roseobacteraceae; genus Pseudosulfitobacter; species Pseudosulfitobacter sp. DSM 107133. The sequence continues at coordinate 262,106 of NZ_CP085154.1, forward strand.
GTGTCGGTGCAGGCGGCATTGGCAAAATCCTCTGCCGTATGCACCCCGCCCAACGCGTTTAGCGCAGCGATCATATCGTCAGCGACTTCGCCGGTGTGAAACGCATCGCGTCCGTCCCTGGCGATACGGCGCAGCACTTCGGCCTGTTTGGGGGCGCGAAAGATCTGGCCGGTTTTCGGGATCTGGCCGTTCACCATATAGGTTTCGCGCGCGACGCCTTGCAGCGCTTCGGAATTGGAAATCCAGTCAGACGCCACACGCGGGGCGACGGGTACACCGGCTTCGGCATAGTGAATCGACGGCGCCAGCAGCGCATCAATGCCCAGTTTGCCGACGCGCTGGGAGAGGGTGCAAAAGGCGTCGATCGCACCGGGGATCGTTACCGCATGGGGGCTGCCCAGCGGCACGGTGTCGTGGCCTGCGTCGCGCAGCATGGCGGCATCCAACCCGGCAGGCGCGCGGCCCGATCCGTTCAGAGCGTTCACCTTGGTCTCGCCGGGCATCGACCACAGCACGAAACAATCGCCGCCAATGCCTGTCATTTGCGGTTCGCAAATGCCCAGCAGAACGGCTCCTGCAATGGCGGCGTCCATAGCGTTGCCACCGCGTTTGAGGATGTCGATGGCGGTGGAAGCGGCCAAGGGATGCGATGTCGCGCACATGCCATTTGTGGCCAGGACGGGCGAGCGGCCCGGAAAATGAAAGTCGCGCATGGGGGCTCCTTTTGGTGTCAGACAAAGGATACCTAGCGGGGTGCTGGCCAAAGGCCAAGCTTATGACAATGTTCGGGAATAAGATCCTCGGTGCCGTGCACTGGGTGGGGGCTGTTACACACGACACCGAGGGAAGCTATATGCAGCTACAGGTCTATATTTGCCGGTGGAACAAGGCAGGATTGAGGAACGAATCGGGCGCTTTTGGGGTCTGTGTCAACAGTAGCGCCCGCAGCGGCGGAAATGCCCGTATTCTCAAGACACCGGGGTGCCCAATGCCACTGCCATGCGCAGCGAAAGATGATTGGTCCCGTTGCGGCGGCGATAGGTAACCTCTTTGGCCAGATTCTGTATCAGAAACCAGCCAAACCCCCCCTCTGGCATGTCCAGCAGGTCGACATCGACATTCACGGCCAGCCCAAGCGGGGTGCGCCCGTCGGGCATCGGCTGCCCTTCGTCCGTGATTTTAAAGTGCAAACCGTCGCGCCGGTGCTGGCATCGCAAGTCGATGGGCCCCGACTGTATGCCGTTGGCATAAGCGTGTTCGCAGATGTTGTTCATCGCCTCGGCCAGCACCAGTTCGACCGCGCCCAGTTCTTCGATATCAAGGGACAGTTCTTCAAGATTTCCCTTCAGGATTTCAAAAGCTTGCCGCGCGGCCTGTGGCCCGCTGTCCACATGGACATGTACCTCGGGCAGGGTGCGCATTTTGTTGTCGTGCAGGACCATGTCACGCTGCCAGCGCGCTGCGCGCGTCATCAAGTGTGGCGAACAGGCTGAACACAGAATCCATCCGTGTGAGTTTGAACACCTTGTCGACAGTCGGTGTCAGACCCGCCAGCGCCAGCTTGCGTTGGGGTGCAAGGTGCTTCATCGCGGCGACAATCGCACCCAGTCCGCTGGAGTCGATGAAATCCACTGCCGACAGATCCAGCACCACCAGATCGGGGCCATTGTCTGTCTCGGCGCGCATCGCGTCCTTGAATTCGATGGCCCCCGCGGCGTCGATTCGCGCGTTCCGCACCGTCACAATGCGCACTTGGCCTTCTGTTTTACTCGAGAGTTCCATACTAATCCCTCACGTCTCACGCTCGCGACCATGATTAGGCCGCAAGTCTTACCAACTCGTAACCACGGGTAGAAGAATCAGAAGGTGAACTATGACTGAAGTAATCATTTGCGGCGCATCCCGCACTCCGATGGGTGGTTTTCAGGGCGCTCTTTCCGGTCTGACAGCCTCGGAACTGGGGGGCGCCGCCATTCGCGCAGCACTGGCCGGTGCCGGCACCGATACGGTAGACGAAGTCCTGATGGGTTGTGTGTTGCCCGCAGGTCAGGGCCAGGCTCCCGCGCGTCAGGCCGGTTTTGCCGGCGGTCTGGGCAAGGAAGTGCCCGCGACAACGCTGAACAAGATGTGCGGTTCGGGCATGAAAGCGGCGATGATCGCCTTTGACCAGATCGCATTGGGTCACACCGACCTGATGATCGCAGGCGGCATGGAAAGCATGACACAGGCCCCCTATCTGCTGCCCAAAATGCGTGATGGCGCACGGTTGGGACACGGGCAGGTGATTGATCACATGTTCCTTGACGGTCTCGAAGACGCCTATGACAAGGGCCGTCTGATGGGCACCTTTGCCGAAGATTGCGCCGAAACCTACCAGTTTACCCGCGAACGGCAGGATGAATTCGCGCTGGCCTCGCTAAGCCGCGCGCTTGAGGCGCAAAGCAGCGGTGCCTTTGCCGATGAAATCGCTGCCATCGACGTGAAGTCGCGCAAGGGCGCGGTCACGGTCAGCGCCGACGAACAGCCCGCCAACGCCCGCCCCGAGAAGATCCCCCAACTCAAACCGGCCTTCCGCGAGGGCGGCACCGTGACGGCGGCCAATTCGTCGTCGATCTCGGACGGCGCTGCGGCGCTGGTTCTCAGCTCGGCCGAAGCGGCCAAGGCGCGTGGTCTGACGGTGCGCGCGCGCATACTGGGCCACGCCAGCCACGCACAGGAACCCGGCCTGTTCACCACGGCCCCGGTGCCTGCCGCACAGAAACTGCTGGCGCGCATCGGCTGGAGCAAGGACGACGTTGATCTGTGGGAGGTGAACGAAGCTTTTGCCGTGGTGCCCATGGCGTTCATGCACGAAATGGGGCTGAGCCATGACATCGTGAACGTCAACGGTGGCGCCTGTGCTTTGGGACACCCCATCGGTGCCTCGGGCGCACGTATCATCGTGACGCTTCTGAACGCGCTGGAAAAACGCAACCTCAAGCGCGGGATTGCGGCCATTTGCATCGGGGGTGGCGAAGGTACGGCTATCGCAATCGAACGTATCTGACCAGCTTCGCGCGGTCGGCCCGGTACCACGGGCCGACAATCTGAATATCGCCCTGAACGGGCCGCGTTCTGTGTTAGAGTAGGCAGGGCGCGGTGCTTTCCGCGAAGCGGAACAGGAGCATGGAAATGGGACCATTGGACAGCAGCGTTGGCATTATTGGCGGTTCGGGCATGTTGGGTGCCGCGATCTCCACCGCACTGCTTGCCAGCAGAGTGGTTGATCCCCAACGGTTCTGGGTTTCGAACCGTACCGGCACCACGCCGGACTTTGGCCAGACGTCCGGTATCAATGTCACCACGGACAACCAGCACCTGGTGGATGCATGCGATACGATTATCCTGTGCGTGCCACCTGCCAGTTTTCCCGACATCCGCATTCACGCCGCTGACAAGCTGGTGCTCTCGGTGATGGCCGGTATGACCTTGGACAAGATTGCGTCGCAAACCGGGGCCGCGCGTGTCATCCGCGCCATGAGCAGCCCGGCCGCGTCTTTGGCGCTGGCCTTCTCCCCGTGGTTCGCAAGCGCCGCCGTGACGGCACAGGATCGTGACATTGTCGGCCTGCTGCTGGGGGCCTGCGGCCTGACAGACCAGGTGTTCGACGAAGGCCAGATAGATCATTTCACGGCAATGACCGGCCCTGTACCCGGCTTTGTGGCCCTGTTCGCGCAATGCATGGTCGACCACGCCGAACGACAGGGCATCGACAGGCAGGTGGCGGACCGCGCTGTGCGCCAGCTTTTCCTTGCGGGGGGAACCATGCTGGCACAGGGCAGCGCGCGGCCTGCCGATCATGTCAGGTGGATGATTGACTATGCGGGCACAACGGCTGCCGGACTGAACGCAATGATCGACGCTGATCTGTCGAAAACAATCAGCGACGGGCTGACGGCGGCAGCGCACAAGGCGCAGTCACTTTAACCGCTATCCGGCTTGCAAGGCCGTCGCTGCCTTTGCTCCTTTTTGTTCGGCTGTGCGCGCACTCCCGTGAAATTTTGTCTTGATTTTTCACTTGCGGCAGCGCACCGTGAAATTCAGGCGCAATTTTTCACCGCGAGACGCATATGCTGCAATCTTCCCCCGATACGGCCAAAACGCTGGGCGCCGACCTGCGCGCCTTGCGCAAGGCGCGAGGGGTCACCTTGCAGGATATGGCCGATGCGCTGGGCCGCTCTGTCGGTTGGCTCAGTCAGGTCGAGCGTGACCTGTCCGAGCCTTCGATCACCGATCTGCGCCATATTGCAGCGCACCTGGGTGTATCGGTGTCGATGTTGTTCCGCCACGCCGCCGCCCCTGCCCACGAGGCCGGCTATATCGTGCGCAAAGGCGCGCGTCGGCCTATCGGGTCAGCCGTGGCGGGTCTGGTCGAGGAACTGCTGTCGCCCGACCTGACGGACGATTTCGAGATGGTGCATTCCACCTTTGCCCCGCAGTCCGAGATTGCCGAACCGGTCACCCGCCCCACCCAAGAGGTTGGCTATCTGGTTTCCGGCACGCTTGAGCTGGAAATCGCAGGTACCCTCTACACCATCCACCCCGGCGACAGCTTCCGTATCCGGGGTGAGCCATTCCGCTGGATGAACCCCCATGACGCGCCCGCCATGGCGATCTGGGTCATCGCCCCCCCCGTTTACTGAGGACCAAGCCGCAGGAGTGCCCAAAATGCTGACCGGAAGCTGTCTGTGTGGCAGCGTGGCCTTTACCGCCACTGCAACCGCCAAAGATCCCGCCGCCTGCCACTGCACACAGTGCCGCAAACAGTCGGGGCATGTCTGGGCTTCGGTTCAGGTGCCGCTGTCTGCCTTCGCGGTGCAAGGCGACGTGCGCTGGTTCGAAGCCAGCGAAACCGCCAAACGCGGCTTTTGCCCCACCTGCGGGTCGTCCTTGTTCTGGAAAAGCCATGCCGAGGATGAAATCGGCATTGCGCTGGGCGCGCTTGAGGCGCCGACAGGGCTGACCCTGACCCGCCACATCTTTACCGAGGACAAGGGGGATTACTACCAGATCACCCCGGATCAGGATCAACGCGCATGAGCACATTTCCCACTACAGCCCGCGTTGTCATCATCGGCGGCGGGGTGGTCGGCACCTCGTCGCTGTACCATCTGGCCAAGGCAGGGTGGAGTGATTGCGTTCTGCTGGAAAAGAACGAACTGACCGCAGGCAGCACGTGGCACGCCGCCGGAAACTGTCCCAGCTTCAGCACGTCGTGGGCGGTGATGAACATGCAGCGCTATTCGCTGGGCCTGTATGCGGGGCTGGCCGAGGCGGTGGATTATCCGATGAATTATCACGTCACGGGGTCGGTGCGCCTGGGCCATTCCCGCGAACGGATGCAAGAGTTTGAACGCGCCCGCGCCATGGGCCGTTATCAGGGGCTGGACCTTGAAATGATGGCGGTGGCGGACATCAAGGATCGCTATCCTTTCATCGAAACGCATGATCTGGCAGGGGCGCTGTGGGACCCCGATGATGGTGACATCGACCCCGCGCAATTGACGCAGGCACTGGCCAAAGGGGCGCGTGCCATGGGCGCGCGCATCGAACGGTTCTGTCCAGCCACCGGCGTCAGCCGTCAGGGCAACGAATGGATCGTCCACACCGACAAGGGCGACATCCGCTGCGAAAAAGTGGTCAATGCCGCCGGATATTACGCCCAGCGTGTCGGTGAATGGTTCAAACCCTACGGCGGGCGCACTGTGCCGATGACGGTGATGAGCCACCAGTATTTCCTGACCGAAGAAATCCCCGCGCTGGCCGAATGGACCCGCGACAATGGCCGCAAGGTGCCGCTGCTGCGCGACGTGGACAGCTCGTATTACCTGCGTCAGGACAAGAACGGCCTGAACCTTGGCCCCTACGAGCGGAACTGCCGCGCCCACTGGATCACCCCCGAAGATCCGATGCCCGAGGATTTCAGCTTTCAGCTTTATCCCGACGATCTGGAACGGCTGGAGTGGTACATCGAGGACGCGATGGCCCGTGTGCCCATTCTTGGCACCGCCGGCGTTGGCCGGGTGATCAACGGCCCCATTCCCTATGCGCCCGACGGCCTGCCCCTGATCGGACCGATGCCCGGCGTACCCAATGCGTTCGAGGCTTGCGTGTTCACCTTTGGCATCACCCAGGGCGGCGGTGCGGGCAAGGTGCTGGCCGAATGGGTGACCGAGGGGCAGACCGAATGGGACATGTGGTCCTGCGACCCGCGCCGCTTCACCGATTACACCGATCAGGACTATTGCAATCAAAAGGCGATGGAAACCTACGGCCACGAATACGCCATGCACTTCCCGCACCACGCATGGCCCGCCGGCCGCGACCGCAAGCTGTCACCTGCCCACGATCAGGTGCTGGCCAAGGGCGGCGTCATGGGTGCCTATAACGGCTGGGAACGCGCCAACTGGTTCGCGGCACCCGGCGACGACACCAGCGAAGCAGCGACCCAGACGTGGGATCGCAACGGCCCGTGGGCGCTGCGCGTGCGCGAAGAGGTCGAAGCGGTGCGCGACGATGTGGGCGTGCTGGACCTGCCGGGGTTCTCGCGGTTCAACCTGTCAGGGGCTGGTGCCGCCGAATACCTGCGCGGCAAGATCTCGGGCGGCCTGCCCAAGGTCGGGCGCATGAACCTTGGCTATTTCCCCGACAGCCGGGGGCGCATCCTGACCGAAATGTCGATCCTGCGGCACGATGAAGACGCCTTTACCCTGATCACCGCAGCCACGGCGCAGTGGCACGATTGGGATGTGTTGCACGGCGACCTGCCCGAGGGGCTGACACTGACCGACCATACGAAAGAGTATGGAACTCTGATCGTCACCGGCCCCAACAGCCGCGCCTTGTTTGAACGTCTGGAGACCCAGGCCGACCTGAATGCCCCCTGGCTCACCCATCAGGTCGCAACCGTCGCGGGCAGGCCCTGTGCGCTGGCAAGGGTGTCCTTTGCGGGCGAGTTGGGCTGGGAAATCCACGCGGCCAACGCGGACGTCGCTCCGTTGTACCGGGCCGTGACCGAAGCAGGCGCCAAACCCTTTGGCATGTATGCGCTGAACGCCATGCGCATCGAAAAGGGCTATCGCACGTGGAAGGGCGACCTCAGCACCGATTACACCCTGTTCGAGGGCGGCCTTGAGCGTTTCATCAAGCTGGACAAGCCACAGGATTTCCCCGGCAAGCAAGCGCTGCTGGCTGAACACCAGCAGGGTCCCGCCAAACGCTTTGTCACATTGATCGTCGATGCCGACGACGCGGATGCGCCCTATATGTCGACGCTCTGGCACGACGGTGCGGTTGCGGGCGAAGTGACAAGCGGTGACTGGGGTTACCGGGTGAATGCGTCAATCGCGCTGGGCATGCTGCGCGCCGATCTGGCGGTGGCGGGAACCGAGGTTCAGGTCGACATCTTCGGCACCAGACACCGCGCCGTGGTGCAACCGGACGAACCCCTTTGGGACCCGCAGAACAACCGCTTGCGAGCCTGAGCAGATGGCTGCTAACGCATCCGGCATTCAATCCGGAACAGGAACAGATCAATGACTCAGATTATTCTTCTCGACGGCGGCATGGGGCAGGAACTGATCCACCGCGCGGGCGACCGGCCCACGCCGTTGTGGTCCACACAGGTGATGGTTGAACACCCCGGCATGGTCGAAGGTGTCCACCGTGATTTCACCGCAGCGGGGGCCACGGTCGCAACCGCCAACACCTATGCGATTATCCGCGACCGTTTTGTCGGCACCGAGATGGACGGTCAGTTCGAAAGCCTGCTTGCCCGTGCCTTGGCCGAAGCCCGAAACAGTGACGCGGATTGCATTGCCGGTTCGATGGGCCCGCTCGTTGCTTCCTACCGCCCGGACCTGCATCCCGACGTCGACACCGCCATTCCGCTTTACGCCGAAGTGGCAAACTTGCTGGCACCGTCCTGCGACCTGTTGATCTGCGAAACCGTGGCATCGCTCGATCACGCGCGCAGCGCTCTGGCCGGAGCCGCCACAACCGGAAAACCTGTCTGGCTGGCGGTCACTGTTGACGACACTGACGGCACCACATTGCGCTCTGGTGAAGCGGTCGCAGACATTCTGCCGATTGCAGCAGAAACAGCTGCTGCCGTCCTCATCAATTGCTCGGCTCCCGAGGTCATTCCCGCAGCCCTCTCGGTCCTGTCGCAGGGCGCGCTGCCCTACGGTGCCTATGCCAACGGCTTTCAGCGCATCACCGAAGAATTCCTGCAATCGCGCCCCACCGTCGCTGACCTGCAAACCCGCCACGATTTCACCCCTGCAGCTTATGCCGATCACGTCATGGCATGGGTCGACGCAGGGGCCACCATCGTCGGTGGTTGCTGCGAAGTCAGCCCCGCCCATATCGCTGAAATTGCCCGCCGCCTGACAGCATCAGGTCACACCCTCACCCGCCCCTAATTTCTTTTGGCCCCAAATATCCCGGGGGTGCGGGGGCTGGCCCCCGCTGAACCCGCCCAACCACGGAGACCGCCATGCCCGACCTGCCCACACATGCCCGCGTCGTCATCATCGGTGGCGGTGTCATCGGTTGCTCCGTCGCCTACCACCTGACGCAACTGGGGTGGCGCGATGTCGTGCTGCTGGAACGCAAGCAGCTGACCTCGGGCACCACATGGCACGCCGCAGGGTTGATCGCCCAACTGCGGGCGTCGGCCAACATGACCAAACTGGCGAAATATTCGCAGGAGCTTTACGGCAATCTGGAAGCCGAAACAGGTGTGGCAACGGGCTTCAAACGGGTCGGCTCGATCACCGCCGCCCTGACGACCGAGCGCCTGGAAGAGCTGCACCGGCAGGCTGCCATGGCTCGCGCCTTTGGTGTCGAGGTGCAGGAAATCAGCCCCTCCGAGGTCAAGGCGAAATACGAACACCTGAACATCGACGGTGTCACGGGCGGTGTCTATCTGCCGCTGGACGGGCAGGGTGATCCGTCCAACATCGCACTGGCGCTGGCCAAGGGCGCGCGACAGCGCGGGGCGCACATCCAGGAACGCGCTGCCGTCACCAACATCACCCGCGCGGGCCGCCGCGTGACGGGCGTGGACTGGCGGGGCGCGGATGGCAGCAACGGGCATATCGCCTGCGACATGATCGTGAACTGTGCGGGCATGTGGGGTCATCAAGTGGGCCGCATGGCAGGGGTGAACGTGCCGCTGCAAGCCTGCGAACACTTCTACATCGTCTCCGAAGCGATCCCCGGCCTGACCCAGATGCCGGTGCTGCGGGTGCCTGACGAATGCGCCTATTACAAGGAAGACGCGGGCAAGATCCTGCTGGGCGCCTTCGAGCCTGTCAGCAAACCCTGGGCCGTGAACGGCATTCCGCCGGATTTCGAATTTGACCAGCTGCCCGAAGATTTCGACCACTTCGAACCAATCCTTGAGGCCGCCGTCAACCGGATGCCGATGCTGGCCGATGCGGGTATTCATACATTCTTCAACGGCCCCGAAAGCTTTACGCCCGATGATGCCTACCACCTCGGCCTTGCACCAGAGATGGACAACGTCTGGGTCGCGGCGGGGTTCAACTCGATCGGTATCCAGTCGGCGGGCGGCGCGGGCATGGCGCTGGCACAGTGGATGGAGGCGGGCGAAAAGCCGTTCGATCTGGGCGATGTCGACATCGCGCGGATGCAGCCGTTTCAGGGCAACAAGACTTACCTTGCCGCTCGCGCTTCGGAAACGCTGGGGCTGCTCTATGCCGATCACTTCCCCTATCGCCAGAAGGCCACCGCACGCGGTATCCGCCGCACGCCGTTCCACCATCACCTGCTGGAACAGGGCGCTGTCATGGGCGAACTGGCCGGGTGGGAACGGGCCAACTGGTACGCCAACCCCGGCCAGACGCCGGAATATGCCTACAGCTGGAAACGCCAGACCTTCTTTGACAACATCGCTGCCGAACACCGTGCCGTGCGCGAAAATGTCGGCATTTACGACATGTCGTCCTTTGGCAAGATCCGCGTCGAAGGGCCGGACGCCTGCGCCTTTCTCAACCACATCGGCGGCGGGCAGTATGACGTGCCCGTGGGCCGCATCGTCTACACCCAGTTCCTGAACCCGCGCGGCGGGATCGAGGCGGATGTGACCGTGACCCGTCTGAGCGAAACAGCCTATCTGGTCGTGACCCCTGCCGCCACGCGGCTGGCCGACCAGACATGGATGATGCGCCACAAGGGGGATCACAACGTGGTGCTGACCGACGTGACGGCCGCCGAGGCGGTGCTGGCCGTCATGGGCCCCAACGCCCGCAAGCTGTTGCAGATGGTGTCGCCTGCCGATTTCGGCAACGACATCAACCCCTTCGGCACCGCACAAGAGATCGAGATCGGCATGGCGCTGGCCCGTGTGCACCGCGTGACCTATGTGGGCGAACTGGGTTGGGAGGTGTACATCAGCGCCGATATGGCAGGCCACGTGTTCGAGGTGCTGCACGCCGCAGGTCAGCAGATGGGGGCCAAGCTGTGCGGGATGCACATGATGGACACCTGCCGGATCGAAAAGGGTTTCCGCCATTTCGGCCATGACATCACCGCCGAGGATCATGTTCTGGAAGCGGGCCTTGGCTTTGCGGTCAAGCTGGACAAGCCGGCCTTTATCGGGCGCGACGCGGTGCTGCGCAAGAAAGAGGCCGGGCTGGAGCGTCGTCTGGCGCAGTTCCGCCTGACCGATCCCGAACCGCTGCTGTATCACAACGAACCGGTGTTGCGGGACGGCAAGATCGTCGGCTTTCTCAGTTCGGGTGCGTATGGTCATCACCTGGGCGCGGCGGTGGGCTTGGGCTATGTACCCTGTGCGGGGCAAAGCGTGGCGGATGTGCTGGCTTCGTCTTATGAGATAGACGTGGCGGGCCACCGTTACGCTGCGGAAGTATCGCTGAAACCCTTCTATGATCCGACAGGCGCGCGTACCAAGGTCTGACGGCTCTGGTGCACCCTGAAGGCGGGTGCTAGGCAACAGGCACACCATCAGGACAGACCCCCATGCGCACGCCCCCCGCTCCGAATGTAAACCCTGCCAGCGGGGACACGGCCCAAGGGCTGGGTTTCGCGCTGGGTGCCTATATTCTTTGGGGCTTTCTGCCACTATATCTAAAGGCCGTCAGCCATGTGCCCGCTGCCGAAGTCGTGGCGCACAGGATCATCTGGGCGGTGCCGATTGCGGCAGGCCTGCTGATCGCACTCGGCCGCACCCGCGACATTCGCGCCGCTCTGCGCAGTCCGCGCACGCTGGCGATGGGCTGTGTCACCGCGGCGTTGATCACGATCAACTGGGGCATCTACGTCTGGGCCATCGCGGAGAATCGCGCGCTGGATGCGGCATTGGGTTATTACATCAACCCGCTGTTCAGCGTGGCACTTGGCGCTTTGCTTCTGGGCGAAAAGCTGGACAAGCTGCAACTGGCCGCCGTGGCGCTGGCGCTGTGCGCGGTGGTGGTTCTGGCCACCACGCTGGGAACGGTGCCGTGGGCGGCCATTGCCATTACCGTCAGTTGGGGGTTTTACGCGCTGGCCAAGAAACAACTGCCCATCGGTCCCAATCAGGGGTTCTTGCTGGAAGTTCTGATCCTGCTGCTGCCGGCGCTGGGCTATGTCGGCTATCTGACCACCACCGGCCAAAGCCATTTCATGGCAGGCGACAGCCACGACACATGGCTGCTGATGGGCTGTGGCGTGGTGACGGCAGTGCCGCTGATCCTGTATGCCAACGGGGCCAAGCAACTGCGCCTGACCACCATCGGCGTGCTGCAATACGTGGCGCCGACGATGATCTTTCTGGTGGCGGTCTTTGTCTTCAAAGAACCCTTTGGCCAGGCGCGGATGATCGCGTTCCCGATGATCTGGGGCGCACTGGTGCTTTATACCATCTCGATGATCAGGCAGATGCGCGGCCGCCGCGCCTAGCTGATCGCCTCGCGAAAGGTGGCAAAGCTGGGGTCCTTGGCGATCCGCGCCATCATCGCCTCGCGCAGCGCACCGACCGTCTTGTACGGGCGCATGACCACTTCGAACTCCTGCACCAGCCCGTCGTCATTCAGCGTGATCAGATCGACACCCACCGCATCCAACCCTTCGACCTTGCACTGGAACTCCAGCATCCAGTCGCGCCCTTCGCCCAGCACGCGGCGATAGGAGAAATCGGTGAAAACCGCATTCACATGCCCAAGCACCGCCGCCACGGCCGCACGCCCGGTCCACGTCTTCCAATAGGTCGGCGGCATGAACCGGATGTCCTCGGCAAACAGCGGCAGGATCGCGTCGTCGTTCTTGGCCAGAACCGCGTCGTGGAAGGCTTGGACGGTAGCGTGCATTTGGGGGGCCCTTTCATCATGGGTTGAAACCACAGCCTACATCTGGAAAGCAGCGGCATGGAAACTGTTTATGCGCCCCCGACCGATCCGCTGGTCTTTTTGCACGACGATGCGGACATCGTCGTCGTCGACAAACCTGCGGGCCTGCTCAGCGTGCCGGGGCGGGGTGACCATCTGGCGGATTGCCTGATCACCCGCGTTCAGGCCGTGTTTCCAACGGCGCTGGTGGTGCATCGGCTGGACCGCGATACCAGCGGCGTCATGATCTTTGCCCTGTCGCCCCACGCGCAGCGCACCCTGTCGACACAGTTCGCCGAACGTAAGACGCAAAAGGCCTATGTGGCGCTGGTGCAGGGCGAACCCGAAGAAGACAAAGGCACCATCGACCTGCCGGTGATTGTGGACTGGCCGAACCGCCCGCTGCAAAAGGTCTGCCACGAGACGGGAAAGCCCGCCGTGACCGACTGGCGCGTGGTCAAACGGCACGGCGACAGCGCGCGTATGCGGCTGGTTCCGCACACGGGCCGCACCCATCAGTTGCGGGTGCATATGCTGGCGCTGGGGCATCCGATCCTGGGTGATCCGTTCTATGCCCATGGGGCCGCCGCCGATTACCCACGCATGATGCTGCACGCCGAGGAACTGCGCGTGAAGCACCCCGAGAACGGGAAATCGATCCGCTTTCGCGCCAAGGCGCCGTTTTAAGCTGTTGTGCCGACGCTGATCCAGCGCGGGGGCAGAATGTCGGGGTTGGACATGGACGTATCGGCAAACCACCTTGAGGGGCCTGCCACGATGCTGTCTGGCGTCTCGCCCAACCATGCCGCCCACCAGCTGAAGGAAGAATTGGCGATGATGTTGTGCTGGCACAGGGTCATCAGGCGCAGGTCTTCGTAGTCGGCGTCGGGTCCGTTGAAATCCACCACAACCTTGTCGAAGGGCAGCGGCAAGTTGGCCTTGGCCCAGTCGGGATCGTCCGAGAAGACGTAGACGGTGGGGTCGGCATCCATACGCATGCGAATGGCAGCAAGGGCCGCGTCGTAATAAGCCTGATCGCACAGCGCCATGGTGTTGACCTTAACATAGTCCCCACGCCGCACGTGCAATGCCACCGACGGCCCACGGGCGATACGCGCGGCCATGTCCGCGTTCTGCGCCGACATGGGCGTTCGAAAGACAAAGGCGCTGCGCAGCGTGTCAGCGATGTCGGCAAAGTACTGCTCCGACTGCCAGTAGCCGTGCAAATAGCTGTCGTCTGCCCAATGTGCGAAGTCCGGGTTATAGCCCAGTCCCTTCTCACGTCGAATGCGCGGCCGCTTGCCCAACCCGCGCCACGCCGCGTAGGCGAGCGGTTGCTGGTGTTTCACAGGGGGCAACGGTGCCTCAGCCAGATCGGGCAGGTCGAACACCCGCAAAAGCGTGCCGTCACCCTTATGCAGCGCCGTGCGATCGTCCAGCACCACGCGCGTGCACTGCCGTTCCGCCAACGCGCGCGCGGCGGCATATTGAAACATCTGGTTGCCCAGACGTCCGTGCAGGCGGGAAAAAATCATGGATGGTTTTGATCCTCGGGTCTGTGTTCACATTGGATACGCGCAATAGCGGAACCGGACCAGATTAAAAAAGGGCGAAGAAAACACTTCGCCCCTTGTTTGATTCTTAGCAGGTGAACCTGATCTTATTCAGCCGCCCAGCCAGAGACTGCCTTGACCTCGAGGAAATCCTCGATGCCCCAGACGCCGCCTTCACGGCCATTGCCCGATTGCTTCATGCCGCCAAAGGGTGAACCCGCCGCGCGGCTGGTGCCGTTCATTTCGACCATGCCCGACCGCAACTGTTTGGCCAGACGGTTGGCGCGCGTGCCGTCCTGGGTCTGGACGTAGTTGGTCAGACCATAGACCGTGTCGTTGGCAATCTCGACCGCCTCTTCCTCGGTGTCGAAGGGGATGATCGACAGCACAGGGCCAAAGATTTCCTCGCGCGCGATGGTCATGTCGGGGTTCACGTCGGCAAAGACGGTCGGTTTGACATAAAACCCGCGGTTCATCCCTTCGGGACGGCCCGTGCCACCGGCGATCAGGCGGGCGCCTTCGTCGATGCCCTTCTGGATCAGGTCCTGGATCTTGTTCCACTGCACTTCGTTCACCACGGGACCGATGTGCTTGCCCTCTTCCGAGGCGGGACCGACTGTGACCTGATTGGCCACGGCAGCAGCCTCTTCAACCGCGCGGTCGTAAACGCCGCGCTGGACCAGCATACGGCTGGGCGCGTTGCACGATTGGCCGGTGTTGTTCATCATGTGCAGAACACCGCGTTTCACTGCCTTGTTGTCGGCATCGTCAAAGATCAGGTTGGCGCCCTTGCCACCCAGCTCAAGATGCACACGTTTCAGCGTGTCGGCGGCGTTCTTCGAAATCAGCGTGCCTGCGCGGGTCGAGCCGGTAAAGCTGACCATATCCACGTCCTTGTGGCCGCTCAGTGTGTTGCCGACACCGGCGCCGTCGCCGTTGACCAGGTTGAACACACCGGCAGGAAAGCCTGCCTCGTCCATCAACTCGGCAAAGATCATCGCGTTCAGCGGGCTCTCTTCCGACGGTTTCAGAGCCATCGTGCAGCCTGCGATGGCTGCTGCGCCAACTTTCAGGGTGACCTGGTTCATCGGCCAGTTCCACGGTGTAATCAACGCCGCAACGCCAACCGCTTCATAGATGATCCGGTCGTTCGGCGCGTGATCGCCCAGCGGGCGGACAAAATCGAACTTTTTCGCCGCAGCGATAAAGTTGGACAGGTGCCAGGTGCCTGAACCCACTTGCGATGTTTTCGACATGGAAATGGGCGCGCCCATTTCGGTGCTCATGGCGGCGGCCAGATCGTCGGCGCGGGCCTTGTAAACCTCGACCAGCTTTTCAACCAGTGCGATCCGCTCGGATGCAGGCGTGGCCATCCAGCCCGGCAAAGCCGCCTTGGCTGCGGCAACAGCGGCGTCGGCATCGGCCTGACCGCCCAGCGAGATCACGGCACAGGGTTCTTCGGTCGACGGGTCGATGACGTTGTGGTCCTTGCCCTCAATCGGAGCAACCCATTTGCCATTGATGTAAAAGTCGCGTTTCTCCAGCATGATAATGCCTCCATTGCGGATCATGATTTGCGCGCACTGTGTCACCGGACCAAATGACACGCAAGTCAGGGGATGCAACGCGTCCAAAGCCACACTACATTGTGCAGTAGAATTCAAAATAGGAGGACCATTCATGTCCCTGCGCATCAACGATACGATTCCCGACCTGACCGTCGAAACCGACCAAGGCAGCTTTGGCCTGCATGACTGGATTGGTGAAAGCTGGGCCATCCTGTTTTCCCACCCCAAGGATTTCACCCCCGTCTGCACCACCGAATTCGGCGCAGTTGCACAATTGGCTGACGAATGGGCCAAGCGGGGCACCAAGGTGATCGGCGTCAGCGTCGATGGCGTGGAAGACCACAAGAAGTGGAAGGGTGATATCGAATCCTCTTCGGGTGCAAAGGCCGGCTTTCCGATTATCGCAGACAGCGGTCTTGAGGTGTCCAAAGCCTTTGACATGCTGCCGGCCGAAGCTTACCTGCCCGACGGTCGCACGCCCAACGACAGCGCCACCGTGCGCTCTGTGTTCATCATCGGCCCCGATAAGAAACTGAAGCTGTCGATGACCTATCCGATGACCGTGGGCCGCAACTTTGCCGAAGTGCTGCGTGCGCTGGACGCGTTGCAAACCTCGACAGGCCATGGCGTAGCCACACCCGCCAACTGGAACGTGGGCGATGACGTGATCATTCCGGCAACTGTGTCGAACGAAGATGCCAAAGCCCGTTTCGGTGAGTTTGAAACCGTTCTGCCTTATCTGCGCAAGGCCGCGCTGCCTAAGTAAACGAGACCTGCGGGCGCGCCGCGACGGCGCGGCGATACCGCCAGCGATTGATCTCCCGCATCAGCTTGCCGCTGGTGCGGGTTTTCTTCTGGATGGTCGATCCGCCCAGATCCGCCGTCAGTTCCCGCACGCCGTTGGGCAGGATGGTATGGACGCGCTGGCCATGAACCCAGTGCATTTGCAGGAACGTGTCTACAGGCCGGTCCAGCGTTTCGGTGGTCGCCAGCAAGCGTTGCGCCGCGTTGCGGCCCACCACCTGAAACACCGTTTGCAGGCCGATCACGCGGGGCAGCATAAGCGAGCAAGGGCCGTCGCGGGCCACCACCTGTGCGGGGGTCTCGCGGGTCTTGGCCGGAATGCGGATAAAGCTGTCGGCAGTGGCATGGGTGTTGACCAGCTTCTCCACATGCGGCCAATGTTCGGTGTCCAGCGCCAGATCATCCTCGGCAACCAGGGCATAGTCCCAGCCAGCGTCCACGATCCGTTGCCAACAGGTGCGGTGCGACAGGAAACAGCCGACTTCGCCCGCGCCGATGGGAAATGGGTAGCGTGGATGGTGGATGTCACCGCGCGCAGGCGTTACTCCCGCATCAGCCCCGCGCACGGCCTCGATCACTTGCGCATCGGGCAGGCGCTGGACCAACGTCGCGACGTTGGCGCGGCGCCGGGTGGCGCTGGACATATGGATAATCAGCGAATGCATGGCGGCATGGCTAATGTGAATGTCCGCCCCGCGCCAGCGGTCACAGCGGCAACTCGGTCGTCGATTTCAGTTCTTTTAGCACGAATGACGAATGTACCTCGCGCACATAGGGGCTGCGCAGCAGCGTGTTGGTCATGAAATGCTCATAGGCCTCGACATCTGCCACACGCACTTTCATCTGGTAATCGGCGGTGCCCGATGTGGCCAGACATTCAACCACTTCGGGATGGCCTGCGATCAACGCGGCAAAGCCCGAAACCGTGGCCTCGGCATGGTCGCGCAGGATGATGGTGGCCAGAACGGTCAGCTTGCAACCCGCATGCGACGGCGACAGCAACGCCACCCGGCGCAGGATGGCCCCCGACGCGTCGAATTCCTGAACCTTGCGCCAGACCGTGCTTTGCGCCATGCCGCAACGATCGGCAATTTGTGCCAGCGATTGACTGCAATCGCGTTGCAGTTCCCGTAATAGCGCTTTTTCCGTATTGGAATAATTCATTCTCAGCCCGTTCCGTGGATTTTCGTGCTTATACAAGAGCCCCTGTGCGAAAGGGAAGTCCCCGTTGTGCGCCGCCGAACGGAACTGCTCTTGTAAGGGGGCGTTGGGCTGCTGAGATATAAAAGACGTAATGAAAAGGAAATCCCGACATGGCTGATATCCCGGCACATGAACCACTGTTCAACACGGTTAATCTGGGCCGCGTCGCTGCCCCCAACCGCATTGTTATGGCCCCGCTGACGCGGTCCCGCTCGACGCCCGACGAAAACGCGCAGACCGATTTGCACGTGACCTATTACACCCAACGCGCCGGTGCCGGGCTGATCGTGACCGAGGCCACGCAAATCAGCACGGAAGGGCAGGGCTATGTCTGGACCCCCGGCATTTTCACCGACGCGCAAGTGAACGGCTGGAAGGCCGTGACCGACTCGGTTCATGCGGCGGGCGGGCATATCTTTTGTCAGCTGTGGCACGTCGGCGCGATCAGCCACAGCGTGTTTCACGACGGCGCTGCACCCGTGTCGTCAAGCGTATGGACCCCCAAAGGCGATGCCTTTGTCGGCGATCTGCACCCCGACGGCCCGATGGTGCCCCACCCCGAAGCACGCGCGCTGACGCTGGAGGAAATCCCGCGTCTGATCGAAGATTATCGCCATGCGGCCAAATGCGCCGACAAGGCGGGGTTTGACGGTGTCGAATTCCATGGTGCCAACGGGTATCTGATCGACCAGTTCCTGCGCACCTCCGTCAACACACGCGATGACAAATACGGCGGCTCGGTCGAGAACCGCGTGCGTCTGCTGGTCGAAGGTGTCGACGCGGTGATCGACGTTCTGGGCGCAGATCGTGTGGGCGTGCGCCTGTCGCCAGCGGGTGGTCCCGGCGGGTCGCATGACGAAAATCCGATGGAGACCTACGTCGCCGCCGCCAAGGCGCTGTCGGGCAAGGGGCTGGCCTATCTGCACGTCGTCCGCTCGGGGGAACCCGAGAATACCAAGATCGTAGATGCCATGCGCAAGGCGTTCGACGGTCCATTCATCGTCAACGGCGGCTTTGAACCCGCCGAGGCGGCGCAGTGGATCAACGAGGGCCGCGCGGATGCGGTGGCTTTTGGCCGGATGTATATCGCCAACCCCGATCTGACCAAACGCATTTCCAGGGATGGCCCGTATAACCAGCCAAACCCGGATACATTCTATGGCGGAGGGGCCAAAGGCTATACCGACTATCCCACCCTGAACGACACGGCCCAAGCCGCCGAGTAACACGAACCACAAATGAAAAAAGGCCCCGGTTTCGCTACCGGGGCCTTTTGGTATTTTCACAAAGAACGAAGCGCCTTATTCGGCGTCTTCTTCTTTCTTGATTTCTTCGCCGGTTTCCTGATCGACGACTTTCATCGACAGGCGCACCTTGCCACGGTCATCAAAGCCCAAAAGCTTCACTTTGACCTCCTGGCCTTCCTTCAGCACATCCGACGGATGGTTCAGGCGGCGGTTTTCGATCTGGCTGACGTGCACCAGACCATCGCGCTTGCCAAAGAAGTTCACGAAAGCGCCGAAATCGACGATTTTCACAACGGTCCCGGTGTAAACGGCACCTTCTTCCGGCTCGGCCACGATCGACCAGATCATGTCATAGGCTTTCTTGATCGCTTCGCCGTTGGGCGACGCAATCTTGATGATGCCGTCGTCGTTGATGTCGACCTTGGCGCCCGACACTTCGACGATTTCACGGATCACTTTACCGCCCGAACCGATGACTTCGCGGATTTTATCCGTAGGCACCTGCATGGTTTCGATGCGCGGTGCGTGCACCGAGAAGTCCGACGCGCCGGTCAGTGCTTTGTTCATCTCGCCCAGAATGTGCATCCGGCCCGCTTTGGCCTGAGCCAGCGCTTTTTCCATGATCTCGGGCGTGATGCCTGCGATCTTGATGTCCATTTGCAGCGAGGTGATCCCGTTTTCGGTGCCTGCCACTTTGAAATCCATGTCGCCCAGGTGGTCTTCGTCACCCAGGATGTCCGACAGGATCGCATATGATCCGTCTTCTTCCAGGATCAGACCCATCGCAACACCGGCCACGGCCGATTTCAGCGGAACGCCCGCGTCCATCATCGACAGCGAACCGCCGCAGACAGAGGCCATCGAGCTGGAGCCGTTCGATTCAGTGATCTCGGACACAACACGGATGGTATAGGGGAAGTCGGTGGATGCGGGCAGAACCGCCTGCAACGCACGCCATGCCAGCTTGCCGTGGCCGATCTCGCGGCGGCCCGGACCTGCGACACGACCCACTTCACCAACCGAATAGGGAGGGAAGTTGTAGTGCAGCAGGAAGTTGGATTTGAAGTTGCCGTGCAGCGCGTCGATGAATTGTTCGTCGTCGCCGGTGCCCAGCGTGGTCACGACCAGACCCTGTGTTTCACCACGGGTGAACAGAGCCGAACCGTGGGTCCGCGGCAAAAAGCCGGTTTCGCACACGATGTCGCGGATCTCGTCGGTTTGACGGCCGTCGATACGCTTGCCGGTTTTCACAACGTCACCGCGCAGGATGGACGCTTCCAGCTTTTTCAGAGCGGACCCAAGGTTCGCATCTTCTTTTTGCTCGTCCGACAGCGCGGCCATGATGGTCTCGCGGGCGGCGGCAACGGCTGTTGTACGCTCTTGCTTGTCGCTGATCGCAAAAGCGGCGCGCATCTCGGTCTCGCCTGCGGCTTTCACGGCTGCGGACAGCTCGGAATAATCGGCAGGTTGGAAATCGAACGGCTCTTTGGCCGCGCTTTCAGCCAGTTCGATAATCAGGTCGATGACCGGCTGGATCTGCTCGTGGGCGAATTTCACCGCACCCAGCATTTCGGCTTCCGACAGTTCGTAAGCTTCGGATTCAACCATCATCACGGCGTCTTTGGTGCCGGCAACAACCAGATCAAGACGTTGTTCGGGGTTCAGACGCAGGTCCTGCATGTCGTCGACTGTGGGGTTCAGGACGTAATCGCCACCTTCAAAGCCCACGCGGCAACCGGCGATCGGGCCCATGAAAGGCGCGCCCGAAATGGTCAGCGCGGCGCTTGCGGCGATCATCGCAACCATGTCCGGGTCGTTGACCAGGTCGTGCGACAGAACGGTACACATCACCAGAACTTCGTTTTTGAAGCCGGGGACGAACAGCGGGCGGATCGGACGGTCGATCAGACGCGCGGTCAGGGTTTCTTTCTCGGTGGGGCGGGCCTCACGTTTGAAAAAGCCGCCGGGCACTTTGCCCGCAGCATAGTATTTTTCCTGGTAGTGGACGGTCAGCGGGAAAAAGTCCTGACCGGGTTTTTGTTTCTTGGCAAAGGTTACGTTTGCCATGACCGAAGTCTCGCCCAGCGTGGCGATCACCGACCCGTCCGCCTGACGGGCCACTTTTCCGGTTTCCAGTGTCAGCGTTTCTTCGCCCCACTGCATTGATTTCGTCGTTACGTTAAACATCTACGTTCCTCAGGTTGGCCACATCGGCCATTTGCTTAGGGGCCGTATTGCCCCTGACTCCGGTATCTTCTTTTCGGGCGCTGGAGTCCGGGCGCCGATCTCAGATTGGCGGGGCATACAGTGTTTTGCCCTATATGGAAAGCCTTTGCTGCTATGGCGCAACGTGGCCTGTGCCGTCCAAAACGAAACAACCGCGCCCCGGATTGCAGGGCGCGGTTGCGGTGTTCACGGGGCAGACGGCAGGTGCGCCGTCTGCACGAGAACTGCGTTTAGTGGAACTTGGCAATCACGCCCGATTTCAGGCGGCTGGCATAAGAGTTCAACTCGGCCCGCACGATCCGCATCAGGAAGTACAGCGCAAAGATGTTGACCACCGCCATGGCAAAGATCGCCGCGTCCGAAAAGTCGATGACAGGGCCCAGGCTGGCCGCCGCACCGATCACGATGAACACGCAGAAGATCAGCTTGAAGGTCAGCTCGGATGTCTTGCCTTCGCCAAACAGATAGGTCCACGCCTTCAGCCCGTAATACGACCACGAGATCATGGTGGAGAAGGCGAACAGGATCACCGCAACCGCCAGAACATAGGGGAACCAGCTGATGCCCGACGCAAAGGCCGCCGATGTCAGCGCCACGCCGGTGTTGCCATCAACAGTGGCAATCGCCGTGCCCGCTTCGTTCAGCACGAACCGTCCCGTGTCCGGGTCTACGATCAACTGCTGCGAAATGGTGATGACCAGCGCGGTCATCGTACAGATCACAACGGTGTCGATCAGCGGTTCCAGCAGGGATACGAACCCTTCGGTAATCGGCTCTTTGGTGCGCACCGCCGAGTGGGCGATGGCCGCCGAACCGACGCCCGCCTCGTTCGAGAAAGCCGCACGTTTAAAGCCCTGGATCAACGCACCGACCAGACCGCCCGCAACGCCAAGCCCGCTAAAGGCCCCTTCGAAGATCTGGCCAAATGCCCAGCCGATCTTGTCATAGTTCACCGCCAGAATGATCAACGCCGCACCGACATAGAGGATGCCCATGAAGGGCACGATCTTTTCGGTGACATTGGCGATGGATTTGATACCACCCACGATCACGGCAAAAACGATGGCCGCAAAGATGATGCCGGTGATCCAGCCCGGATAATCCCCGACAATCCCCGAAATTTGTGCATGTGCCTGATTGGCCTGGAACATATTGCCCCCGCCAAACGCACCAAGGATACAAAAGATCGAGAACAGCACCGCCAGGATCTTGCCCCCCGGCAGGCCCAGTTCGTCGAAGCCTTTCGAGATATAGTACATCGGACCGCCCGAAACCGTACCATCGGGGTATTCGTTGCGGTATTTCACGCCCAAGGTACATTCGGTGAATTTGGACGCCATGCCCAGAAGGCCGGCAAGGATCATCCAGAACGTCGCGCCGGGGCCGCCAATGCCAACCGCCACGGCAACACCAGCGATGTTGCCCAGACCGACCGTGCCTGACAGCGCGGTGGCCAGCGCCTGAAAATGGCTGACCTCGCCCGCGTCATTCGGGTCGGAATAGTCGCCTTTGACCAGCGCGATGGCGTGACCGAAGAACCGGAACTGAACGAAACCGAAATACAGGGTGAAAACCGTGGCCGCGACCACCAGCCACATCACGATCCACGGGAAACTGGTGCCGGGGAATGGGGCGAAGATCAGGTTGACGAAGGGGCCGGTAAAGGCAGCAAAGGCCTCGTTCACTTTCGCGTCTAGGCTGTCGGCCTCTTGCGCCAAAGCCGGAACCGCAGAGGCCGACAGCGCCGCCAAAGACAGCGCCAGTTTGTGAAGAATGTTCATGATGTCTCTCCTTAGCTCACGACCGTCACAGGCACATTTGCACCCATAACCAGATTGGCGGTGGAGCTGCCGAAAATGCGCTTGCTCAACCCGGATTCGGTGGACCGTCCGACAATGATTTGCGCGGCGTTCTGTTTGGCCGCGGTCGAATCCAGCGTGTCTGCGACATTGCCGTGGCGCACCATGCCTTGCGCTTTGATGCCAGCCGCTTCCAGCCGCTCCAGCGCCGGCGTCACCACCCGTTCCATCGCGGTCGAGATTTCCTCTTCGCGACGTTTGTGCCGTTCCGCGTTTTCTTCAGGCGTCTGGAACGAATAGGGCGACCATTCGATCACATAAACGACCAGCAGTTCAGCGTCTCCGATCAGCTTTGCGAGGTTTTCGGCGAAGGTCAAAGCGCGGTCACCCGAACTTTTGCCGTCGAGCCCGATCAACAGTTTCGTCGTCATAAGGGCATCCTTCTGTCCCTGTGCCTGGCGATTTTCTTATTCGGAGGGGCCGGTCCACGTGATGTAGCCGATTTCGCGCCAGGGTTGTTGATTGCGGCCCCATGACACGGAATGATACTGCGCGAATGAAAGACAAAGGGACCAAATCCTGGTGCAATGGCAGGAAAACCGCCCAAGTTACGATGAAATTGCAACAAAACTGGACTGATTGACGCGGGTGGCCTGTGAATTGCTCATCTTGTGAATGCGCTTTCAGGAACGCAAAAACGCCCGCCGGTTAGGGCGGGCGTTCTGATCCGACGCGGCTCTTGAGCAGCGTCAGGATGAAATCTCAAACTTAGCGGCGGATGCCCAGACGTTTGATCAGGTCCTGATAGCGTGCTTCGTCTTTGCCCTTCAGGTAGTCCAGCAGCTTGCGGCGCAGGGCAACCATTTTCAGCAGACCACGACGACCGTGATTGTCTTTTTTGTGGGTCTTGAAGTGCTCTGTCAGGGTAGAGATGCGGCTTGTCAGGATGGCAACCTGCACTTCGGGCGAACCAGTGTCGCCTTCAGCAGTTGCGAATTCTTTCATGACGCGTTGCTTTTCTTCAGCAGTAATCGACATCGGGGTCTCCTTTTCAAAAGGTTAAGGTGATGGCGCAAGCCGGGATGTCGTCCAGCAGGGCCCATGGAGAAAGACGCAGTTGCACCAATGCGCAACGGCGATGGGGGCGTATAGGGGGATTCCCGCGCGAAGGCAAAGAATTATTCGCGCCGCAAATTTTGTCTGGGTCAAAGGCTGGCGATACCGCTGCCCTGTGCCGCGCTCAGCGGGATCAACGCGATGTCGCCCAGGGTCAGATCGCCGCCACCGCTGATGTTCGCCACAACCACGCCATCCATCGTGACATGCATGATGTCAGAATCATCCGGGTCAGGGTGCAGTGCGATGTCGGGCTCGGTCGCGGCATCGTCGTCATTCCAGACCAGCACAAGGCTGTCGTCGCCCGTGTTGAAATCCAGAATTTCAACCGAAAGCCCGTCCGCGACCCAATCGCCCGTCACGACCGTATCCGCCCCGTCACCCGCAGTGACAACGTCCTCGGCACCGGCCACGATCAGATCGTCGCCGCCGCCGCCATTCAGGAAATCCTTGTCGCTGCCGTCGGTGATTGCGCCGGTGTCTTCGTCGTGATTCAGTCCGATCACCACGTCATTGCCCCAGCCGCCAAACAGCGTGTCCGCGCCCGCTCCACCGTCCAGCGTGTCATCATCCAGCCCGCCATGCAGCGCGTCGTCGCCATCGTCGCCCATCAGCAGGTCATTGCCCTGTGATCCCTGAAGTGTGTCGTTGCCGTCGTCACCGATCAGGCTGTCGTCGTCATTGTGGCCGTACAAGACATCATCGTCGGACCCGCCATGCACCAGATCGCGTCCGGCACCGCCATGCAAAGTGTCGTCGCCCGCATCGCCGTCCAGCGTATCGTCGCCGTCCATGCCGTAAATGTCGTCGTCGCCGCTGCCGCCGTGAATGGTGTCGTCCCCCTCATAGCCGCCGATCTGGTCGTCGTCCTCGGTGCCGGTCATGGTTTCGGTGTCAGCGACCCCTGCGAGGATCGAAGCGGTTGCGGTTTCAAAAGCGTCGGTATCGTCAGGGCCAGATGCCGTCAGGTCGATGTCATCGCCAATGCGCGGTGCATTGTCTGGAACCGCTTGGTCCTCGGGCATATCCGCATCGGCATCATCGCCATGTGTGGACATGTCCACAAAGCTGACCGCGCCCACAGTCATCAAGCCCATCAATCCCGCCAACCACAACATCTGCGCCCAAACTCTCTATGGAAAATCCCTTGGAAATAAGGCCACAGATGGGGGTAAATTTCAAAGCCATTTCAAACCTATGGTTAACCGCGCGATAATGTCGGGGTGTCTGGATGCCAGGTTTCGGGTGCCTGGGAATAGGGCAGATACAGTGGATGGCGCGGATGTCCGGCTTTGGAAAGACCCAGATGAAACAACGGTTTCCCCACGCCGTCCAGCAGCCGCGCCACGGCCGCTCCTCGTTCCAGATGCGCCCCGTGCGTGCCCCATGCGGCAATCACCGCATCGGCCCAACCGGCGGCCTGTGCAATCGCGGCATCATTCTGCGGCCCGACCGGATCCGCAGCGGCCCGCATCTTGCGCGGGTCGGTGTCCCGCCAGGCAAAGATGTTGGTCACGCAAAACCCGCCATAGCCCAGCGTGCGCGCCCGCCGCTCGCAACGCTCGACCGTGGGGTCGTTCTGAACCTCGGTCGCGGTTGACGGGTTCAGCATGACAAAGGTCACCCGCGTGGCGCTGTCATCCCAAACCCGCGTCAGGCTATAGCGATACCGCTCGCAGTCCGAATAAACCGCCGTCGACGGCGCGTCGCCCTTGGTATGTGTGCGTGTAATCATGCCGCCGTTATGGTGCCCTGGCGGGTTGAAGGTCAATCAACCGGCCCGGCTTCTCTGGTTCAAAAAATCCCCGCCGGAGGCTCCTGCCCCTAGCGACCTGCGCCGTCAGTGGTTGAACACACGCGCCGGATGCACCTCGCCCGCCTTATAGCGGCCCACAGCCACGGCCTTGCCTTCGAAAGACACCCAGACCTCGTCGCCATATTCCACGTCCGACGGCAGCACCATGCCGGGATTGCCATTGCGCAAGCGCACTGCACCCTCGGCGGTGGCTTTCAGTTCCGGCAGATCGGCCAGCCCTTCCTCGACCGGGCGCAGATGGGCGTCCAGCGCGGGGTCGTGCGCCATCGCCTCGACCTGCTCCATGGTCAGCCCATCAGCAGCATCAAACGGCCCCGACCAGATGCGGCGCAGTTCGCGCACATGGCCGAAACACCCCAGCGCCGCACCCAGATCGCGCGCGATCGACCGCACATAGCCGCCCTTGCCACAGGTCATTTCCAGCGTCACATGATCCGCATCGGGGCGGCCCACCATCAGCAGCTCCTCGACCCACAGGGGCCGCGCCGCAATCTCCATTTCCTCGCCGTCGCGGGCCCGCTTGTAGGCGCGCTGCCCGTCGATCTTGACCGCCGAGAACTGCGGCGGCACCTGCATGATGTCGCCCACGAATGTGCCCAGCGCATCCTTGATCTGGTCGTCAGTCGGGCGCATGTCCGATTGCGCGATCACTTCGCCCTCGGCGTCGTCGGTGTTGGTGGCCTGACCCAGCCGCACGGTGAATGTATACGCCTTGAGCGCGTCGGTGATGTAGGGGACCGTCTTGGTCGCCTCGCCCAGCGCAATCGCCAGCACGCCGGTGGCGTCAGGGTCCAGCGTGCCCGCATGGCCGGCCTTCTTGGCATTCAGCGCCCAGCGCACCTTGTTCACCACGGTGGTCGATGTCGGGCCTGCGGGCTTGTCGATGACCAGCCAGCCGGAAATGTCGCGTCCTTTGGATCTGCGGCCCATGGTGCCCCCTTGGTCTGTCGTGTCGGATCAACGTGAAAATCAGAGCGTGCGGCCTAGCCGAGCGCGTCTGTGCTGTCAATTCGTGACGCTTACGGCGCTTTGCGCGCCACGGTGCCGATGATTGGCCCCAAACGGCGGCCCGGATCGTGCCGCCCCAGATCGGGGGCATACAGCCGCGACACGTTGCCATCGAAATACAGCGCTTGCGGCAGGTTCAGCACATCGCGAAAGAAACTGCCGAATTCGTAAAAGGTGACAAGGCCGTTGGAAATCACGAATTGCGCTATGTGCCCGTCCGCCGTGGTGCCAACCCCGTTGCGCACATAGCGCGAGGTGGCATCAACCAGAAAGCGCGGGTGCAACTCACCGTCGATCACCAGCATGGGGCCGGATTGCGACGCATCGGTGCAGGCCGGTTTCTCGCGCGCGAAACGCAAGGTCTCGATCACATCGGCCCGCCCGTCGCGCAAACACAGCACACCGTTGGGCAACAGGCCAAAGTTGCCCGGTCCGGCGGATGTCACCAGCCCCATCTCTTGGTGGCCGTCTTCCAGATACAGGCCCACGGGCGCGCGGTCTTCGTGGTACATGCCCGCATTCATCGCGAAACCCAGCGTCTTGCCATCTGCGCCCAGGGCCTGATTGATCGCGTTGAACCCGCCATAAACCTTGTCGTTGTCATCGCGCAGGAACAGGTGCAGCTTTTCCTGCGTCAGATCGACCGTGCACACCGTATAGGAGTTGCCCAGATGGCTGCGGTTTTCGCAGGTTGTCGCCCAGACCGGCCCGCAGGCCAGCCAGACCAACGCACCGATCAGTGCCGCGCGCATCAGGTGTCGGTGTCCCGACGCACCGCATCCTGCGCAAGCATCCGGCGGGTGTCGTCCATCTGGTCAAATGTCTGATCCAGCTGGAACCGCAGATCGGGCGCAAACTTCAGCGCCAGCTTTTTGCCGACGACATGCCGCAGCTCGCCCTTGTTGCGGGCCAGCAGCTTCAGCACCTCGTCTTTTCCTTCACCACCCAAGGGCAGCACATAGGCCGTTGCGATTCTCAGGTCGGGCGAGGTACGCACCTCGCCCACGGTGATCGACATGCGGTTCAGATCGGGGTCGTGCACGTCACCGCGTGCCAGCACCTCGGACAAGGTGCGGCGGATCAATTCACCAACCCGAAGTTGACGCTGGGACGGACCGGCTCCGTCAGGGGACTTGTTCTTTGCCATATACCCCATCTAGGACAGCCCAGACACTTTGCCAAGCGGCACCGCACAGGCTAGACCTGCGACAAACCGCTTATTCAGGGAATACGACCATGGCCGACACGATAGGAATTGCCGTCACCGGAGCTTCTGGCCGCATGGGCCAGATGCTGATCCGCACCATTGCCGAAACGGATGGTGTGCATCTGGCCGCCGCCATTGAACGTGCGGGCCACGACTGGGTCGGGCAGGATGTGGGGCAGGCGATGGGCGGCGCGGCCAGCGGTGTGGTTGCGACGGATGACGCGGCCAAAGCCATTGCGGCGGCGCAGGTGGTGATTGATTTCACCGCCCCCGAAGCGACTTTGGCGTTTTCGGCCCTGTGCGCCGACGCAGGTGTGGCCCATGTCATCGGCACCACGGGCATGACCGACGCCCAGATTGCGGCGCTGGAACCGGCCTCGAAAAACTGCGCCATCGTGCGCGCGGGCAATATGAGCCTGGGGGTCAACCTGCTGGTGCAGCTGACCAAACGCGTGGCCGCGGCCCTGGACGAAGATTTCGACATCGAAGTGATCGAAGCGCACCACCACCACAAGGTCGACGCGCCATCCGGCACCGCGCTGATGCTGGGCGAGGCCGCCGCCGCAGGCCGTGGCGTGGTGCTGAACGATGTGCGCGACAGCGGGCGCGACGGCATCACCGGCGCACGCAAACGCGGCGACATCGGCTTTAGCGCGATTCGCGGCGGCGATATTGTGGGCGAACATGACGTGATGTTCGCAGGCGCCGGCGAGCGTATCGTGCTGCGCCACATGGCGACCGACCGCGTTCTGTTTGCCCGTGGCGCGATTCGGGCCGCGAAGTGGGCGCAGGACAAGGCACCGGGGGCCTACGACATGATGGACGTTCTGGGGCTGAACGACTGAGGCCTGCGGGTCTGACGCCGACATTTCGGAATTTTTGAACCAAACGGCGATGGCGTCCGTATCTCTTGGTGTACCCGAATGCAGCCGAGAGTTCAGCGATGCCCTCCAAACTCAGTATCAGTGCGATCTTCGCGGCGTTGAGTGTTGCGCTGCCTGTCTGGGCAGAGTCAAACGTGGTGACCTCGCAGACCGATTTCGTCAAGCTGGTCAGCGGCAAGACCCTGACCCGTCCGCTGGTCAGGATCGAAGTGCGCCCCGATGGCAGCATCGCGGGCAAAGGTGCGGCCTGGGACGTGACCGGCACATGGAAATGGCAGGGCAGCTATTTTTGCCGCGACCTGTACTGGGGCGGCGATGCGCTGGGTTACAATTGTCAGGAGGTCCGGGTCGAACCCGGACGCATCCGTTTCACCTCGGACAAGGGGCAGGGCGACAGCGCGGCGTTTCGCCTGAACTAGGGTCCAGACCGGCCCTTCGGCACAGTCGACGCCAAAGTCTCGTGGGCGGGACAGAGCCGCACTTCACCAAAGCCCGGAATCAAGGTGCGTAGCACCGCCGGGCAGCGCCCGACCGCCCCATGGGCGGGCGCTTCCTCACCGTGTTTCACCTATTCTCCCCCACGCCAAAGACGAGACATAAAGTGGCACTAACCAACGTCCCGATGCCCACCCGCGGTCAGGCACTGCCCTGTGTGGGTAGATCATTCAGGGCTCATTCCAGCCGTTCGCTACATTTTTCACGAATGACCGCTTGGCCCCCGTCCGGTCCTTCGGACATAGCTACGCGCTATGGGGCAGCGGTGTGACCCAAAAGTCGGCGCGCTTGGCATCTGACACCGGAGCTAGACCTTTGTGGCAACGACACAACGGCTGAACCCCTTGCCGTGCGTTTCGGCCACCTCGATCCGAAACCCCGCCTGTGCGATGGCCTGTTCCAGATGGGCGGCGTTGAAATTGCCCACATAGGGCGCTTTGCCAATGCGTTGCATCACCCAGATCAGTGGCGGCAAAAACATGCTGCCATCGCGCAGACAGGCCGATTTGCTGATGAACCGGCCACCGGGGCGTAGCAACCCATGCACGGTCCGCAAGGTTTGCGGCAGGTCGGGCACCAGATGCAGCAGGTTGAACGCCAGCACGACGTCAAAGGGGGCTTCGCCCGCAAGTGCGGCATCGCCGGGGATGCCAGTGGCAAATCGCAGATTGGCGGGCGCGGGTTTCGTCTGTGCCACCGCGATCATGCCCTCGGCGATGTCCGTGGCCAGCAGGCTTTTCACGTCCCCCGCCAGTTTCAACGCCGTGGTGCCCGTACCACAGCCGATTTCCAGCGCCTTGGCATCGGGTGGCAGAAACGCACGGGTGCGCGCAAGCGTGTGTTCATAGGTTGCCAAGTCACTGATGGGCGACTTGGCGTATTTCGGGGCGGCTTTGGTCCAAAAGGCGGCAGAGCTGGGCATGGTCGGTCTTTCTGTTCAGGTTGACGCAGAGCTAGCGGGGCGCTGCTTAAAAAGAAATTGCCTGAATCCGTACTTTGATTATGCATAAATGCATGGATAAGAACATCGACTGGACACAGGCGCGCGGATTTCTGGCGACGGCGGAACACGGGTCGCTGTCGGCGGGCGCACGGGCGCTGGGGCTGACACAACCGACTTTGGGGCGGCAGGTCGCGGCACTTGAGGCGGCGCTGGGCGTGGTGTTGTTCGAGCGCGTCGGCCGTTCGCTGGTGCTGACCCCTGCGGGGCAGGACATGCTGGCCCATGTGCGCAGGATGGGCGCGGCGGCGGATGCGTTGGCTATGGCCGCCGCGGGCCGCGCCGATAATCTGGAGGGGCGCGTCAGCATCACTGCAAGCGATGCGATGTCCGCCTATTGGTTGCCCGCCGTTCTGGCCGACCTGCGCAAGACCGCCCCCGGCATCATAGTCGACGTGATCGCCAGCAACGCGGTGCGCGACCTGCAACGTCGCGAGGCGGACATTGCCATTCGTCATGTGGCCCCGAAACAGCCCGAGCTGATCGCCCGCAAGCTGCCAGATGTGCCAGCATATTTGTACGCATCTCGCGATTATCTGTACAAGAACGGCACCCCGCAAACGCTGGCCGATTTCCAGCGCCTCGACTTCATCGGCTTTGACGCGGATGCGGCGGGGGTCGATGTGCTGAACCGGCACGGCCTGCCGGTGACAGCGGCGATGATACGGGCGACCTCGGCCAGCGGTGTCGCGGTCTGGGAAATGGTGCGTCAGGGGTTGGGCGTGACGGTCATGGTCGAAACCGTGGCCCGCAACACGCCGGACGTGGTGCGGATCATGCCGCAGATCGCGCCCGTGATGGTGTCCACATGGCTGACCGTTCACCGCGAAGTGCAGACGAATCGCCGGATCAGGCTGGTCTATGATCTGCTGGCCGCGGCGCTGGAGGCGGATGTTCGGCAGATGTGACCGGACAAGACGGATTTGCGGAACCCGATCAGCAGGCCCCTCTGCCGGTCATTGACTTGTGGCCAGCCTCATGTTTGCAAATTCGGCAACACCCTCGGCGGTTCCCTCGGTGAACGAAGCGACAGTGACAGGGTCACTGACGTCTGGAAAATGATAGACCGCATTCACGCAGAACGGTCCGCCACCAGAGTGTCCGACAGCCTTGCCCGCCTGTTTCATTGCGCCAGACATCAGGCCAAGCGCATATCCGCATTCTGTCCATGGGCGGTCAGGAAGAGCACCGCCAAGGTATTTTGCATCCAACATTTCGCGCAAGATCGCGGGCTGCAACAGTCGACCCGCCAAAAGCGCGTGCAGCAGCCGCGCGGCGTCGGGGGCGTTTCCGATCAGACAGCCATGGTAGACCCACTTTGGATCGTATCCGGTCGCCGCCTGCCAATGCACCCGCTGAAACTGTTCACGTGTTTCTGCAAGCTCGATACTGGTCAGCCCCAACGGCTTGCACACCATATCGGCAATGACCTCACGAAATGGCATTTCCAAGGTCGCTTCGATCAACTCGACCACGAACATGTAACCGATGTTGGAATATGACCAGCCCTGTGCTGGCGCGAACAACATGCCATTGGCAAGCGCCACATCAATTAGCCTGTCGCGGGTCCATGGCGTTTCCCCAGCCGCGACGGCCGCATGATATTCAGGAAATTGCCCATAGTCCCCCAAGCCTGAAGTATGCCCAAGCAACTGTCGAAGCGTGTAAGGCGTGCCTGTCAGCGTGGCGTCCAGATCAAGCCTGCCGCTTTCGACCAACTTCAAGGCGCAGATCGAGATAACGGTTTTGGTAAAGCTCCAATAGGGAAAGCAAGCATCGGCAGAACCGCAGAACCCTTCGCGGCCAGAGGCGGTGATCCAATAGGAATGAACTGTTTGGGCGGTCATTTCCGAAGTGCCTGCCATTCCCTTTAACAGTGTCACTGCGAGGTCAAAGTCGGCATTCGCCGCACGCGCCTCAGAAATCTATCGCCAGACCCTTCTTCTCCCAATCGCCATAGCGCACAGGCTCCAGCCCGTTGATCCGCCCGCCGTGTTCGGTGGGCAGGTCCAGTGGTTCGGCAGCCTTGCGGCGGGCTTCGGCCTCGGCCAAGGCGCGCCGGGCGGCGGGGGGCAAATCGGTGGGCAGGTCGGATTTCGGTTCGTCTGTCATCGTATGGGTGCTTTCCCTGTCTCACCCCTTGATATACGCCCCTTGGGGAACAGAACAACCCGCGAGGGCGCGATATGGCAGACAAGAGCACACCAGAAGCGGGCAAACCGCAGACGAGCAAACCGCAGTCGGGCATTCCCGCACGGCGCAGTGCCATCTGGCTGCTGGACCAGATTCAGGAAGACGGCCGCCTGATGGCCGAACTGATCGGCGCGGGACAGTTGGACCGGCTGGACGCACCCGACCGTGCCCGCGCGCAGCGGCTGGCCACGGATACGCTGCGCGGGCTGGAACGCGCGGACCGCGTGCTAAAGAAACACCTGAACAAGGTGCCGCCGCTGACAGTGCTGAACGCGCTGCGGCTGGGCGCGGTCGAGCTGTGCAACGGCGGTGCGGCGCATGGGGTGGTGAATGATCTGGTGCAGATCATCAGCCGCCACAAACGCTATGGCCACCTCAAGGGGCTGGTGAACGCGGTCCTGCGCAAGGTGGCCGACACCGGCCCCGCGCAATGGGAGGCCCTGCGGGTGCCGCGTCTGCCGAAATGGCTGCGTGGTCCGTTGGCAGAGGCTTGGGGCAACGAGGCGATGCTGGCAATGGAGGCCGCGCATTTCGCGGGCGCGCCGCTGGATCTGAGCGTGAAGGGTGATGCCGAGGCCGTTGCGAAAGCCGTTGGTGGCACAGTTCTGCCAACCGGATCGGTGCGCGTGGCGGATGCCGGGCAGGTGTCGGCTCTGGCAGGGTTCGAGGCCGGCGACTGGTGGGTGCAGGATGCCGCTGCCGCCATTCCCGCGCGGTTGTTGCAGGCGCAATCCGGCACCCGCGTGCTGGACCTGTGCGCGGCTCCGGGCGGCAAGACGCTGCAACTGGCTGCAACCGGCGCTGATGTGACGGCGGTGGATATTTCCGAAAGCCGTCTGGGCCGCTTGCGCGAAAACCTGACACGCACGGGGCTGAAAGCGACGGTGCAGGCTGGCGATGTGCTGGAGTTGCAAGGCAGCTGGCCCGCGATCCTGCTGGATGCGCCCTGTTCCGCCACGGGCACGATCCGGCGGCACCCCGACTTGCCCCATGCCAAGGACGGCAGCGAATTCGGCGGGCTGATCGACCTGCAAGCGCAGATGATCGACCACGCCTGGGGGCTGCTCGAAGCGGGCGGGCGCATGGTCTATTGCACATGCAGCCTGTTGCCGGACGAGGGCGAGGTGCAGGTGATCGAGGCGCTGGAACGGCATGGCGATATGGCCGTGGATCGCGCTGCGCTGGAGGTGGCGGGCATCGACACGGGCTGGATCACCGAAGAGGGCGGATTGCGATTGCGGCCCGACTATTGGGCCGACCTTGGCGGGATGGACGGATTTTACATCGCGGTGCTGCGCAAAGAACGGTGACTTGACCCATCATACGGGTTATCATCTGCTGCAAGCGCCATCAGAGCGCACCGCCACAGTGCACGAGGCAGCGAGACAGACCCCATGACGGGATACACACATGTCTGAACCCATCGGGTTCACCGCGCGAAAAGCGCGCTTTCTCAACCGGCTGCATGCACGGTTGGCGACGCGCGCGCGGGCGGCGACGGCATTTGTGTCTTCTCCCGAACCCAAGACCATCGGCAGCTATGCCCGTGGGCGGCAATTGTCGGCGGGCAACTACCTGTTTGCGGGCCACTTGATTGCGGCACCCGATGTCGGATTGTGGGATCTGACGGTGCCGGACGCGGCATTTTCCGATGAATTGCACGGTTTTGCGTGGCTGGACGATCTGGCCGCAGTCGGAGACATCACGACGCGCGAAGCGGCGCAGCGGTGGCTGTGGGGCTGGATCGACCGCTTTGGTCGCGGATCGGGCGCGGGCTGGACACCGGATCTGACAGGACGGCGGCTGATCCGGTGGATCAACCATGCGCTGTTTGTTCTGCGCGGGCAGGACAAGGCGCTGGGGGATGCGTTCTATCTGTCGCTGGCCCAGCAAACGCGGTTCTTGTCGAAACGCTGGCAATCCGCCGCCCCCGGCCTGCCGCGTTTCGAAGCCTTGACGGGGTTGATTTATGCGGGGCTGTCGCTGGAAGGCATGGAGGTGCTGGCGGAACCCGCGATCAAGGCGCTGGCGCGTGAATGCGCGCTTCAGATCGACGATCAGGGCGGCCTGCCCACCCGCAATCCCGAAGAACTGCTGGATGTGTTCACCCTGCTGACATGGGCCGCTGCCACGCTGAGCGAGGCAGGGCGCGAAGCCCCCGCCGCCCATCTGGACGCCATCGAACGCGTGGCCCCGACCTTGCGCACCTTGCGCCATTCCGACGGCGCGCTGGCGCGGTTCCATGGCGGCGGACGCGGGCAAGAAGGCTGGCTGGATCACGCATTGGCCGCCAGCGGTATCAAGACACGGCAACCGGACGGGCTGTCGATGGGCTATGCACGGCTGAGCGCGGGGCGCACCAGCGTGATCGTGGATGCCAGCCCGCCCGCCAGTGGCAAGGCCAGCCGCAATGCCCATGCCTCGACGCTGGCCTTCGAGCTGACCTCGGGGCGGCGACCGTTGATCGTGAACTGCGGTCCCGGCGGATCGTTCGGTGCGGAATGGCGGCGGGCGGGGCGCGCAACGCCCTCGCACAGCACACTGGTTCTGGACGGTTATTCCAGCGCACGGCTGGGCGATGCCGACAGTTCGGGGCCGACAGAGATGCTGGTGGACACGCCGCAGTCGGTGCCCATCGAAATGAGCCAGGTCAACGACGGCATCCGCTTTCAGGGCGGCCATGACGGTTTCGTCAGCACCCACGGCCTGACCCATGCGCGCACGCTCGAGCTGACCTTTGACGGGCGCGGCATGGCGGGCGAGGATATGTTGCTGGCGCTGGATGACACCGACAAGCGCCGGTTTGATCGCGCGCTGGACGCCAGCAAGTTGCAAGGCGTGCCCTTTGCCATCCGGTTTCATTTGCATCCCGAGGTCGACGCGACCCTTGATTTGGGTGGTGCTGCCATCTCGATGGCGCTGAAAAGCGGTGAAATCTGGGTTTTCCGGCATGATGGAAATTTTGATTTGGCCCTTGATCCAAGCGTTTACCTGGAAAAAGGCCGATTAAAGCCACGTGCGACACAACAGATCGTTCTCAAGGGGCGCGCAATGCAGTATGCCACGCGCATTCGCTGGTCCTTGTCCAAGGCGCAGGAGACTGCCATTGGCATCAGGGACCTGTCCCGAGATGAACTTGATTTGGCCGATTAGGCCGCAAAAAGGCTGCTGAACACCATGACCACCGACCTCTATCCCGTGCGCCGCGCGCTGATTTCCGTATCTGACAAGACCGGCCTAGTGCCATTCGGTCAGGCCCTGGCCGCGCGGGGGGTCGAATTGCTGAGCACCGGCGGCACCGCGGCGGCGCTGCGGGCGGCTGGTCTGGAGGTCAAGGACGTGGCGGATGTCACCGGCTATCCCGAGATGATGGACGGGCGGGTCAAGACTTTACACCCTGTGGTGCACGGCGGTCTGCTGGCCCTGCGTGACAATGCCGACCACCGCGCGGCGATGGACGCCCACAACATCGGTGCGATTGATCTGGTGGTGGTCAACCTCTACCCCTTCGAGGAAGCCGTCGCCAAGGGCGCGGCCTATGACGAGGTGATCGAGAACATCGACATCGGCGGCCCTGCGATGATCCGCTCTGCGGCCAAGAACCACGGGTTTGTGAACATCGTGGTGGATGTCGAGGATTATGACGTGGTGCTGGCCGAGCTTGAGGCCAACGACGGTCAGACCACCTATGCCCTGCGGCAGCGTCTGGCACAGACGGCTTACGGGCGCACGGCGGCCTATGACACCGCCGTCAGCACATGGATGGCGGCGCAAGTCGGTGGCACACCCCGCCGCCGCAGCTTTGCAGGGACGCTGGCGCAGGGTCTGCGCTACGGCGAGAACCCGCATCAGGGTGCGGCGTTCTACACCGATGGCAGCGCGCGCCCCGGTGTCGCCACCGCCAAGCAGCATCAGGGCAAGGAACTGTCCTATAACAACATCAACGACACCGACGCGGCGTTCGAGCTGGTCAGCGAGTTTGATCCGGCCCAAGGCCCCGCCTGCGCCATCATCAAACACGCCAACCCCTGCGGCGTGTCGCGTGGGGCCACGTTGAAAGAGGCCTACAACCGTGCGTTCGACTGTGACCGCACCAGCGCGTTTGGGGGCATCATCGCCCTGAACCAGCCGCTGGACGCCGACACGGCGCGCGAGATCACCGGAATCTTTACCGAAGTTGTGATCGCGCCCGGTGCCAGCGCCGAGGCCATGGATATTTTCAGCCAAAAGAAAAACCTGCGTTTGCTGACCACCGACGGTCTGGCACCCGCTGACGCCGCCGCATTGGCCGTGCGTCAGGTGGCAGGCGGATTTCTGGTGCAGGACAAGGACATCGGCCGGATCACCCGCGAAGATCTGAAAGTGGTGACCAAACGCGCGCCCTCCGAGCAGGAGCTGAACGACCTGCTGTTTGCATGGACCGTTGCGAAACACGTCAAATCCAACGCCATCATCTACGTCAAGGACGGCGCGACCGTGGGCGTCGGTGCCGGCCAGATGAGCCGCGTGGACAGCACGCGCATCGCCGCGCGCAAGGCGCAGGACATGGCCGAGGCGCTGGGTCTGTCCCAGCCGCTGACGCAAGGGTCCGTGGTTGCCTCTGACGCGTTCTTTCCCTTTGCCGACGGTCTGATCACCGCTGCCGAAGCCGGCGCCACGGCGATCATCCAGCCCGGTGGTTCGATGCGCGATGACGAAGTGATCGCGGCAGCGGACGAGGCGGGTCTGGCGATGGTGTTGACTGGCATGCGCCACTTCCGGCACTAAGCGGATGCGTCTGATTGCCATATGGGCGCTGGTCGCCCTGGTGCTGGATCAGGCCAGCAAATATGCCGTGGTGCACGGCATGGAACTGGCGCGGGTGCGCGCGATTGACGTGCTGCCGCCACTGCTGAACTTTCGCTATGGCGAGAACCGGGGCATCAACTTTGGCCTGATGAACGGTGATGGCGATCTGGCGCGTTGGGCGTTGATTGTCATCGCGCTGCTGATCTGTAGTGCCGTTCTGTGGTGGCTGCGCGGCGCGCAGCAGCGCCCCATCGTGTTTGTCAGCGCCGGCCTGCTGATTGGCGGCGCGCTGGGCAATGTTGTTGACCGTCTGATCTATGGCTATGTTCTGGATTTTCTGAACATGTCATGCTGTACCATCAATAACCCGTTTGTGTTCAATGTCGGCGATATCTTTATTTTTGCTGGCGCAATCGGCCTGGTGATTTTCGCGCAGGACAAAAAGCGGGCGTGACATTGCCCCGCCTGCTGCGATAAGTCAGTGGGCAAGGGCCTGTTTGGGCAATTGGTGGGAGACGGCGATGCGCCTGATACGCGGACTGATGGCATTGACGGTGACGCTGGCTTTGGGCGCTTGCGCCAACACGGGTTTGCGCGATCTGCGTGGCACCTCGGACGGGCCGGATGAATTTATCGTGACGCCGTCCAAGCCGCTGCAAGAGCCTGAAAGCTATTCGGCGCTGCCCAGCCCGACCCCGGGGCAGGCGAACCTTGTCGATCTGCGCCCGCTTGACGAAAGCGTGGACAAACTGGGGGGCCGCCGTGGGTCGCCTACGGCTGCCATTCCCGCCAGCGACGGCGCGGTTGTCAACCACGCCAGCCGCTTTGGCCGCACCGCCGATATCCGCGCGACACTGGCCGCCGAGGATGAAGCGTTCCGCAAACGTCGGGGCCGCCTGACGCAATATCGCATCGTGCCGGTCGACCGCTACAACCAGGCCTACAAGCGTCAGGCGATTGATGCGGGCAAAGTGGCCAGAGCCTATCGCCGTGCGGGCGTACCAACCCCATCATCCCCCCCGATCAACACCGGTTTCCGCAACTAGGTCACAAAGGCGGCACCACGCTTGAACCTGGCGGTTGCATGACCATCTGACTTTGTATCAGCGACCGACATAGGATTCCGCATGACCCATTTGCGCGCCGTACTGGCATTGATCGCAGCCCTGTTGCCAATGGCAGCCTTGGCAGCAAACGAAAACGTCACCACATTCGAATTGGACAATGGCATGCAGGTCGTGGTGGTCGAAGACCATCGCGCTCCGGTTGTCACACAGATGGTCTGGTACAAGGCCGGATCGGCAGACGAGCCCAAGGGATCGTCAGGCGTGGCGCATTTCCTGGAACACCTGCTGTTCAAGGCCACCGACAACATGGAAGCCGGAGAGCTTTCTGCGACGGTCGCGGCCAATGGCGGGCGTGACAACGCCTTTACCAGCTATGATTACACCGCTTATTACCAGCGCGTCGCCTCGGACCGGCTGGGTCTGATGATGAAGATGGAAGCGGACCGGATGGAAAACCTGCGTCTGACCCCCGAAAACATCGAAACAGAACGCGATGTGATCATCGAAGAACGCAACATGCGCACCGAGAACAATCCGCGTGCCCTGTTTGGCGAGCAGATGAACGCGGCGCAATACCTGAACCACCGCTACGGGGTTCCGGTGATCGGCTGGATGCACGAGATGCAGACGCTGGATCTGGAGGATGCGCTGAGCTTTTACGACATCTATTATTCGCCCAATAACGCGATCCTTGTGGTGGCGGGCGATGTGGACCCTGCCGAGGTCAAGACCTTGGCCGAAACCTATTACGGGGTGATCCCGGCCGAGCCGGACCTGCCCGAACGTTTCCGCACCGAAGAGCCGCCGCAAACCGCTGCACGCCGGGTGATCTTTCGCGATCCGCGCGTGGCACAGCCCTATGTGAACCGGTCCTATCTGGCCCCTGAACGGGACGCGGGTGACCAGAAAGACGCGGCAGCGCTGACCATCCTTGCCGAGATCCTCGGAGGCGGCACCACGTCCTATCTGGCGGAAAAGCTGCAATTCGACACGCAGGTGGCGGTCTATTCGGGCGCCTTCTACAGCGGCGTTTCGCTGGATGACACGACCTTTGACCTGATCGTGGTGCCCGGCCCGGATGTCAGCTTGCAACAGGCCGAGGATGCGATGGACGCGGCGCTGGCCAGCTTCATGAAGGACGGCGTGGATGCCGAGCAGTTGGAGCGGATCAAGCTGCAATTGCGGGCGCAGCAGATCTATGCCCGCGATGACGCCGACGGCGTGGCGAACCGCTATGGCGCGGCGCTGGCCTCGGGGTTGACGGTGGCGGATGTGCAGGACTGGCCCGATGTGCTGCAGGCGGTGACGGCTGACGACATCATGGCCGT
This sequence comes from Pseudosulfitobacter sp. DSM 107133, assembly GCF_022788695.1. Taxonomy (NCBI): domain Bacteria; kingdom Pseudomonadati; phylum Pseudomonadota; class Alphaproteobacteria; order Rhodobacterales; family Roseobacteraceae; genus Pseudosulfitobacter; species Pseudosulfitobacter sp. DSM 107133. The sequence goes on from NZ_CP085154.1 coordinate 301,800, forward strand.
GGCGAAAAAGGTGCTGCGCATCGAAGGATCGGTCACCGGATGGCTGGCGAAACCCGTGGAGGCAGGCCAATGAGATATATCCTTGCATTGATGATGACCGTGGTGCTGGCGCTGCCGGCCCGCGCCGAGGTCGAGATCACCGAAGTTGTCAGCCCCGGCGGGATCACTGCATGGCTGGTGCAGGAACCGTCGATTCCGTTCACGGCAATGGAACTGCGGTTTCGCGGCGGTGCCTCGCTGGATGCGCCCGGCAAACGGGGGGCAACCAACCTGATGACGGGGCTGCTGGAAGAAGGGGCGGGCGACATGGATGCCCGCGCCTTTGCCCGTGCGCTGGAAGGTCTGGCCGCGTCGTTCAGCTATGACGTTGGCGACGACGCGCTGGCCGTGTCGGCGCGCTTTCTGACCGAGAACCGTGATCAGGCGGTCGATCTTCTGCGGGCCTCGTTGCTTGAGCCGAGCTTTGCGCCGGACGCGGTCGAGCGCGTGCGCCAGCAGGTATTGACCGGGCTTGCCTCGGACGACAAGGACCCCGACGAATTGGCCAGCCGTGAGTTCGACAAGCTGGCCTATGGCGATCACCCCTATGCAACGCCCTATCGTGGCACGATCGAGAGTGTTTCGGCCCTGACGCGCGATGATCTGGTGGCGGCGCAGCACGCGGTGCTGGCCAAGGACCGGATGTATGTCGGAGTGGTGGGCGACATCACCCCCGAAGAGCTGGGGCCGCTGCTGGACCACCTGCTGGGCGATCTGCCCGACACAGGTGCGCCAGAACCGCAGATGGCGGATGTGGACATTCCGGCGGGCGTGACCGTTATCGACTTTGACACGCCGCAATCCGTGGCGCTGTTTGGCCAGCGCGGCATGGCGCAGGACGATCCCGATTTCTTTGCGGCCACCGTGTTGAACCAGATCCTTGGCGGCGGGTCGTTTGAAAGCCGGCTGATGACCGAGGTGCGTGAAAAGCGCGGGCTGACCTACGGGGTGTATTCCTATCTGGTTCCGCGCGATTTCGCTGCTGTTTACATGGGGCGCGTGGCTTCGGCCAACGACCGGATTGCCGAGGCGATTTCGGTGATCCGCGAAGAGTGGGCCAAGGCCGCCTCGGAAGGGGTGACGGAGGACGAGCTGCGCGACGCCAAGACCTTTTTGACCGGGGCCTATCCGTTGCGTTTTGACGGCAAT